>NZ_JBTNDD010000028.1:0-1256 GCF_054511195.1 Arthrobacter sp. Sr33 | reverse complement strand
TGGTTGGGCCCCCGTTAGCAGTCCAGTGGCTATGCGATAGCTAGTTGGTTTCCTGCGGTCCAGTTTTCCCAGTAAGCCGACGGTGTCATTCCATCGAGGGATCCATGGGGCCGTTCATGATTGTAGATCTGTTTCCATTCATCGGCCAGGTACTTTGCTTCGGCCAGGGTGTCGATGATTTCCCCGGTGAGTTGTTCCCTTCTGAATTGGGCGTTGAATGACTCGGCGTACCCGTTCTGCCACGGCGACCCCGGGTCAATAAAAGCGGTCTCCACCCCCGCGGTTTGGCACCAGCTGATCAGCGCCGCGGCGGTAAATTCCGGCCCGTTATCCGAGCGGACATACGTCGGCACGACACCGGTTTCGGCGATGATGTCCTCGAGCACCGCGACCACATCCGTCGCGGTGAAAGACCGCCGCGGGATGATGGCCAGGGCGGTACGGGTGTATTCATCGATGACGTTGAAGAATCTCACATGGCGCCCGCAGGAGGTCACATCGGATTGGAAGTCAAAGCTGACCACATGCATCGGATACTGGGCAGCCAACCGCTTCTGCTCACCAGCCCCTGGCCCAGTCCGTCGCTTCTTTCGCGCCCTGGGCTTGCAGGTAAGTCCCTCGAGTCGCCACAGCCGGCGCACCCGCTTCGCGTTCAAGGCCACCCCATGCCAGGCTGGCTGGCTGAGTAGGTGCCAGCGCGCCTTCCGCCACCCCCACGCCGGATGCTTCCCCGCAACAGCCCTCAGATCGACCCGCAGCCGGTGGTCTTCGAAGCTCGCGACCGGCCGCCCCTTGCGCAACGCGGAACGGTTCTGGCCCAGGATCTTGCAGGCGAGTCTTTCGGACGCCCCGAACTTCTCCTGCGCCATGCGCACCGCACGCCGCCGAGGTTCCGGGCTCAAAATTTTCCCCGCGCCACCTCATTGAGTATGTCGATGGTCAGTTCCTTCTCCGCAACCAGCTTCTTCAGCCGGGCGTTTTCCTTCTCGAGCTCCCGTACCGCTTTGGTCTGGCCGGCGTTGTGCTCGGAACCGTATTGGTTCAGCCACCGGTACCAGGTCGCTTCGGTAACCTGCAGTTCCTTCACGACCTCAATCATCGGCCGTCCATCGTTGAGCATCTTCTGGCCCTGCCGGACCTTCGCGATGACCTGATCAGGGGTATGTCTACGTGCCATATCGGTGAATTTCCTCCTGCACCCATTATCGGATGCGAAACTCACATAATCACTGGACTCCTACCCGGGGACCCAACCA
>NZ_JBTNDD010000027.1:0-1279 GCF_054511195.1 Arthrobacter sp. Sr33 | reverse complement strand
ATGACTTCCCTTAGCCCTCTCTTGAAGCAAGCAACTCCTTTGGTGGTTGATCACGCCCTGGGCAGCTGGATCCATGCTACTGATGGCCAGTCCTACCTGGATTTCACGACCGGTATTGGTGTGACGAGTACGGGTCACTGCCATCCGCGGGTGGTGGAAGCTGCCCGTGAGCAGGTGGGCAAAATTATTCATGCGCAGTACACCACAGTGATGCATAAGCCGTTGCTGGAGTTGACCGAGAAGCTCGGTGAGGTGTTGCCTGAGGGCCTGGATTCGGTGTTTTACGCCAATTCGGGTTCGGAGGCGGTGGAGGCTGCGGTCCGTCTGGCTAGGATGGCCACGGGCCGGCCGAACATTGTGGTGTTCCAGGGCGGCTTCCACGGCCGGACGGTCGCTGCGGCGTCGTTGACCACTGCCGGGACGAAGTTCTCTGCCGGGTTCTCTCCGTTAATGTCCGGTGTGCACATGTCCGCGTTCCCGTATGCGTACCGGTACGGGTGGGACGAGGCTGCCACGGTGGCGTTCGCGTTGAAGGAACTCGATTACCTGCTGCAGACCCGCACCGCACCGAACGACACGGCGGCGTTCCTGATCGAACCGGCCCTGGGTGACGGCGGGTACCTGCCGACCCCGCCGGCGTTCCTGGAAGGCCTGCGTGAACGCGCGGACCGGCACGGCATCCAGCTGATCTTTGACGAGGTCCAGGCCGGGGTGGGCAGGATGGGCAAGTTCTGGGGACACCAGTACTCCACCGCGACCCCGGACATCCTGATCACCGCCAAGGGCATCGCTTCGGGTTTTCCGATCTCCGCGATCGCCGCCTCGACCGAGACGATGTCCAAGGGCTGGCCCGGTTCCCAAGGCGGGACCTACGGCGGCAATGCCGTCTCCGCCGCCGCCGGCGTCGCGACCCTGGACGTCGTCCGGGATGAAGGGCTCGTGGAGAACTCCCGGATCCGCGGCGAGCAGCTCCAGTCCGGCCTGAAAGACATCCAGAACCGCTTCCCGGTCATCGGTGACGTGCGCGGCAAAGGCCTGATGCAGGGCATCGAGTTCACCGCCGAAGACGGCACCCCCGACGCAGCCACCGCCGCAGCAGTCCAGCAGGCCACAACCACCCAGGGCCTACTCACCCTCACCTGCGGACCCGCAGGCAACGTTGTCCGCCTCATCCCCGCCCTCGTCGTCACCGCCAACGAAATCACCACCGGCCTCGAACGCTTCGAAAACGCCGTCGGCGCCGTCACCGGAGCCGTGCCCGCCACGACTGGGGCCTGAA
>NZ_JBTNDD010000026.1:0-1444 GCF_054511195.1 Arthrobacter sp. Sr33 | reverse complement strand
GGCTCATCGTAATTGGGAGTGTAGGTAGGGTCTGAAGCCGCCTGATTCCAGGAGTGATCGAGCGATGTAGTTGGTGATGTTCCGGAATCCGAGGGCTGAGCCGCGGAGGTGTTCGAGCCGCCCATTGATGGCCTCCGTGGGGCCGTTGCTGGTGCCGGGTCGGTCGAAGAACGCGAGTACGTCGGCGGCGCGTTGTTTCAGGGTCCGGCCGATTCGGCGGATCTCGACCAGGGCTGCGGGAACGCCGCTGGTGACGGAGTTGATCACTGCCTGCATCATCTGTTTCCCTTGTGTCTTATTCGGTTCCCTGTATGCGGCGACGATCCGCTGATAGATGCCCCAAGTAGCTTCGACCTCGAGGTGTTCCTCGGACGCGAAGACGGCCTCCAAGCGTGCGTTCTGTTTGTCGGTGAGCAAATCCGCGCCGGTATGCAGGGTCCGTCGGGCCCGGTAGAGCGGGTCACCGGCACGACCCCGATGCCCGAGCGTCGCCTGCTGAACACGTTGCCGGCACCGGTCCAACCCGTCGCTGGCAAGCCGAACAACATGAAACGGATCCATGACCGGCACCGCGTCCGGGAGCTCCTCCGTGGTCGCGGTCTTGAAGCCGGTGAACCCATCCATCGCCACCACTTCCACCCCGTCCCGCCATGCCTGCGGGCGGTCTGCGAGCCAGGTCTTGAAGACCTGTTTGGAGCGGCCTTCGACCATGTCCAGCAGCCGTGCCGGGCCCGTCTTCTCGCGGATCGGAGTCAGATCAATGATCACCGTGACGAACTTGTCGCCACGTCGGGTGTGCCGCCAGACGTGTTCGTCGACGCCGATCGCGGTCACCCCGTCGAACCGCTGCGGGTTATCGATCAGCCGCCGCTTGCCCTCCGCAAGGACGGCGCTGTTGGCGGTATGCCAGGACACTCCCAGACCGGCAGCGACCCGGGACACGGTGAGGTGATCGACCACGACCGCCTCGAGCGCCCACCTGAGTCCGCGACGCGAGATCTTCGCCCGGGGCTCAGCTGCTGCGTCCGTGTCCTGTCGCCAGGTGCGACCGCACTCGGTGCACCGGTAACGGCGTATCCGCACCAGCAACGTAGTCGGCCGGTGACCGAACGGCTCATGCGCCAACCGGCGCGTCACCGTGTCACGGAGCACACCCGCAGAGCCGCAGCCTCGGCACCACGGATTTGCCTGAACGACACGGCATTCGATCACCGCCCGACCCGGGCACAGCTGCTGGCCGACGGCTTCCAAGCCGAGTTCGTCGAGCCGGCAGAACGTCGTCAGATCAGGGGCATGAAAGGTAGCGTTGAGCACGTCGAGGTCTTTCGGATGGGCAGCGTAGGAACTTCCATCATCGGAAGGCCTCGACCTCTATCCCGCCTTCGACGCGCCCACACCGATCACCCCGGCTACACCCCACCCACACTCTCGTTTACGAAGAGCC
>NZ_JBTNDD010000025.1:0-1558 GCF_054511195.1 Arthrobacter sp. Sr33 | reverse complement strand
AAGCTAAGACCCACAGCGCCGATGGTACTGCACCCGAGAGAGTGTGGGAGAGTAGGACACCGCCGGACAACCATTAGACGAAAGGCCCCACCACCGGTGGGGCCTTTCGCAATTAACCCACCACACCCCAAACACCCAACACCATCGACCTGGCGAGCGAGTGGCGTCTCAGCGATTCCTTGGAAAGTCCGGGAACGGAAGTGGTCCGATTCAACCGGTCGTGGCGTCCACGATCTGCATGCGCCTCCGTTCCGGATAGCTGCGTGAGTGCATGGTGCTTTCCAATGCGGAGACTGCTAGCCGGCACCGGCGGTTCAGGACCGGGGTCAGGGTCCGCATCTGTGAAAACACTGCCGTGAAAACATGGACCAGATTCGGTGGTCTCGACTCGACAGCTGGACCCCGTTCTTCCCCGCTGCGGTAGTTCGCCTGGGAGCTCGTCGGTGATAGGCCGGTACCTGTACCTCGGATCATCAGCGTGGGTCTCCAGCGTTGAACTGACCAGATACGCATCGGCAATGTTTTGGTTAGTGACCAGCTGGGTTTGCACCGGCAATAGGTCTCTCGTGCCAAATACGCGGCAGCCAGGCGCGGAAGCTCATTTTGCCGTTCCTGTAGCCGATCGCCTTTCCTTAGATGCCTACCTCGGTGGAGTTCTTCGTTGCAGGACGTGATCAGGTGTCCTTGTGATCCGCGATGGTTAGCCGATGGTCTCAACGTTGCCCAGGTCGGGCGGAAGATCTGCCAGCATCTTTGCGCGAGTTGTCGGTCTGGGGCTGGGGCTGGGGTTGGTGGCAGGGCGCCGGGGACTGGGCCCCGGGGGCCGGATGGCCCTCCCTCAGATTCTCAATCGCGGGACCTTCCTGGGTACCGCGGTGACGGCTCAATTTCCGACCGTCACCAATGCAGCGATCGGTCAGGGTGGAGACACCGACTGATTGCTACCTGCCCAGGGGAGATGCCCGATGCACATGTCTGGCTATACCCGGACATTGCAGTAGCGATGGAGCGGCATCGAACGGCGGGCAAGGGCAATTATCGAACCATCGCGGACACAACTACGCACCATCGCAAAAGCGCTCGCGCGGTATTCAGAGAACAGTTGACGGGCGCCCATCTGCGTGATGCACGGCACACTGTCTCATGGCCGCTTTTCCGGCTCGGCCTGCCGTTGATGGGGCGCCGGGCAGGCACCTTGATCGGCGCCGTTACTGGGGAATGGGCGCGTTTCCGGGGTGGAAGGTGATGATGAAAGGGCCGATTTGGTAGCGGTCCATATGGTGTGTAAAGTAGAACAAGTCGCCGCCGCTTCTGCGGAAAAATAGCGACCGACCCCTTACAAACAGCCTGGAAATGGCATGCTTTTGGCATGCGGATGACGGGTAGGGAACCGCTTGGTTGAGCTGCAGATCACGACAATGTTGATTTGCTAAAGCTTCCAAGTTCGGGTAAGTTTGAAAAGTTGCTCCGGAGCGATGATGGAACTGTTTGGTTCTGTTTGGTGCCGGGTGTGTCTGTTGTTTGAGAACTCAATAGTGTGCCATGTTTGTTGATACCG
>NZ_JBTNDD010000024.1:0-1733 GCF_054511195.1 Arthrobacter sp. Sr33 | reverse complement strand
TAGCCCGGATTTTTCATGATGGCCGGGTTCGCGGCCAGGTCATGGGCTAGTTCGCGTCCGGTGGGATTTTCTTGTTTTGGGCGTGTTGGCGGGGCCTGTGGTCGCTGGCTGGGCGTCGGGTTCCACGTCTCCGATCGGGTGTTTCGGTGGTTGCAGGGCTGGCCGTCCGGCTTTCAGGCCAGGCGCGGGCTCGGTTGTCGGAGGCTGTGCTTGAGCTCGGTAATGGCGGTCAGGAGGGTGGTGATCGTGCCGGTTTCCGGCGCGTTGCCGGGGATCAGCAGCTGGGTCCGCCGGGCCCTAGTGATGAGTTTTCCGGCGGTCGCGAAGAGCCGGTACCGCCACCGTTTGATGTCCCAGCCGCGGGCTGTATGCCCGGCCGGCAGGATGGCCAGTTGCAGCCAGGACACTAGATTCATGGCCAGGGCGGCAATGTCAGCCCAGGCCTGATTGGCGTGGAAATCATAGAACGGCAGTTTCCCGAGCCCAGTGTTCTTCAGCGTTTTGATCCGGTTCTCACACCGTCCCCGGGCCCGGTGCCGGGCATCAAGGGTGGGCCCGTGCCAGCGCGGCGAGTTCGTCAGAAAGGCCGTGATTCTGTGTCCGTCAACATCGAGCAGCGTTGCCTGCGCCCCGGGGTGAAGGGGCTCGGCGCGTAGGAACAGGTTCGTCCCGACCGGGTAATCGGTGAGCCCGAAAATCTCGGTGGCGTTGATGACCCACGCATCGGTGCGTTCCTTACCGTTCTGGTCCAGGGCCGGCTGCCAATGCGCTTTGTCGTTGATCCAGGCGACCATGTGGGCCTTGGTGACCGGCACCGGGTAGGACACCGTGAACTGGACACCTAACGACGCCAGGTGATGCAGGAACTTCCGTGACGCCCCGGCGCTGTCGGTGCGCACCAGCACCTTGTCCCCGATGAGCTCACCGTGGCCGTCGTAGAAACTGTCGGGGAGCTGTCCGATGGCCTGGGTGAACACCTCGATGTGGTCTTGGGCACTGTTGGCTCCGGCGTTGCCTGGACGCATCAACGCGGCCAGGATCTCCCCGGTCCCGTTGCCCGTACCGTAATCGACGCTGGCGATGAAAGGGGCGAAACCATACCCGCCCTTATAGGTGCCCACGGCCTGTTCCTTGTCGCTGTGGGAGGCCACGAGCGTGGCATCAAGGTCCAGGATCAGGGGCTCCAGGACGGTCGCCCGCAGTGCCGGGTTCCGGTCCCCGGCAGCGTCCCATGCCCGTGAACGCAGCTGGCGAGTCAACGTGGCGAAGCCGTAGCCGAAGACGTCCGGACCAGCCGCAACCCGGTCGAAGAACCGTGAGACGGTCGCGTTCGAGGCCACGTTCCCGAAGACGCCGGCACCAGAGCGTAGGATATCCAGATCCGAGACGTGTTCCCCGCCGCCGGCGAGCATGACCGCCAAGGATCCCAGGATCGTGCCGGGCCGATGCCGGGCCCCGGCGGGAACGAACTGGCCTAACCGGTCCTCGCACAAGCCCCGGAAACCGAGCGCGTCGATCAGAGATGTCACCACGTTCAGCCCCGCGTGGGAGACCAGCGACTGCTCCGTCGTGGCGACAGGAAGAGACGGGAAAACTCCGGTAATCTTAGACATCAGAAAGGTGCTTCTTTCAGCCGGTGGAACAGTGCGTCAACAACACTATTTTCCCAGCCCAGAAGCACCTTTCGTCGCTTTAACACACCCGACGGGCCCCACCCTCATGAAAACCCCGGG
>NZ_JBTNDD010000023.1:0-5044 GCF_054511195.1 Arthrobacter sp. Sr33 | reverse complement strand
TCAACAACCTCGACACACTCACCCCCGAGGTTGTCGACGCCGCCCGCGAAGCACTCCTCATCGGCCACTGAATTCCGCGCAAACAACGCCACTTACCGCTGCGATTCACAGACGATAAAAATGCCATATGAAACCTGGGTTTTCAGATTCGCGTTTACCCCGCCCGTGAAACTGTCTCGCTTAGGTCACTCTAGCGCTACAGTGAGAACCATGGCCGGACACATCATCGGATACGCACGCGTCTCCACGAACGAACAAGACCTCACCGCGCAACGCAATGGGCTTGCCGCACTCAATGTCCCCGAAGACCTGATCTACGTCGACCACGGACTCACCGGCACCAACCGCGAACGCCCAGGACTCCGCGAAGCCCTCGCCGCCTGCAGAGCCGGCGACACCCTCGTCATCACCAAACTCGACCGACTCGCCCGATCGCTGCCGGATGCCCGAGACATCATCGAAGACCTCACCAAGAGAGGGATCAAGCTCAGCATCGGCGGATCCGTCCACGACCCCACCGACCCCGTCGGCCGTCTCCTCTTCAACGTCCTCGCCATGGTCGCCGAATTCGAATCAGACCTCATCCGCGCCCGCACCCGCGAAGGCATGCAAGTCGCCAAAGCCAAAGGCAGACTCCGCGGCAAACAACCCAAACTCACCAAGTCCCAAGAAGCACACCTCATCTCCCTATATAAGGGAGGACAACACACCACCACCGAAATCGCCGAACTCTTCAAAGTCGCCAGGAGCACGGTGTACCGGATCGTCCAACGGACTGCCTAGGTCCGGGGCTGCCCCAGGCTAAGCCGATCCGCAAAGTCCAACGTTGTCCGCAGCGATAAACAAATCCTCATATGGTGGGAGTGAATGAAACTTCCCGAGCGGGGCCGCGGTTCAAACGGTTTCGACATTTGATTGATCGATCCAGCGAGCTAGCAGGCTAAAGGCCGCCAATTGTTCGAGGGCAAGCTGTTCGATTCCGCCATCCTCCTGTGGGGGCAGATGCATCCCTGGATTACGTATTGCCGTGTAGAGCCCGTCGGCAAAGGCTCTGGCGCCTCGGTGAAGGTTCTGGTAGGTCTTCCCACCGTCGTCCTTCATCAGTCGAAGGCGGGATCCATTTTTCTTTGGAGCGTCCAATGAGAATGCCTCGTTGAATAAGGCTGTTTCGGAGACATCCATGCGATTCAGCTTGGCCTGAGTCTCTGCGTTGATTCGAATTGCCGCTTGCATCACTGCTTGATGGAAGTGGCCAGTACTCCAATATGATCGGCCGTTTTCCCACGCCCATGGATGTAGATTGGCTGCATCCATGTCGGGAGCGTTGTCGCCCAGATTCTCAGCAAGCTCCGCAGAGCGCTGCAGGGCAACCTTGGCCCGTGAAACTTGGTCGCGGAGCCAATCGTATTCGCTGTCGGGCACGGGGCGGCCTCTAGCCCAGCTAGGTAAGACCCTATCCAGAATTTGCTCTACAACGTGAGCGCCTTGTGCTGCCTCTATATCAGAGCCGCGCATACGTGAACCAATGAAGAATACGCCACCACCGTCGTTCTCATAGGGAACTTGTTCGGTCACGTTCAGAAAGGAATCGATCTCATCGACGGCCCATTCCGGGTTTAACTTGGTCATGGGACCATTCTGCCTTCTAATGCTGACAGCACTATTAGAGGTCTGGCGAACTGGCGAGGGCTCGAATCCATGGCGCCGAGCAGGGCCAACCGCAGATGCGAACGTTGTGCCACCCGAAACTTGGTGACTCGACCACAGCATCGCGACCGCTCACTCCTAATCTTCTATGGCCGAGAGCCATGACCGCAGGGATGCTTCCATTGATCTGATCGTCCCTACAGCAGACAGCAGAGCCTTAGAAGTAGGCACCAGTTTGCTGGACATTTTCGGCATCTGATGTGCAATGCCTTCGAGCTCGGCAGTGTCCATTTCCTCTAACTGATTGGCCATGGAGCGAAGGGTTTCCATTAGATCCTGGGGAGCCTCTTGCGAACCTATGTCTGAGTACAGACTCAGGCTCCGGTTCAGATTGGTCATGAGATGATCCCACGTAGTGATGGCGGCACGTGCACTGACCGTGAGCCGCTCATTCGGTTCTTTTAGAGTGTTGCCGACTAGAACCATTGAAGCTCGTAGTTGTGTTGGATTCTGGGCCTGGAATCTGCCGATAGTATTCTGCAATTCGTCTGCTAGGTCCGTGAAGTTCTCCAGAAACGTAGAGAGCGTTCGCTCGGCTTGGGGCATCAGCTCTTCGACATTCGCAAGGTATTCATCAAGCCCCGGTTCTGGTTCACCCTCTGGCTGCTGATCTGCGCTGAGATCGTTCGCCGCTTCAGGGGTTGATTCCCGGTCTACGATGATCTTCTCAAGGTTCTCAGCGACGACCTCGACAAGATTCGCGTAGTCCGCAGAACCGCGGTCTGCGCGGCGCGCTGCGGTGACATCGAGGTGGAGAGTTGCCTGTAACCGTTCGACGATTGGGTCAGTCAGCGTTTCCGAATGAAGCGTCGGTGGCGTGATCCAAATCAATGGCAACAGAAGTTGTTCCGAACCGTTCCGTTGTGCGGCCTCGGAAAAGGAAGTAAATTCTCGTCTACACCCTTCGCTCTTGAGATAGCGAGGGGTGATAAAGGGCACCAAGAAGGTAGATGCTTGCAGTTCGTCATCCAGCCTCGACCATAGGTCATCACCCCATCGAACGTCTTTGACATCAAGAAATAGTTGGACTGTCCTTCCGTGTATTCCTTCGAGAGCGTCAACCACGTCCGTCGCGAACTGCCGGATGTCACCGCCAGTGCTTGACTCTTGGTCTTGGTGGCTGTAGCTGACAAATATTTTGGCTTCTTCAAGGACAGGCACGGTATCTACTTCCTGAAATCCGGACGAGGGGTGAGGAACAACAGCAGAGCTTTGGACGGATGCTTCTTCGGGTGAATGCCACAACTGGATTTGGGATAGCGCATTCAAGGGCAGTGCCCACAGATCGTCGTCGAAGGCAACGGCTTGTTCACCAGTACCAATTACAAATCCTCGGTGGAACCGATCTCCGTAGTAGTTTTTGAACGCGCGGATGCCTCTGAAATGGCTAGAAGAGACGACGCCGGATGCTTTTATCTCGATCGCGACAAGACGCCCTCGAGCATCCTGCAGCACGAGGTCAACTTCGCTAGTGCGGCCGTTCTTGTTCTCCCTCCAATGACTCAGCGTTACGGTGGTTTCCGCCCAGCCAAGGTGAGCTTTAATTTGCTGAACAACGTGGGCTTCCAACATTCCACCTCGAGTAGAGGCTTCGGCCATCGTCCGATCAGTAGCGAAAAGCACCGATCCGGAGAGTGCTGAGTCAGCGGGATAACACTTGGCTGTTGACCGTACCGATTTCTTTGACGGCCTGTGAAAGTTGGGAAGCTCGTCTACTAGGAACCGACGCTCGAGAATGTCTATATAGCGGTTGACTGTTCGAACGTCGATGCCGATTGACCTGGCAATGGCCGTGGTATTCAGCTCTCCTCCTGGATGCATCAGAAGATGAGTTAGGACGTCGTGAGCGATACGTGAATCCATCCTTTCCTCCGGCATTACGTCGTCGGTCAGGAGCGACCTGATATCTTGCCCAATTTGGCGATGCAGAGTAGCGGTCGAGCGTTCCGCATTCATTATTCGGTATCGGGGAAGACCTCCGCGAATAATCCGCTCCTCCCAATTGAGTGGTAGGGGCACTGACAAGCCCGTTTGAGGAATTCCGTCGAACAATTGATCAACGACGGACCATGGGCCTGACTCCGCGGCTGTTATCTCGGCTTCACTGAGGGGTTCGAGGGTTAATCGAGATGCACGTCGAGCGAGAGGATCCGTTCCACCTAGTCCGGTTTGACCGATTGCCGCAGAACCCGTCAGGACACACCGCACTGATTCGTCAGTTTCGTCGAGGAGTGCTTTGAGCGCTACTGGTAGCTCCGGCAGGAGTTGAGCTTCATCGATAGCAAAAGGCCTAGGTAAGCTCCTCAGCCAAGCCAACGGGTTCTCGGAGGCTGCAGCTAGTTGAGTGGGGTCAGTCATCGTGAAGCTGGCCGAGACAAAGTTTGCATTCTTCAGCTCCCGCAAGAGCCAAGTTTTACCAACGGCACGCGCTCCCTCGACGATGAGTACGGGGGTAGTCTCAATCTGTTCAATGAGGGTGGGCTGAAGAAACCTCTGTATGTGCATGATTGCCATCATACATGCAATGGGTAAAAGATTCTACATAGAATGCATGAAAGCACTCATGCCTTGCCTGCTGAAGCAGCCTCGCATCGCCGGGTAGAACTCGGCTTCCCACACATCGAGATGTCCCATCATCGGCATTCACCCCTCTTCTACGGGTCGCGGACACGATTGACCTTAGCTAGACGCACCGAACATCGAGTCTTGGGTCGAATGGTCAGGTAGTTTTGCCTGATGGCACTGAACGGTCCCTTGAGCATTCACCAGATCAGGACGGGAGCATTATCGGCGACGCCAGGTGCGGTTGAAGAGGTACTGAAGGAGAATTACTACAGGGTTGATCCCGCAGAGTATTTCGAACGCCGGCTCTGGGGAATAATTGCACTTGTTGACATGGAGCCCGGTTCGGTTAGGTGGGACCGCTCCGATCAGGCATCACTCTTCGGACAGTTCCAGTCCGTGCTCCAAGACAAGAAGTTCGCACTGGACGTCCCGGCCGGGGACACTCTCAGCAGCAGAACCATGGCTTCTATTGAGAGTTACACCTTGATGCAGCACGTCATCGAAACTGCATTGCGACTGTTTGTGGCTGGCCAAGATAGAGCCACAGGTAACAGCCCGATGACAAATCTGTTGAACATCAGGCAGAGCTCGGATCTTCGAGATCCCATCAAGCCTCTGCTTGGAGCAAATGCCCGGCATGCGGTCTCCCAAGTAATTTTCCTGGTTGGGCCCCCGTTAGCAGTCCAGTGGCTATGCGATAGCTAGTTGGTTTCCTGCGGTCCAGTTTTCCCAGTAAGCCGACGGTGTCATTCCATCGAGGGATCCATGGGGC
>NZ_JBTNDD010000022.1:0-5429 GCF_054511195.1 Arthrobacter sp. Sr33 | reverse complement strand
CACCCCGTGGTGTTGTGTGGTTGTTTTTGGCTGGTTTCGAATTTTGCGCGTGCCTGTTTACTGGTTTTTCCTGGTGGTGGGTGCGTGTCTGTAATGCATTTACGGAGAGTTTGATCCTGGCTCAGGATGAACGCTGGCGGCGTGCTTAACACATGCAAGTCGAACGATGATCCCAGCTTGCTGGGGGATTAGTGGCGAACGGGTGAGTAACACGTGAGTAACCTGCCCTTGACTCTGGGATAAGCCTGGGAAACCGGGTCTAATACTGGATATGACCTTCTGGCGCATGCCATGTTGGTGGAAAGCTTTATTGCGGTTTTGGATGGACTCGCGGCCTATCAGCTTGTTGGTGGGGTAATGGCCTACCAAGGCGACGACGGGTAGCCGGCCTGAGAGGGTGGACGGCCACACTGGGACTGAGACACGGCCCAGACTCCTACGGGAGGCAGCAGTGGGGAATATTGCACAATGGGCGCAAGCCTGATGCAGCGACGCCGCGTGGGGGATGAAGGCCTTCGGGTTGTAAACCTCTTTCAGTAGGGAAGAAGCGAAAGTGACGGTACCTGCAGAAGAAGCGCCGGCTAACTACGTGCCAGCAGCCGCGGTAATACGTAGGGCGCAAGCGTTATCCGGAATTATTGGGCGTAAAGAGCTCGTAGGTGGTTTGTCGCGTCTGCCGTGAAAGTCCGGGGCTTAACTCCGGATCTGCGGTGGGTACGGGCAGACTAGAGTGATGTAGGGGAGACTGGAATTCCTGGTGTAGCGGTGAAATGCGCAGATATCAGGAGGAACACCGATGGCGAAGGCAGGTCTCTGGGCATTAACTGACGCTGAGGAGCGAAAGCATGGGGAGCGAACAGGATTAGATACCCTGGTAGTCCATGCCGTAAACGTTGGGCACTAGGTGTGGGGGACATTCCACGTTTTCCGCGCCGTAGCTAACGCATTAAGTGCCCCGCCTGGGGAGTACGGCCGCAAGGCTAAAACTCAAAGGAATTGACGGGGGCCCGCACAAGCGGCGGAGCATGCGGATTAATTCGATGCAACGCGAAGAACCTTACCAAGGCTTGACATGAACTGGAACAGCGCAGAGATGTGTTGGCCGCTTGCGGCCGGTTTACAGGTGGTGCATGGTTGTCGTCAGCTCGTGTCGTGAGATGTTGGGTTAAGTCCCGCAACGAGCGCAACCCTCGTTCTATGTTGCCAGCGCGTTATGGCGGGGACTCATAGGAGACTGCCGGGGTCAACTCGGAGGAAGGTGGGGACGACGTCAAATCATCATGCCCCTTATGTCTTGGGCTTCACGCATGCTACAATGGCCGGTACAAAGGGTTGCGATACTGTGAGGTGGAGCTAATCCCAAAAAGCCGGTCTCAGTTCGGATTGAGGTCTGCAACTCGACCTCATGAAGTCGGAGTCGCTAGTAATCGCAGATCAGCAACGCTGCGGTGAATACGTTCCCGGGCCTTGTACACACCGCCCGTCAAGTCACGAAAGTTGGTAACACCCGAAGCCGGTGGCCTAACCCCCTTGTGGGGAGGGAGCTGTCGAAGGTGGGACCGGCGATTGGGACTAAGTCGTAACAAGGTAGCCGTACCGGAAGGTGCGGCTGGATCACCTCCTTTCTAAGGAGCACCTCGAATGACGCGCCGATCCTGTGTGGTTGGTGTGGGGTTTGTAGGAGTATGGCCTATTGCGCGGGCGTTTGTTCCGCGGTGGGCTGCTCAAGGGTGGAATATCAATGGATAGGTGCCTGGTGGCGCTGGCTGGTTGCAGAGTACGATCGCCTTTTGGTGGTGTGGAAATGGTTCTGGTTGGTGGTGATTGGGTTATCGTATGGCACACTGTTGGGTCCTGAAATAACAGGGCTCTGATTGTCGTGGACAAGTGTTCTGCTGGTTTGGTGCGTCGTTGTGGCGTGTCGGGGTGGTGGGGTGTTGTTTGTGGGGGTTGGGGTGCTGGGGTTTCTGGTTTTTCCCTGCCATGGCAGCGGGATCCTCGTGTTTGGGGGTTTTGGTTGGTGGTGTGGGGTTGTTGGTTGAGAACTGCATAGTGGACGAGAGCATCTTAAAAATAAGAAGCAATTTCAAAAAATCTTGGTTTCAGACTTTTAGTTTGATGCCATGGTTTTCTCGATATGTTTTTTGATCTTTTGTGGTCAAGTTTTTAAGGGCACACGGTGGATGCCTTGGCATCAAGAGCCGAAGAAGGACGTGGGAATCTGCGATAAGCCTGGGGGAGTCGATAACCGGACTGTGAGCCCAGGATTTCCGAATGGGGAAACCCCGCCTGGCCAGCGATGGACCGGGTGACCCGCATCTGAACACATAGGGTGCGTGGAGGGAACGTGGGGAAGTGAAACATCTCAGTACCCACAGGAAGAGAAAACAATAGTGATTCCGTTAGTAGTGGCGAGCGAACGCGGATGAGGCTAAACCAGTGGTGTGTGATAGCCGGCGGGCGTTGCATCACTGGGGTTGCGGGACTTTCCGTTCTGATTCTGCCGGATCAGTGAAATGAGTGCAGGCGTATAGGTGAACGGTCTTGAAAGGCCGGCCGGAGAGGGTGTAAGTCCCGTAACCGTAATGCGTGCTGCCGTTTGGAGAGTATCCCAAGTAGTACGGGGCCCGAGAAATCCCGTGCGAATCTGCCAGGACCACCTGGTAAGCCTAAATACTCCTTGATGACCGATAGCGGACAAGTACCGTGAGGGAAAGGTGAAAAGTACCCCGGGAGGGGAGTGAAACAGTACCTGAAACCGTGTGCCTACAATCCGTCAGAGCGTTGCCATCCTTTCGGGGGTGGTGGTGTGATGGCGTGCCTTTTGAAGAATGAGCCTGCGAGTTAGTGTTACGTCGCGAGGTTAACCCGTGTGGGGAAGCCGTAGCGAAAGCGAGTCTGAATAGGGCGAGTGAGTGGCGTGATCTAGACCCGAAGCGAAGTGATCTACCCATGGCCAGGTTGAAGCGACGGTAAGACGTCGTGGAGGACCGAACCCACTTCAGTTGAAAATGGAGGGGATGAGCTGTGGGTAGGGGTGAAAGGCCAATCAAACTTCGTGATAGCTGGTTCTCCCCGAAATGCATTTAGGTGCAGCGTTGCGTGTTTCTTACCGGAGGTAGAGCTACTGGATGGCTAATGGGCCCTACAAGGTTACTGACGTCAGCCAAACTCCGAATGCCGGTAAGTGAGAGCGCAGCAGTGAGACTGTGGGGGATAAGCTTCATAGTCGAGAGGGAAACAGCCCAGACCACCAACTAAGGCCCCTAAGCGTGTGCTAAGTGGGAAAGGATGTGGAGTTGCGAAGACAACCAGGAGGTTGGCTTAGAAGCAGCCATCCTTGAAAGAGTGCGTAATAGCTCACTGGTCAAGTGATTCCGCGCCGACAATGTAGCGGGGCTCAAGTACACCGCCGAAGTTGTGGATTTCAGATATTAGCTAAGCCGGAGACTTGTTCTCCTGAGTTCAGGCGTCTGGAGTGGTAGGGGAGCGTCGTGTGGGCGGTGAAGTCGCGGTGTAAACCAGCGGTGGAGCCTACACGAGTGAGAATGCAGGCATGAGTAGCGAAAGACGGGTGAGAAACCCGTCCGCCGAATGATCAAGGGTTCCAGGGTCAAGCTAATCTGCCCTGGGTAAGTCGGGACCTAAGGCGAGGCCGACAGGCGTAGTCGATGGACAACGGGTTGATATTCCCGTACCGGCGAAAAACCGCCCATACTGAGCAGGGGATACTAACCGCCCAATACCTGACTGCCCACCCTTCGGGGTGACGTGGTTTTTGGTGGAGCGCGGGACCTGATCCTGGGAGGTAAGCGTATTAACAGGTGTGACGCAGGAAGGTAGCCGGGCCGGGCGATGGTTGCCCCGGTCTAAGGATGTAGGAGGGACCATAGGCAAATCCGTGGTCCTGGTTTTGATACCGTCTCTGAGACCCGATGGGCCCCGTTATGCGGGGATCCGGTGATCCTATGCTGCCTAGAAAAGCATCGGCGCGAGGTTTTAGCCGCCCGTACCCCAAACCGACACAGGTGATCAGGTAGAGAATACTAAGGCGATCGAGAGAATTATGGTTAAGGAACTCGGCAAAATGCCCCCGTAACTTCGGGAGAAGGGGGGCCTCACCCGTGACCAACACTTGCTGTTGTGAGCGTTGTGGGGCCGCAGAGACCAGGGGGAAGCGACTGTTTACTAAAAACACAGGTCCGTGCGAAGTCGCAAGACGATGTATACGGACTGACTCCTGCCCGGTGCTGGAAGGTTAAGAGGACCGGTTAGTGCCCTTCGGGGTGCGAAGCTGGGAATTTAAGCCCCAGTAAACGGCGGTGGTAACTATAACCATCCTAAGGTAGCGAAATTCCTTGTCGGGTAAGTTCCGACCTGCACGAATGGAGTAACGACTTCCCCGCTGTCTCAACCATAAGCTCGGCGAAATTGCACTACGAGTAAAGATGCTCGTTACGCGCAGCAGGACGGAAAGACCCCGAGACCTTCACTATAGTTTGGTATTGGTGTTCGGTGTGGCTTGTGTAGGATAGGTGGGAGACTGTGAACCCTGGACGCTAGTTCAGGGGGAGTCATCGTTGAAATACCACTCTGGTCATACTGGATATCTAACTTCGGCCCGTAATCCGGGTCAGGGACAGTGCCTGATGGGTAGTTTAACTGGGGCGGTTGCCTCCTAAAAAGTAACGGAGGCGCCCAAAGGTTCCCTCAGCCTGGTTGGCAATCAGGTGTCGAGTGTAAGTGCACAAGGGAGCTTGACTGTGAGAGAGACATCTCAAGCAGGGACGAAAGTCGGGACTAGTGATCCGGCGGTACATTGTGGAATGGCCGTCGCTCAACGGATAAAAGGTACCTCGGGGATAACAGGCTGATCTTGCCCAAGAGTCCATATCGACGGCATGGTTTGGCACCTCGATGTCGGCTCGTCGCATCCTGGGGCTGGAGTAGGTCCCAAGGGTTGGGCTGTTCGCCCATTAAAGCGGTACGCGAGCTGGGTTTAGAACGTCGTGAGACAGTTCGGTCCCTATCCGCTGCGCGCGCAGGAAATTTGAGAAGGGCTGTCCTTAGTACGAGAGGACCGGGACGGACGAACCTCTGGTGTGTCAGTTGTACTGCCAAGTGCACCGCTGATTAGCTACGTTCGGATGGGATAACCGCTGAAAGCATCTAAGCGGGAAGCCTGCTTCGAGATGAGATTTCCATACACATTTGTGTGAGAGGCCCCCAGCCAGACCACTGGGTTGATAGGCCGGACGTGGAAGCAAGGACTAACGACTTGTGAAGCTGACCGGTACTAATAAGCCGATAACTTACACCACACACACCACCCGTGAACGGCATCAAAAGACGTTCACACCAAGGATGGTGTAAAGATATGCTGCTTTCGTCCACTATGCGGTTCCCAACCAACAACAGGAACCAAAAAA
>NZ_JBTNDD010000021.1:0-6087 GCF_054511195.1 Arthrobacter sp. Sr33 | reverse complement strand
GCGTTCTATGATCCACGTCACATCTGCTTATTGTCAACAATCAGGTGATCGCGCAGTCCCATGCCGCGGCAGCATCCACGCGAGTTATGTGATTCAGAGCACATGCAGTAGATTGTAAACAATCTACTGCCGTTTTTGGAGGTGTCCTTTGCTGTTCAGCGAAGAGGAGTACGCGGTACGCCTTGCTGGCGCACGGGTTCGGATGGACAATCAGGGCCTTTCGGCCTTGCTGGTAACCGACCCGGCGAACATCTACTATCTGACCGGGTACAACGCGTGGTCCTTTTATACCCCGCAGGTGGTCTTCGTGCCTGCTGATGGACCCATGCTCTTCTTTGCCAGGGCCATGGATGCCAGCGGTGCCTCCCGCACAAGCTGGCTGCCTTCGGAGTGCATCGTGGGGTACCCGGAACAGTATGTCCACCGGCCGCATGTGCATCCCTTTGACTGGGTGGCCTTTGCGCTGCGGGAGCGCTATCTCATCGCCCCCGCAGCCAAGGGTTGTGTGGGGCTGGAAATGGACTCGCACTTTTTCTCCCCAAAGGCGTACCGTTCCCTCGTCAACGCCATTCCCGAATGGACCCTGGTGGATAGCTTCGAGCTGGTGAACTGGGTCCGTTCCATCAAGTCCCCCGCAGAAGTGCAGCTGATGCGCGGCGCAGCGCAGGTCTGCATGGCAGCGATGCAGGCTGCCGTCGAAACGATCGACGTCGGCGTCCGCCAATGCGACGCCGCTGCCGCCATCAGTCAGGCCCAGATCAAGGGCGCCGGCGGCATCGGCGGAGACTATCCGGCAATTGTGCCGATGCTCCCCACCGGGGAGGCCGCGGACACTCCGCACCTGACCTGGAGCGAGGACCGCTTCGAGGCCGGCCAGGCCGTGGTCATCGAACTGGCCGGCGCCCACCAGCGCTACCACGTCCCGCTGGCGCGCACCCTGACCCTGGGCAAGAAGCCGGACCGCCTTGGAAAGTTGGCCGACGCCGTCGCCGACGGGCTGAACGCGGTGCTGACCGAGGTGCAGCCCGGTGTTCCCGTGAGCGAGCTTGCCCGGGCCTGGAACTGGACGCTGGCCAAGTACGGCCTGGAAAAGCCATCCCGCATTGGTTACTCGATCGGTGTCGGCTATCCGCCGGACTGGGGGGAGCGCACGATTTCCATCCGCTCCGAGGACGAATCCGTCCTGGCGGAGAACATGACCTTCCATGTGATCGGCGGAATGTGGATGGACAACTACGGCTACGAACTCTCCGAATCGATCCGCGTCACCGCCGACGGCGTGGAAACCTTTACCAGCTACCCCCGCGAACTCATCCAGAAAGGCGGCTAGGCCATGACTGTTGACCACTTTGCCACCCGATCCCGCACCCCACTGCCTTTGGCTGATCGTACAGCCGACCTCGTAGGCTCGGTCATTGATTCCAGCACTTCCCTGCTGGCCGCGCAGACGCACGACATTGTCCGCTTCGCCATGGGCTCTCCGGCGGACGAAGCCATCCCGCTGGCTGAGTTCCGCGACATCGCGGACAAGGTCATCGACCACAGCTCCATGACCTACGGCGCCACCGAGGGCGAGCCTGTGCTGGTGAAGGCCCTCGTGGAATACCTGGCCGGCACCTCCGACCCGACCTCCGAGGAACGAGTCACCATTACCGCCGGCGGCATGCAGGGCCTTGACCTGGCGTGCAAGATCTTCATCAACCCTGGTGACCTTGTCATCGTGGAAAGCCCGACCTACACCAATGGCAGCGCCACTGCACTGAGCTACGGCGCTGAGCTGCTCGAGGCACCCATGGACGAGAACGGGCTCATTGTGGAGGCGCTGCCGGAGCTGGTGAGGGCTGCGGGCCGTACGCCCAAGGCGATCTACACCATCCCGAACTTTCAAAACCCCTCCGGGACCACGCTCTCCCTGCCGCGCCGCCATCAGCTTCTGGAGCTGGCGCACGAGTGGAACTCGGTCATCATTGACGATGACCCGTACGGGTTGCTGCGTTTCGAAGGCGAAGACCTGCCCTCGCTGCAAGCGCTGAGCCCCGGGGATCCGCTGTTGTTCTCCGTCCGGACCTTCTCCAAGATCCTGGCCCCGGGCCTGCGCGTGGGCTGGGTTGACACGGATCCCGCGTTGCGCCAGCTGGTCATCAATGCCAAGCAGGCCATGGACACCTGCGCCAATGTTCCAGCCCAGCACATTGTTGCGGAGTTCATCCGCCGCGGCGGCCTGGACAGCCACCTCGCCGGTCTGCGCACTGAGTACAAACGCCGCAAGGACTCCATGCAGGAAAGCCTGCGCCGACACCTGGGCGACAGGGTCACCACCACCGATCCCAAAGGCGGCTTTTTCCTCTGGCTTACGCTCCAGGGCGAGGACGCACAGATCTCCACCACCAAGCTCTTCGAGACGGCGCTGACCGAAGGCGTAGCCTTCATCCCGGGGCCAGCCCTGTCCGCCAGCGGAAAGTTCGGCGACGCCCTGCGGCTCTGCTTCGCCTCCACCACACCCGAACGGGCGGAGGAAGGCATCATGCGGCTCCGCCGCGCCATGGACCGTGAATTGGACGCCCGGAAAGACGGAGCCAGCGCTTGAAAACTGCCGCTCTTGAGCAGAAGGCACAGCGGGATCCTGCCCAGCACGCCTTGGAACAGCAGGTCCTTAAGCTGATCAACGAGGACGACATCGTCGCGCTGACCACTGCCCTGGTAGCCGCTGCCGGAGAAAACCCCGGCGGCACCGAGGAGGCAACGGTGGAGGTCCTGAAAAGCTTCAGCACGGGTGCAGGCCTTGAAGTGGCAACTCAAACGGTAGCGCCGGGACGGCCGAATTTCACGGCCGTCCTGCCCGGTGGAGCACGGCCGGGTCTGCTTTTCCTGGCCCATTCTGATGTAGTGCCCGCAGGGACCGGCTGGGAGCGTCCGCCGTTTGAGCCATATGTACGGGACGGCAGACTCTTCGGCCGCGGTTCCACCGACATGAAGGGCGGACTGGCAGCAGTCCTCATTGCCCTAAAGGCCCTTAAGGACGCTGGGGCAGAACTGCCCGGAAACGCGGCGCTGGCCTGCACGGTGGACGAGGAGGACCTGGGCATTGGCATACGGGCCTTCACCTCCGCCGCGTTGGCGAATCCGGCGTTTCCCTACTCGGGATGCGTGGTGGCCGAACCCACCGACCTCGAAACGGTGATCGGCTGCCGCGGCGACAGCTACATCGAGCTGAAAGTCACCGGCAAATCGGCCCACTCCGGCCGTCCCGCTGATGGCCGGAACGCCATCGACGCCGCCGCAAAAATCCTGGAACTTGTCCGTGCGGACCACGACAGGCTGCAGGCAGACCAGGACGCCCTGCTGGGCTCCGGAAGCTGGAACATCGGCCTCATCCGGGGCGGAACCGGAACATCCATGGTGGCTGCCGAGTGCACCGTTTCCCTAGACCGCCGGCTCATGCCCGACGACGACGCCCAGCTGATTCTGGACCGGCTCCGCACGCAGATCAGCGAAGCCCGCATTGATACTGATGGCATCTCGGTGAAGGCAGCTGTCACTATGGAGATGCCGGGCTTCCGAACTCCCGAGGATCACCTGCTGGTGACCAACTCGGTCGCCGCACTGGCCGACGCCGGCGTGAGCAGCGATGTCACCGGCTGGACGGCTGCCTGCGACGGTGGCTTTATCGCCCGCGACCTCGGCGTCCCCGCCATCGTGATGGGACCTGGCGGACTCAACGACCAGGCCCATCAGGTCAACGAATCGGTGAGTATCGCCGAGCTTGTGGCGGCGGCCCGCGCCTACGCCCTCATGTGCCTGCGGCACAACGCTAACTGACTGACCGCAGAATGAAAGAACGGCTGGCTGCACGTTATGTGTAGCCAGCCGTACTTCCTCGCTTAGGTATCCGGCTTTGTCTCAAAGTCGTCAGCGCGGGAGAAAGTCAGCGTCTCATCGCGCGCAAACACATTTCCGGGAACCCAGCCCGTGTCGACGTTGAGCAGCAGGTTGCTGCGGCCGCAGAAGACAGCCAGGTCAACGATGGTATGGACCTCACCCGTGTCCGAATCCGCCTCGTTGCCATGCGAAGCCGTCTTCAGATCATTGGACGTGAATGTGAACTGACAAACGTCGCAGGGGATCGGTGAGACCGTGGTGTTCTCGGCCCCGGGCTCCTTCGGATCGAAGGCCGGAAACAGATTGTCGATCTCGTTCCGGGCGTACTTGCCGTGGAACACCTGGCTACTCTGCGGCAGGGCGTCCCAGACCGCTTTGCTGGTGCGATGCGCGACATCGTCGAGGAGGAGCGCCCCCGGGATTGAGGTGCATACTAATAGTGCACGCTGCTTACTTCCGGGTTGATCTCAGGCTATGTGGGCTGCGTCAAGATTGTCCACAATCTCACCGCCCTTCTTTCATGATTCATGGATTCATGGCGGCACGCACTCGACCGACGTATTATTATCGACAATAAAAAACAGGTCCAGTTGTCGAGAGGACCTGCATGAGCCAAAACGAAGAAACTGCATCCACCAGCGTTAGGGGCAGCAACCGCGTGAAGCACTCCATGGCCGAGATACTCAAGGGCGGCGTCATCGTGGACGTCGTCAACGTCGGGCAGGCCCGCATTGCTGAGGATACCGGCGCCATGGCAGTCATGGGGCTGGAACACGTTCCCGCCGACATCCACGCCCAGTGCGGCGTGTCCCGTAGGTCCGATCCGGACATGATCGAGACAATCATCGCGGCCGTGTCCATCCCGGCCATAACGAAGGTCCGGATCGGCCACCTCGTCGAGGCGCAAGTCATTCAGACCCTCGGTGTGGATTACATCGAAGGACGTCGCAGAGAGCCATGAAGTAGGCGATGCCACCACCCTCGCTGACAACACCGTCATGGCACTGATCGCCAGCTCACCGCGCAAGTAAATCTGATCACTCAAGTAGAGTACGGCGACGGCGCTTCCCACGACGGTGGGCGGCGCTGTCGCCGTCGCATGTCATTCCCTGGTGCGGGAGAGGGCTACCTGGTTGGGTGGGGAGCTACTTCGTGACGTAGCCCAGCTTCTTGTCCACCCGGTTGACCAGGGGCCTGCTGTGCAGCCAGAGGCCCAGGTTCTTTTCGAATTGGTGGGCCAGCGTCTCACGCCAGCCCAAGACATCGCCGGACATGTGGGCGGAAATGTGGACGTTGTCCATGCCCCAGAATGGGTGGTCGGCCGGCAGCGGTTCTACATGGAAGACATCCAGCGAGGCTGCCGCGATGGCACCGCTCCGGAGGGCCTCCACCAGAGCGTCTTCGTCAACGAGGGCGCCCCGGCCGACATTCACCACGTGCGCGGATGGCTTCATCGCCTGCAACACTTCGGTGCTGAGGATGCCGCGGGTGTCCTCGGTCAGGGGGGCGATCATCACCATGTGGTCTGCCCAGCTGGCGTGGCTGGCCAGGTCTGCGCTGGAAACCACCTCGTTGAAGTCGGCATCCTGGCCGCGCACGGTTCGCCCGGCGCCGAGGACATTCAGGCCCACGGCTTTCAGGAGCCTGGCCGTAGCCCGACCGATGCCCCCGGTGCCGACTACCAGGGCGTTCTGCCCGGCTGTCCGTTGGACTTCGCGGTGCTGCCACACCTTCTGCTGCTGAAGGTCCTTGCTGATATGCAACTGCTTGTCGTGCGCGAGGACCGAGGCAAGCACAAACTCCGCGATGGACTCGTCGAAGGCGCCGTGGGCGTTGGTGACCAAAACGTCGGACTCGCGCAGTTCATCGAAGAGCAGGGAGTCCACGCCCGCCGCCGCAACATGCACCCAGCGAAGCGAATCGGCCTGCTGCCAGGCATCCCGTAGTGCAGTGGAGAAGAAGTCCCAGAGAAAAATGACCTCGGCGCCCGGAAGCGCCCCGGCCAGCCCGGCCGCATCTGTCATCACCACATCGGCGTGCTGTCGGATGTTATCGAGGTTATGAGGAGGAGTAACCCCCTCCGTCGTCAGAATGACAACCTTTGGCCGGCTCGTTGTGTCCGGCGTCTTATTTAGCGTGTCCACGCCTCCACTCTAGTTGCACGTGGCGATTGTTGACAATCATTCAATCTGGGGGACAATTGTGTCT
>NZ_JBTNDD010000020.1:0-8331 GCF_054511195.1 Arthrobacter sp. Sr33 | reverse complement strand
TCATCCCCGCCCTCGTCGTCACCGCCAACGAAATCACCACCGGCCTCGAACGCTTCGAAAACGCCGTCGGCGCCGTCACCGGAGCCGTGCCCGCCACGACTGGGGCCTGAACAAGAAAGCCTTAAAGATGACCAACACACAGCCCCTGCACGACAGCGACCCCGGAACGCCCAGCGCGCCGGGGTCGGAACCCACTACCTCGGAGGGCAAACGCACCCTCCACCGTTCCATCCTCGGCTCCGCCTTGGGCAACGCCGTGGAATGGTTCGATTACGGCGTCTACGGCTATCTCACCATTTACATGGCCAGGAACTTTTTCGGGTCGGTAGAGGGCGACGGCGGACTCGGCGTCACCCTGACCCTCGCTACCCTGGCGCTGTCCTTCCTCGTGCGTCCGCTGGGCGGCATCATCCTCGGGCCGTTGGGGGACAAAGTGGGCCGCCAGAAGGTGATGGTCCTCACCGTCCTGCTGATGACCGTGGCCACCGGTTCCATCGGCCTGCTGCCAACGCTGGAGACGGCGGGACTCGCTGCTCCGTTGCTGCTGCTCGCCTGCAGGCTGGTGCAGGGCTTTTCCGCGGGCGGTGAATACGGGGGCGCCGCCGTCTATATGGCAGAATCCGCTCCCGACCGCCGTCGTGGTTTCCTGGGCTCCTTCCTGGAGTTCGGCACCACAGTGGGGTTCATCCTTGCCGCCATCGTCTGCACCTCACTCATCACCATTGTGGGTGACCAGGGCATGGAGGACGGCTGGTGGCGCCTGCCGTTCCTGCTGACCATTCCGCTGGGCCTGACGGCGCTGTGGATCCGAACCAGGCTGGTGGAAGCACCGGTGTTCTCCGAAGCATCGCAGCACAAGGAAACGATGCGGTCGCCGCTGCGGCACGTCTTCAAGCACCACTGGCGGCAGCTGCTGGTCTTGGCTGGATTCGTGGTGCTGCTGAACGTGGCGTTTTACCTGATCCTGGGCTACATGCCCACTTACCTGAGCGGCCAGTTGGGGCACAGCACAGCCCAGGGGAACTGGATGCTGGTGGCCATCATGGCCCTGATGCTGGTGGCCATTCCCCCGGTCGGCGCGCTGTCCGACAGGGTGGGCCGCAAGCCGTTGCTGCTGGTGGCCGCGTCCGGGTTCGCGCTGTTGTCCGTGCCGTTGGTCATGCTGCTGGGCCTGCCAAACCTGGTCCTGCAGTTTCTCGGTCTGGCCGTGCTGGGTCTCCTGCTGGTGATTTTGGTGGCATCGGTGTCCTCGACGCTCCCGGCGCTCTTCCCCACGGCGGTGCGCTACACGGGTTTCGCCATCGCGTATAACTTCTCTACCGCGTTCTTCGCCGGACCATCGCAAACCGTTGCGAACCAGCTGATCGAAACCACCGGAAACCAGCTGGTTCCCGGGTGGTACATGGCGGTTGCCGGTGTCATCGGCCTCGTGAGCATCCTGTGCATGCGGGAGACGTCGCAGGCCACGCTCCGCGGCGAGGTTCTGCCCGGCATGCCTGAGTCCGTGGGCCTGCCCAAGGTCCGCTTTGTTGAGCTAAATCGAAAGGACGCCGAGGCCCGCCGGGCCCAGTTCTAAACCCGCATCAGCGACACCACTACCCCCAGCTCCCGACCGACTGCCTCCTCAAGCGAACACAACGGATCACTACCCCCTAGCGCCGGCGTCTGTACTGAAAAGTACGACGGCGGCGCTTGGGGTAGGTGCCGACAGTCGTCGTAGGTGCACATAAGGGGCTCATCGTAATTGAGGGTGTAGCCGTGGTCTGAAGCCGCCGGATTCTAGGAGTGACCGGGCGATGTAGTGGGTGAGGTTCCGGAATCCGAGGGCGGAGCCGCGAAGGTGTTCGAGGCGTCCGTTGATGGCCTCGGTCGGGCCGTTGCTGGTGCCGGGGCAGTCGAAGAAGGCGAGCACGTCAGCGGCACGCTGCTTCAGGGTCCGGCCGAGCTTGCGGATCTCCGTCAAGGTGGCGGGCGCGCCGGCCGCGACGGAGTCGATGAGGGCTTGCATCATCTTCTTGCCGCGGGCCTTATTTGGTTCCCGGTACGCGGCGACGATCCGTTGATAGATGCCCCACGTTGCTTCGACCTCGACGTGCTCCTCGACCGCGAACACTGTGGTGAGTCGGGCTTGCTGCTTCTCAGTGAGCAGGTCAGCGCCGGTATGCAGTGTCCGCCGGGCCCGGTAGAGCGGGTCACCGGCACGACCCCGATCCCCTGTTGTGGCCTGTTGAACCCGTTGCCGGCACCGGTCCAGCCCGTCGCCGGCGAGCCGGATGACGTGGAACGGGTCCATGACCGGGACCGCGTCCGGGAGTTTCCTCGGACGCGGCGGTCTTGACGCCGGTGAACCCATCCATGGCGACTACCTCGACCTTGTCCCGCCAGGCCTGCGGCCGGTCGGTCAGCTAGGCCTTGAAGGCCTGCTGGAGCGGCCTTCGACCGCCGCCGGGCCATCAGAGCCCGCGGACACTTCCCCAAAGAGACCGCGGCGCTGTAGCGCCTCTACCTTGCGACCAGGTCTCTTGACCCCACCGGCGGCGGCAGAGCACGCTGGGTGATCAGGTGGAAACCGGCGCTGAACGCATTCGCTTTTCCCCTTCGCAGGCCGGTTCGAGAAAACCACTCATTGATGAAAACGCCGGACCCCACATGTGAAGTCTCGGGACATCACAGACCACGATCGGCTACACCACTACCAGGGACTTGACCGTTGGATGGTTGGGGATCACCCAATCATCGGACATCTACGGTGGGAGAGCTGCAGGTTTAAACCCGGGTTGAGGTCTTTTGGCAAGGATTGGCCAAGCGACATCGCAGCCCCGGACCTCCCACACCAAGAGGTCAGCCTCTGGCCCCGTGTCGCCATGCGGCGATCACTCGGTGCCTAGATTGAATCGCTAACGCGGCGAAGGCGTCCCGCAAGAGAATCTTTGAGCGACGCAGCCTCCCGGTCTTGCGCGGATAGTTCCGGTCCTGTTGCGAGGATTGATGCATGCGGAAAGAATCTGAAATGCGGGATCGTCTTCTTCAGTCTTTTCGATGGCTGGGGGATAGAACCGATCCAGACTTTAGGGCTGATGTCACTGGATGGTGGCGTAGTCCAGAAACGCTTTCGTCGCTCGGACCGGGTCTCACGGCGCTTTTCCCTGGCTCGACACCGACGGTCGTCATGGGTACCGAGTCTCATGGGAGCTTACTTGGGGTTCTAACGGCGCAGCATTTAGGTATTGGGTTCGCGGAAGTTCGCAAGGATCCTGGGCGAGCGTCCGACAGCGATGCTTGGTGGGAGACGTCGACTGGACCTGATTACCTCAACCGAAGCTTGCGACTCGGGCTGCGCCGCTCATTGTTGAAGGCGGGGGACAGGGTCCTCTTCGTGGATGACTGGATTGCCACCGGCGCTCAGGCCGAGGCATGCCATTCGCTCGTCGAGATGAGTGGTGCGGCCTGGATCGGCGCTGCGGTGGTCGTCGACGGCCTTGAAAGAACCTCTTTACGACGGAAGCTTCAGGTTAGATCGATGCTCAACGTTCGAGAGCTCTAATCCGTTGGAACAGACACTGTCCGGTGAGGGGTCCTCCACGCGACACCAAGCCCTGACCAACAGCAATACCGCTGTCATGAAGAGTCTAAGACTGTGGCGGGGATGGCCCGCACAAGATGTCGGGCAGATGGCTGCCTGGGCGGAGAAGCGTCCTCGAATGTCCAAATTAGTCTGTCTAATCCACGCGGGGAAGGTCGTGTTGGTCCTTCGCTCTCCGTATCTACCTCGAATTACTAGTCAAATTCGATCTATCGACGTTGCACGCATCAGTCATGTGCGCTTTAGTCGTTTTTTCGATGAGATATTTGAGAAAGGAGGCCCGTCCATCATGACTCTCACCGCTTCAGAGCTTGCGCATCGTTGTATCGGTCTGGGCGTCACCCGAGCCTTCGTCGCATATCGGGACCGCCTGTCTTCTCGGGCTGTTCAAACCTTCGGGACAGGAAATACGTCTTCGGCGAGGGCGGCGGAGCCGAGCAGGTGTGGCAACAACAGGGCACGAAAAGGGGGTGTGCACATTGTGCACACCTTGGGGGTCGGACTGGGGCGGATCTGTGCCGGACTGGGCCGGTTTGGGGAGGTTTTCGGGGGAGGCCAGTGTTTGCAAGGGGTGAAAGCCGGTTCAAGTCCCACTTCGGGCACACGTTTCCCCTTGTCAGAGGCTGTTTTGCTCTCTGACTGTGCACAAACCGGCTCAGATGGTGAACAGGGTGTTCCTGTTTCGGTGGGTGGTTGCAATCTTCCCGTGACGGCTCGTCTCCTTTCTCTTCTGTAGCCCTTGGTGGGCTTTCTTACTAGTTCATGGTGGAGTGGTGGTGAAGGTACATGACTTCGGAGAAAGTTTATTGATGTGGCCTTATCGTCGTAGCGCAGCCTCGGGTGTTTTGCCCTGAGTGGTTTGTACGGGGCTGGCGGGATGCGGACAGCTCTTCAGCATGGCCACTATGGCTGAGAGCGGCTCTGTAGCGGTTGAGCCCCCGCATTCGCCAAGACCTCGGTACTTAACCGCTGTTGCGGCATACCAGTTCCGTGATTCCGGGGTCAATCCCGGAATCTGACCGAAGTGGTAGAGCGCAATCCAATTCTGACTCCGCGAGTCGGGCCCGATGGTCGCCCGGGGCTTAAGACCCTGTTGATGGGCGTGTGCCGGGTCTACTGTGGGAGAGGTCGGACCAATACGTATGGGGCGCGTTAAGGACCGGTGAGTGTCAGCTTTGGGGGTCTGGTACGGATCGTCTTCATTGGGGGGTGAAGGCGGCTTCAGATTCCGCCCTTGTCTAGAGGTGATGAACCAAGACGTAATCCAGGGGTCGACTGTAATTGATCAAGAGAATCCGGCCCATGCCGCGTCGTACAAATCAAGACAATACGTTCTCCACCCAAAAATGTTCAGGGACCCGCGACTCCGCTGATTCCTGTAGACGTATCAGGTCTTATCGGCATAATGGGCTACGTGCTTCCGAACGGTGGCTACATTAGGTAGGGGGACGAGACTAGCTTCGTCTTTAGGGGTAACATTTTCGGATGCCTTCTCCTAAAGCTGCACTGAGCCGATCACGCCAAACTGCGGTTGCCGTCGCATACCGCACCGAGACTGGAATCCGGGACCGACTGGCCCGTCGGGCGACCCGCCAAGGCTGGACCCCGGCCATCATTCCGTACTCGGGCTACTCGAGTGCCGATCATGCCCGGGTGCTGGGACGTGTGGTTCTCGCACCAGCATCGGTTGATCCTGCTGCACGCCGCGGCATCTCGGGGTGGCGGCGCCTCCTCACCCTAGAAAGTCCCGGAACTGAAGTATCGATTGAACTCGGCGGTGTCACCACAGTGGTAACCAGCGACGAGGCTGGCATCATCGACGCGCAGCTGAAGTTAGATGGCTCTCTCGAGGCTGGGACGGCCACCGCGCTTCTCACATCGGCGGGCCGTGACCCGGTCCCAGCTGATGTCCACGTCGTGAGCCCGGAGCCATCCCGAGGAGTGGTCTGCGACATTGATGACACCGCATGGGTGACCGGCATTTCCCATCCAGCCCGAGCGGCCTGGAGAACCTTGCGCGGCTCCAGCTCGACCCGGCAGATGGTTCCCGGCATGGCCCGTCTACTTGAAACCGCCGTCGAAGATCAGAACGAGCCAGGAGTGGTCTACTTGAGTAACGGGCCGTGGAATTTCGTGGGCCCCGTGACGCGCTTCTTGGCCAGGAACGACTTTCCCGCCGGTGCGATCCTGATGACCGATTGGGGGATTACCCCCCACCGGTGGTTCCGGGACGGCCAGAAACATAAATCATCATCCCTCGCCCGCCTCTTGGAAGACTTCCCCCACATCACATGGGTTCTGGTCGGTGACGACGGCGAACACGACCCAAAACTGTACCGCGACCTAGCCAAAGCGCACCCCGACCGCATTGCCGCTATAGCGTTGCGCCAAGTCCGACCAGCTGGACCATCCGAACCGGATGGAAGGGCAGAGACCGTGAACGGAGTACCCGTTCTCCATGGAGCTGACGGGGACGTCCTACTGCCCCTTCTACGCGAAGCACTAGGTGACCACCCGCTCAGTGACTGACTACGGGCCGAACGCTATCTCAAGTTTGGTTGTACTTGTCGCAACGCTGCGAAAATAGAGAATATTTCACTGGAGACGGGAGGGGACTTGCCCCGGATTGTGGTCCATTCCCTGGCTTTGGGGATGTCACCAGCCCGTGGTCCAGTGCGCAGGACAAATTATTTGGGCCCCGAGGGTCTACTGCGAACTATTGATCCGATGAGCTTCGCGATCTCACTGGGTATCCGGCCCCGGCTGCGGGCATTGCAACCGAGTTGGATCCGGAGGATATTGCCCTTGCTGACCTCGGACGGATGACGCCGACTCTGGCGCGATCCTGGTCATCGAAGTGCTGCGCCTACAGTCACTGCCTTGGATGAGGAGTGCTGCTGGAATAGGGGACTTGCGGTTGTTTAGGTTAGCGCTGGAAACGGAAGTCGCCCGCTCTTATCCCTGAAAAAATCCCTGATCCGGTCGAAGGATCCAGAGAAGGCGCCGCGATGGACAATCAAGGGGAACGCGTTCTTCTGGGGCCGTTCTCGATCGCTGGCTACTCCAAGATTTCCTCAAGGTTCGCCTATCATCCTGTCTCTAGGTTGATACTGATCGAAAATCATAGGGTCCGCGTCATCGAGTTATTTGGGGGCCAATAATGTCAGAAATGTCGCTGATGGAGGATGATGTTACTCATCAGACTGAAAAGTCTTTGCGGCTTCTGGCCCTTATTGCGAAATACCGAGATTTAGACTGTGACGCGGCGGCCCAGCTTCACTCTGTGTCCTCGCTGATACCTCCGCTTCTCCAAAATAATGGTGATGGAGTATTAGGTTGCGTGGTTCTCTCCACCTGCAACCGCTTCGAGATCTATTGCGAGACCGGATCAACAGGAAACGTTGAATCCGTGTGCTCTGACATTCTGGCAGCTGTCAGTCATTGTTCCGGACTAGACGAGGTCAGCTTGGACTGTTTGTTTGAGCGTGTGTGGGGGACGGCGGTAACGGAGCATTTATTCGGTGTGGGAACCGGGCTGCACTCGATCGTTGCCGGTGAGCGCGAAATTGCCGGACAGATTCGTCGCGCTCTTTCCACGGCGCAGCATGCAGGTACGGCCAGCGGGCTTTTAGTGCGTCTGTTCGAGGCAACGGCGAAAACAGCTAAAGAGGTCGGTGCGCGCACCACACTGAGCAGTTCCAGCAAGTCAATTGCGGTTGTCGCGCTCGAGCTAGCCTCCCATGGGCCAGGTTTCCCTCCCCTGACCGGCGCGTCCGTTGTTTTGTTTGGCACAGGTGCCTACGCCAGTTACGTCCTGAATATGCTTCGGAGCAAGGGGTGTTCGGATGTGTCGGTGTTCTCACGTTCGGGTAGGGCAGAGGCGTTTGTCGAGGGCAGAGGAGCAACCGCCCTTCCCAAAAATGCACTGGCTTCAGCCGTTGCGACGTCTGATCTTCTTATCGGATGTAGCGGTATCGGAACCCGTTTCGGCGTTCCGGAACTTACATGTGGTGAGCGTCCCGTGCGCCGTTCACTTACCATCGTTGATCTGGTCCCTAGCCGTGACTTTGAGGTTGTAGCCGAGGACCAGCCGGACATAACACTCATCGACCTGGAGTCAGTCCGCCAAGCTGCTCCGAAGGCCGATGCTGAGGCGCTGTTTCGTGCACGTGAACTCGTTCAGCGGGCAGCACAACAATTCCAGGACCGGGAGCGAAGCAAAACTGCGGACCAAGCCATCATCGTTCTCCGCCAACACATTCAAACTCTTCTCGACACCGAAATGGACTTAGTAACGCGCCAGCATAGTTGCGCTACTGCCGAAGAGATCAATGCCGCGCTGCGGCGAATCGTCAGGCAGTTCCTTCACGTGCCAACCGTTCGAGCGAGGGAACTGGCTTTGGCTGGCCGCCAGGACGATTACACGAAGGCGCTGGAAGTCCTCTTCGGAATCCACATCGCAGACCGGAACCCATAGTTCAGATACGGCGACAATACCTCCTTCCCTCGTCCTATGGCTTTGCCAGAGTACGGTTCTTCCACTTAGTGGTAGCGCCCCCGTTGGCACTTTTTGCTTATGCCCAGTGGCTGCATGTTCCCGCACTCCTCACCCAGCAGCCACTGGACCGGTCCGCTAACCCGGGGTTTTCATGAGGGTGGGGCCCGTCGGGTGTGTTAAAGCGACGAAAGGTGCTTCTGGGCTGGGAAAATAGTGTTGTTGACGCACTGTTCCACCGGCTGAAAGAAGC
>NZ_JBTNDD010000002.1:0-474786 GCF_054511195.1 Arthrobacter sp. Sr33 | reverse complement strand
CCCCCCTCACCCCCCCCCCAATCCAAACCCAAGAATCTCCCCCCCCCCGGTTTCGGTGGCCCCCCGCTTTTATGGTGCAGGCTAGAAGGTGAAGTGGAACACCGAGACGGTGCCCGCAGTGACCGGCAACTGGACGGATTCGGCGCCGGGGACGAATCCGGGGATCGCCGGCCGTTCCCCGGCCGGAACGGGTGCGGCAAAGGCACCATCGATAATGGTTGAGTCTTCGGCGCCGTACGACGGACCAGCGAGCTGGGTCATCGAGCTGGTGCGTGCTGCCGCCGGCAGTTGCACCGTGACATCAGTCTGTGCGGCTACCTCGGGGTTGTTCTGGTTGACCAGAATCACGCTCATGCTGCCGTCTTCATGGCGCACCACGTAGCTGTACGCAAGGCCGCCGCCCTGTGCGGTGTGCTGCAGGAACGCTCCGGGTGGCAGTTCGGCAACCATCGACAGGCCGTAATAGTTGGCTCGCTCGTCGAAGGTCGCATCGGGCTGGAGGTAGGGTCCGCCGGAGCAGATGGACGACATGGGAGGTCCGCCCTGGCAGGTCAGCAGCGAGCTGTGGAAGCTCAGCCGGGGGATACCGATCTGCGCCGCACTCAGCGCATAGTCAACGCTCCACAGCGCTGATGCGTGGGTCTTGGTGGTTTCGTTTGATCCTGGGCAGGCGGAGATCCCGGTTTCGGGGATCCAGGTTTCCAGGCCGGCCGCTTCGGCGGGGGCCAGCGCTGCACGGCGGTAATTTTCGGCACGGTCATGGATCGCCGAAGCCATCAGGTTCTCCATGATGGGCTCGCCCAGGGGATCATTCGATCCGTCACACTGCGACAGCGGGTAGTGGTGGAACGAAAGAATCTTCTCCTGCTGCAGGTCAGCCTGGGTGAACGGCTCCCACCAGGCCTCCGCATAGGTGCCGGGGCCCACGATGCGAACCTCGGGCGCTACCTCATACATCGCATCCGCATAGGCCTTGAGTTCCTCGAGGTATTCGGGGATACCCCAACCGGACGGCCGCAGACCATTTGTGGGATACCCGTTGGGCTCGTTGCCGATGGTGATTCCGACCAACCGGTCCCCGAAAATGTTCGAGGCATGCATGGTCATGTCAGCTGCGCGCTCAGGATCGTAGTTGCCCAGGTCCACGGTCAGGCTGATGGTGGCGTCGGCTGCTTCCAGCAGGGTATTGACCCGTTCCAGGTCGGCTGGGCCGGCGGCACGCACCGGGTGAGCTTTGTCGCCTTCAAGGTTCCCGGGGATTGCCTCGTTGGATGACGTCCAGAAGAACCGGCGATCCACAGCGTTACCGCCGAACCGAAGCATTGGGCGCCCCAGACCGGTCAGGCTGGTCACGATCTCGGGATTGTCGCCGGACATCCGAGGGTCGGCGAGGTCGGTGGCTTCCAGTGACAACCCGATGAGGTTGGATGGCAGCTCGGTGCCGGTCGGCTCGTCGGATACCTCAATGGTCATCGCTTCGACAGCTTCCAGCGGCGACCCCGCTGGTGGGCCGGCCTGCTCATAGAAGACAGTCGGCGCTGGCGGCAGCGGCTCCGTGGACGCCGGCGACGGCTCGGGGGTGGGAGCTGATGACGTTTCGACCGCCGCTGCACTCGGCGACGACGACGGCGTCGCACGTGGCTCCTCGTCCTGGGCGAGTGCGGAAATGCCTACCCCCGCGCCAACCAGCACCACGATGGTTGCCAGTCCGGTCGCAACCATGACCTTCGGGCTCGGTCGGGAACGCTTTGCGGGTTCTTGCCCGGTCTCCTCCGGTGCAGGATCAGGCGTCAGGCTATTGGGGTAATCGGACATTATTCTCCATCGTTGTCAGCTCCTAGCCAGTCTAACCAGCCCACAGCCTGCTTCTTTTCCCCTACCTCAGGTAAGGGTTCCAGTCCAGTCACGGCGGCGTTTCCTGGGTCCGTTCACACGGCCGAAACATGGCTGTCACGCATTCTTTACCGCGGTGCGGGTTCTGTAACTTCCCGGCAATCAATTGGTTCACGGATCGGAAACACAGCGTAGGCAGACTTACGAATGCGGGAACTCCCCGCCACTCGCGAGAGGATGTGACGATGGATCTGACAGCAGGTCACGTCTGGGTAATGATTTCGGCCGCCATGGTGCTTCTGATGACACCAGGGCTGGCATTTTTCTACGGCGGCATGACGCGCGCCAAGGCCGCACTGAACATGATGATGATGAGTTTCATCGCCGTCGGTCTGGTCGGCATAGTGTGGGTTCTCTGGGGATATTCAATGACAGGGGGCGACGGCGTTGCACAGCTTTTCGGTAACCCGTTCGCCTCATTCGGTCTCGAAGGGCTGATCGGCAGCGAGGACATGATCGGAGCCGGGTTCGGCGTAACCTTCGCCATCATCACCGTCGCACTGATCAGCGGGGCGATTGCCGACCGGGCCAAGTTCGGCGCCTGGTCGCTCTTCGTACCCATCTGGGTCACTGCCGTCTACTGCCCACTGGCCTTCATGGTGTGGGGTGGCGGACTGCTGAGCGCAGATGGCGCTGTTGGCGGCGCGGTTGGTGAAGCAATCGACTTCGCCGGTGGAACGGTGGTTCACATCAGTGCCGGCGTTGCAGCACTCGTGCTCGCAATCATCCTCGGCAAGCGCCAGGGCTTCGGCAAGGATCCGGCGCAGCGCCCCCACAACGTGCCGCTGGTTATGCTCGGCGCAGCACTGCTGTGGTTCGGCTGGTTCGGATTCAACGGCGGCGCCGCCGGCTCCGCCGAAGAAGCGGGTCTCATCTGGGTCAACACCATGGTCGCTCCGGCAGCAGCAATGGTCGGCTGGCTCGTCCTTGAACGTTTCCGCGACGGACGTCCCACCTCCCTGGGCGCAGCCTCGGGTATTGTTGCTGGTCTCGTCGCCATCACGCCCGCATGCGCCAACGTCACCCCCATCGGTGCGATTGGTCTGGGCCTGGTCGCCGGCGTGCTGTGCGCCCTGGCTGTGGGCCTGAAGTACAAGCTGGGCTTCGACGATTCACTCGACGTCGTAGCGGTCCACCTGGTCGCCGGCACCGCCGGCACCATTGCCCTGGGCTTCATCGCCATGCCGGTCGACGGCGAAGGTGGAGGCCTCTTCTACGGCGGCGGCGGCGGCCAATTGCTCGCCCAGGTGGTGTCGGTCCTCGTGGCTGTCACTCTCTCGGCCGTGATGACCGCCATCATCGGTCTGGGCATCCACAAGACCATCGGGTTCCGCGTCACCGCGGACGACGAGGTATCCGGCGTCGACCTCTCCGAGCACGCAGAAACAGCGTACGAATTCGGCGGCCTCGGCGTCGGTGGACAGTTCCACCCCACTACCAATGTTGCAGCTACGGAAAATGCTTCGGAAAAGGTGAACTCATGAAGCTGGTAACAGCAATCGTCCGCCCGGATAAGCTCGACGGCGTCCGTGGAGCCCTCGAAACGTACGGCGTACAGGGCCTCACGGTCAGCGGGGCAAGCGGCTACGGAAGACAGCGGGGCCACACCGAGGTATACCGTGGCGCCGAATACACGGTCGACCTCCTCCAGAAGATCCGCGTCGAAGTGCTGGTCGCGGATGCCTGGGTCACCGACATCGTCGATGTCCTGGTCTCGACCGCCAACACCGGGAGGGCCGGTGACGGGAAGGTCTGGGTGATCCCCGTCGAGGACGCCGTCCGCGTCCGCACCGGTGAACGCGGCGACGCCGCACTCTGACCCGGCTCACCACGCCGACCGAAGTCACCCTTCGGCTCCGAAAGCACCGCCTGCAGCGGGCGTTCGGAGCAGGAGGGTGACTTTCGGTTTTTTAGGCGGTTCCGCAGCGGCTAGTTGGTCCAGGCCGCGGGGCCGGGTGACCCTGCCGGATATTCGTCGAGCGGCACCTCATTGGCAGCCCACGCGGCGAGTACCGGATCGACGATCCGCCAGCAGTCCTCGGCGGTGTCGCCCCGCACCGACAGGGTCGGGTCGCCGGTCAGCACTCCTTCGAGCACTTCGCCGTAGGGCAGCAGCTCCGAGGCATTCAGCTCGACCCCCAGTACGGCCCGGTCCAGGGAAAAAATGTCGCCCGGGCCGTTCACATCGATTTCCAGCTTGAGGGTTTCGGGGCCAAAACCGATCCGCAACTGGGTTGGTGAGTCCTGCCCGGTGAAGCCCGCCGGGAGATGGCTGACCGGTTTGAACGTCACCAACGCTTCTTTCCGGTTCCCGCCCAGCGCCTTTCCCGACCTGAGGATGAACGGCACACCGGCCCACCGTGCGTTGTTGATCGACACGGTGATCTCCGCGAGGGTCTCGGTTCCGCGGGCCGGGTCGACGCCGTCCTCGGCCGCGTAGTCGGGGATCACCCGCCCATCGACTGTCCCGGCGGCATACCGGGCGCGCCGGGTACTTTTCGCGAAATCGGGGTCAACCGTGCTGGCGCGCAGCACGGCACCAAGGCCATCCCTCAGGTCGCGTTCGTGCAGACTGACCGGCGACTCCATCGCGAGGATGGCCATGGCGTGGAGCAGGTGACTCTGGATCATGTCCCGGAGGGCCCCGGCGCCGTCGTAATAGCCGGCGCGGCCTTCAAGGGCCAGCGCCTCGTCGTAGACCACCTCGACCCGATCGATGTGCAGGTTGTTCCAGACAGGTTCCAGCAGACGGTTGGCGAACCTGAGCCCCAGAATGTTCAATACCGTCGCCTTGCCCAGGAAATGGTCCACCCGGTGAATGTGGTCCTCGGGGACCAGCCGGGTCAGTGTTTCGTTGAGCCGGAACGCCGAGCCCTGATCGGTGCCGAAGGGCTTCTCCATGACCAGCCTGGTGTGATCCGGCAGATCGTCAGGGGAGAGCAGCTCGCACGCTTTCTCCGAGATTGCCGGCGGCAGCGCGAAATATACGGCGACCGGCCCCTGCAGGGAGGAAACCAGGCTGGCCAGTTCGCCGGGCGTGGTCACATCAATCTGGCGGTACACGCTCGTGGTCCGCAACAGGTCGAGCACACCCCGGCCGTCGTCGTCGGCCGCCTCCCGCGCACTGGCAAAAGACTGGGTGACCCGCTCCGACCACTGCTCGTCGCTCCAGTCGTCGTAGCCGGCGCCCACCAGCCGCAGGCCACGAGCTCGACCATGCTGAACCAGCCGGGCCAGACCGGGGAGTAACAGCCGGCCGGTCAGATCGCCTGACGCGCCCAGGATGAGCAGCGTCGAGACCTCCTGATCGGGGGCGAAGGGCAGGCTGTCCTGGACTGAGTTTGTATGCGTTTCCACACCATCCACCCTGCCACCTCGGTACCGAGATGTCCCGCAAGCCGCCGTCCGCCCCAGTTGGTACCCTTGATGGCAGAGCCTTTTATCCATCGAAGAAAGCAGTTCACGGCACGTGTTTAATTCACTCTCTGACCGGTTGACAGAAACTTTCAAGAACCTCCGCGGGAAGGGCCGGCTCTCCGAAGCCGACGTCGACGCCACGGTTCGCGAGATTCGTCGCGCCCTCCTCGACGCTGACGTCGCGGTCAGCGTTGTCCGCGAGTTCACCGCCAAGGTCAAGGAACGGGCGCTGGGCCTTGAGGTGTCCCAGGCCCTGAACCCGGGCCAGCAAGTCGTCAAGATCGTCAATGAGGAGCTTGTGGGAATCCTCGGCGGGGAAACACGCCGGATCCGTCTCGCCAAGAATCCGCCGACGGTCATCATGCTCGCCGGCCTGCAGGGTGCAGGTAAGACCACCCTGGCGGGCAAGCTGTCGAAGTGGCTCAAGGGTCAGGGCCACAGCCCCCTCCTGGTCGCGTGTGACCTGCAGCGCCCCAACGCGGTCAAGCAGTTGCAGGTCAACGGCGAACGCGCCGGGGTGCCGGTCTTCGCGCCGCACCCGGGAGTCAGCTCCGAGTTTGAAACCGCCACCGGTGACCCGGTCGCCGTCGCACGCGCCGGCGTTGCCGAGGCACGCACCAAACTGCACGACGTCGTCATCGTTGATACGGCTGGCCGCCTCGGTATTGACGCGGAGCTGATGCAGCAGGCATCCGACATCCGCGACGCCGTCAACCCCGACGAAGTGCTGTTCGTGATTGACGCGATGATCGGGCAGGACGCCGTCAACACGGCCCAGGCCTTCAACGAGGGCGTGAACTTCACCGGTGTCGTCCTGACCAAGCTCGACGGCGACGCGCGCGGTGGCGCGGCGCTGTCAGTTGCGTCGGTCACCGGAAAGCCAGTCATGTTCGCCTCGACCGGTGAGGGCCTGAACGACTTCGAGCTGTTCCACCCCGACCGGATGGCTTCGCGCATCCTCGACATGGGCGACATCCTGACCCTGATCGAGCAGGCTGAGAAGTCCTGGGACAAGGACGAAGCTGCGCGGATGGCGCAGAAGTTCTCCGACCAGGAGGACTTCACGCTCGACGACTTCCTGGCGCAGATGCAGCAGATCCGCAACATGGGCTCCATGAAGAAGATGCTCATGATGATGCCCGGCGCTGCCGGAATGCGGGAGCAGCTGGAAAACTTCGACGAACGCGAGATTGACCGGGTCGAAGCGATTGTGCGGTCAATGACCAAGCACGAACGCGTCGCACCGAAGATCATCAACGGCTCACGCCGTGCCCGTATTGCGCGCGGTTCGGGCGTTCACGTGTCCGAGGTCAACGGCCTGCTGGAGCGGTTCGGCCAGGCGCAGAAGATGATGAAGAAGATGGCGTCCGGCGGTGGGATCCCGGGAATGCCCGGCATGGCCGGACCTGGCGGCTTCAACGGCGGCGCACGCAAGGGTAAGGCCGTGACGAAGGGTAAGAAGAAGGCCAAGTCGGGTAACCCGGCGAAGGCAGCGCAGGAGCGGGCCGATGCCGAGGCTCGCCGTAACCGGCCGTCGGTTCCGTCGGGTGCGGCCTTTGGTGCCCAGAATGACTTCGACCCGTCCTCCCTGAACCTCCCGAAGGGCTTCGACAAGTTCCTCGGCAAGTAGGGCTGCCTCCGACAGACAGACTCGCCCCACACCTCGGGTCGAGTCAACACCACTGACGGTTTTTCGTTGTGAAAACCGTTATTTCTGTTGACTCGATCCATCCCCCCGGAAGCTAAGAGCGGCGCAATGACCCAGGAACGACTCGTCTTCGTCCACGGCAGCGGCAGCTTCGGCACCGCCGCGTGGCCAACCCAGCACGCCCTCGCGAGCAGCTACGACTGCCTTTACCTTCGTCGCCACGGTTTCGAAGCCGGAGCCGACCCGTTGCCCACCGATTTCCACAAGGATCAGCGGATTGTGGTGGACGCCCTTGGGGAGGGCGGACACGTGGTGGCCCATTCGCAGGGGGCGATCTCGGCGATGATGGCAGCAGTCGAGCGGCCGGAGCTGGTCCGCTCCCTGATCCTGATCGAGCCCGCATGCCTGTCCCTGACCGCCGACCTGCCTGCGACCGCCGCGCACCGCGCACTGGTGGGACCGCTCTACGAACGCCGCGACTCGCTGTCGGATGAGGCATTCCTCCAGGAATTTGTCCGACTCGTGTTTTCCACCGAGGCCCGGCACCCCGCAACGTCGGAGGCCCGCCGCGCTGCCCATCGGCTCAGGCTGCAGTCCCCGCCATGGGAAGCACCGCTGGACATTGTGCCGGGCGTTCCGACACTGATCATCACCGGTGGCTGGGAGCCGCTCTACGAAGAAATCGCCGGTTACCTGGCTGTTACCGGGGCCCAGCACATCGTCGCCCCGGGCGCCCACCGGCCGCAGGACACTCCCGACGGCGATGCCCTGATCCGCGAGTTCGTCGCCGCGCATGCAGGTACCGACGCCTAGCATCCGGCCGGTACTGACCGGGTTGTGATGAGCAACCCGGACACCGGGGGCCTCACGCGGCGCCGGCCCTACACTTGACCGCATGATCAGCATCCGCGAAGCCGAGAAGCTGGACCTCACCTTCCTGCCAGCCATCGAGGCGGCAGCTGATTCATTGCTGACCTATCTCAACGGAATGCCCCTCCCCGTGTCCCTTCCGGCGGGAGCGTCGCGATCGGAACTTGCGGCATCGCTGAAGTTGCTGGTCGCAGGCAGGCCGTGCATCGGGTTCGCCCGTCTGGAAGAGCTCGACGGCGGCGCGCACCTCGAGCAGCTCGCAGTCCTTCCCGCCCATGCGGGTAGGGGGGACAGGGCGGGCGCTGGTCGAAGCGTCGAAGGACTGGGCGCGGCACGCTGGTTATCCCTGGATTACCCTGACTACCTTCGCGGATGTCCCCTTCAACGCCCCGTTCTACGCAACCTGCGGCTTCGAAACGGTTCGTGAGCCATCCCCGGCGCTGCTCGCCATCCGAAACCATGAGGCAGCAATCGGCCTCGACCGAGTCGGTCGCAGAGTGCCCATGCGCGCCGCGTTGTAGCTCGGGCCTGAGTGCCCGCGCGTGCAGACCTCCCCTCCTACTGGGCCGATCGGCGCCCCGACGACGGCGTGTCCCGGCCCGACACGTCAAAACAGTGCCAGGAGCTGGGAGGACCCGCACGGTGTCCAATGGAATAACTTTAAGCTTCAAGTAGTTATCTCCGATACAGCATCATGTTGAGGAGAACACCATGACCAACACCCAGGACTTATTGCCGGCCGACCTATCAATGGGCGCAGTGCTACTCAAGGTGGGCAACCTGCCCACAATGTCCGACTACTACCAGCGAGCCCTCGGACTCGAAGTCATCGAGGAAACCCGCGAAGGCGTGCACCTTGGTCGCGGAAACACGCCGCTGATTCACCTTGCGCCGGCGCAAGGACTCCAACTCCCGGCCCACGGGGAGGCCGGGCTGTTCCATACCGCGCTGCTTTTCGATGACCGGTCAGCCCTCGCCGCCACCGTCGCCGCGACCGCACAGTACGACGCCGGCCTATACGTCGGCAGTGCCGATCACCTCGTCAGCGAGGCTTTCTACTTCACCGACCCCGAAGGCAACGGGATTGAGCTCTACTTCGACAAACCGCGCGACACCTGGCAGTGGACCACCGACGACACCGGACAGACGGCAGGAAAATCAGTCGTGATGGACAGCCTCCGGCTGCCGGCGGACACCTACCTGCGGGACCACCTGACCCAGGATGCGGTGACCGGCCAGGCCAAGGCGGCGGCCGTCGTCGGGCACGTTCACCTGCAGGTCGGCGACGTCGAAACCGCCGGGAGATTCTACGTCGACACGCTCGGATTCGAGCGGACCGCCGGCTGGCACGGCCAGGCGCTGTTTGTCTCGGCCGGGGGATACCACCACCACATGGCCATGAATGTGTGGAACAGCCGGGGCGCCGGACCGCGCAAAGACACGCTAGGGCTCGGGGAGGTCCTCGTCCGGGTCCCAGCCGAGGACCATGTGGGAGCCCTCGCTGAGAGGCTGAAAGCTGCCGGGATCGACAACCACCACACCGGCAGCGAGCTACGCTTCAATGACCCGTGGAACAACAAAATCCGGGTGGCAGCGAGCTAGCGTGGCGTGATTCGTGCTGGAGTCTGCGATCTGGCACAATAGACCTGTACTCGATCCGGGCAGCCCCTCTCTCTGCGCGCGCATCTTGTCCTTTTGAACCCTCAGAGGTGGCCCGCCCCACGGGAGCACTGAGTAGGGTTCACCCCTTTAGATCATCAAGGAGTGACCACAACAGTGGCCGTAAAGATTCGCCTGAAGCGCATGGGTAAAATCCGCGCACCTTTCTACCGTGTCGTCGTCATGGATGCACGCGCCAAGCGTGATGGCCGTGCCCTCGAGGAAATCGGTAAGTACAACCCCACCGAGGAGCCCTCGTTCATCGAGATCAACTCCGAGCGTGCACAGTACTGGCTCGGCGTTGGCGCACAGCCAACCGAGCAGGTTGCAGTACTGCTCAAGATCACCGGTGACTGGCAGAAGTTCAAGGGACTCGAAGGCCAGGAGGGAACCTTGAAGACCAAGGCTCCCAAGGAAACCTTCGTCGCCCCTGAAAAGGGTTCGGTAATCGTTCCTGAAGCCATCACCCCCAAGGCCAAGAAGTCCGACGCCGAGGCACCAGCCGAAGCCGAGACTGAAACCGCCGAGGCCAACTAAATTGCTGGCCGAAGCGCTGGAACACCTCGTCCGGGGAATTGTTGACAGTCCCGATGATGTCAAGGTTTCCCTGAAGAACAACCGCCGTGGGGAAACCCTCGAGGTGCGGGTTCATCAGGACGATCTGGGCCGGGTCATTGGCCGCCAGGGCCGCACAGCCCGCGCCTTGCGCACCGTTGTGTCAGCCCTCGCCGACGGCGAACCGGTACGCGTGGACGTAGTCGATACGGACCGCCGCCGGGGCTAACAGCGCTTCAGCACACCAATTCAGCACAGTATTACATTGAGTTTGGCCCCGCACCGGATAATGGTGGCGGGGCCAAATTTTTGTCCACCTACCCCAGCAGCACCAGGAGTGTCAGATGGAAGTTCAGGTTGCCAGGATCGGCAAACCCCATGGTATTCGCGGCGAAGTGACAGTGCAGCTGTTCACGGATGCGCCGGAAGACCGGTTCGAGGCCGGGGCCATCTTTCGCGCCGAGCCGGCCGCGCTTGGCCCGCTGACGGTCAGCGGTGCCCGCTGGAACAAGGACATCCTGATCCTCGGGTTCGACGGGTTCTCTGACCGCAACGCGGCAGAAACCCTGCGCGGCGCCAAACTGTTCATCGATACGGACGAGGCAGAGGATGACGACGACGACGCCTGGTACGAACACGAACTGGTGGGTCTTGAGGCGCGGGTAGGGAACGACGTCGTCGGCAAAGTCAGCGGACTCCGCACGCTCGAGGTGCAGGACCTGTTGATTGTCGAAACCTCCGCAGGCCACGAGACGCTGGTCCCGTTTGTCGCCGAAATCGTCCCCGAGGTCAACGTCGCTGACGGTTATGTGCTGCTGACCCCGCCCGCCGGATTGTTTGAGCTGAATCTGCCCGGATCCAATCAGGCAGGCCCGGACGACGGCGAAGTGACCGACGTCGACGACGACGGCCCCGCCGACCCTGCGTCTGACACAGACCCCGCCGACACTGCGTCTGACACAGGCCCCGCCGACCCTGCGTCTGACACAGACCCCGCCGCCGCCTCTGACGCTGAGGGCAGCGGTCGCTAAGTGCGCATCGACGTCGTCAGTATTTTCCCGGAGTACCTGGCTGCCCTCGATCTGTCGCTGATCGGGAAGGCGAGGCAGGACGGGTTGCTGGATCTTCGGGTTCACGACCTGCGCAGCTTCACCACCGACCGGCACCGTACCGTTGACGACACGCCCTATGGCGGCGGCGCCGGAATGGTGATGAAGCCCGAGCCGTGGGCATTGGCGCTGCAGTCAGTGATAGACGCGTCGCCGGCCGAGGGTCGGCCGGTGCTGATTGTGCCATCGCCTGCAGGAGCGGTCTTTACCCAGCAAATGGCCCACGAACTGGCTGAGGAACCGCACCTTGCTTTCGCCTGCGGCAGGTATGAGGGGATCGACGAACGGGTGCTCGAGTGGGCCGGTGACCAGTTCGATGTTCGGCCGGTCAGCCTCGGCGACTACGTCCTTAACGGGGGAGAAGTCGCAGTGTTGGCGATGGTGGAGGCCGTCGGTAGGTTGCTGCCCGGAGTGGTGGGTAATCCAGAGTCACTGGTTGAAGAGTCCCACTCCGACGGGCTGCTGGAATACCCGGTTTACACCAAGCCCTCCGACTGGCGCGGCCGCGGTATTCCCGAGGTGCTGCTCAGTGGCAACCACGCGCGGATCGCCCAGTTCAGGCGGGACGAACAGTTCCGGCGCACGGCACAGCGTCGGCCGGACCTGCTGGCCGGGTTGCCGGCCGGGACGCTGAGCAAGGCAGACCTGGCCGCATTGGCGCAGCTGGGGTACGTCGTCGTCGACGGGGCGCTGACCCGCCAACCGGAGATCAGCTCCAAAAGCGTTGACTGACCAACCCCATCCATATGGCATAATTGAACTTTGTGTCTACTGGGTTGTTCCCTGCCACAGGGGGAGAACTACCAACAGGCCGACACGCTGGCGGCCAACTCATGGTTTGCCGGTCCAACTAATTTTCCGGCGGACATTGCCTAGGCCTTGACCGCTGTGACTAACGTGAATGACCTGTGGCGTTCACCAGGAGCAATAACCATGCATATTCTTGACGCCGTCGACGCAGCATCACTGCGCACCGACATTCCTGCATTCCGCGCCGGTGACAACCTCAAGGTGCACGTAAACATCATTGAAGGCAAGAACACCCGTGTTCAGATCTTCCAGGGCTTCGTTGTTGGCCGCCAGGGCGATGGCCTCCGCGAAACCTTCACCGTCCGCAAGGTCAGCTTCGGTGTTGGTGTGGAGCGTACCTTCCCGGTTCACTCCCCAGTCCTCGACAAGATCGAGGTTGTCTCACGTGGCGACGTTCGCCGCGCGAAGCTCTACTACATGCGCGATCTTCGCGGCAAGGCTGCCAAGATCAAGGAAAAGCGCGAACCCAAGACTGCCAAGTAACACCAGTTCTTGAACCGCACCATGCCGGGATCAGATCATCCCCGGCATTCTGCGGGAGCACAACCAGAACGCCGGCCCTTCCGGGGCTGGCGTTTTGTGCTGTCAGCACTCCTCATCGCCGTGGTGCTCGCCTCTGTCCTCAGGGCAACGGTGGTGGACATCTACTTCATTCCCTCGGAATCGATGCAGCCGCTCCTGGAAGAAGGAGACCGGGTGCTCGTTTCCCGGCTCGACGGCGAACCGCAGCGCGGCGACGTCGTCGTCTTCGACGGTCGGGGCTCGTTCGATCCCATCAGTGGGGGTGGTCCGGGGGAGCTCCTCGGGACGGTCGGCCACTGGTTAGGGGTCTCCGGCAGCGACACCGTCTACGTGAAGCGGATCCTGGGTGTCGGCAGCGACACCGTGGCGTGCTGCAGCCCGGGCGGGCAGCTGGAAGTGAACGGGAACCCACTCGACGAGCCCTACGTTTTCCCTTCGGACGCACCCAGTGACCAACAGTTCGAGGTTGAGGTCCCACAGGGTAAATTGTGGGTAATGGGTGATCACCGCTCCGATTCGTTTGATTCACGGTCGTTGCTGGGGGCACCCGGTGGGGGACTGGTCTCGACGGACCGGGTACTGGGCCGAGCAGTGCAGATTGTCTGGCCACCCTCGCGCTCCGGCCCCATTGAACGTTTCACCGACCACCGACCTTAGGTAGATGACCAGCAGATGGCAACAAGCGTCCCCGGCAAGTCCAACGACGACGCTGATGCCCGTTCGGATGCCCCCAGCCCCGATGTGAGCCGCTCGGCGCACCGTGACCGGAGCGGGAAGAAGCAGGCGAACGACGACGGCGCCCGCAGCCTCGGTGGCTGGCTCAAGGAAATCCTGATCATCGTCGGCATTGCCATCCTGCTGTCCTTCCTGATCAAGACCTTCCTGTTCAGGGCCTTCTTCATCCCCTCCGGATCGATGGAGAACACCCTCGAGATCGACGACCGGATCTTCGTCAACCAACTGGTTCCCGCACCCTTTGAACTGCAGCGCGGCGACGTCGTCGTCTTCCAGGACACCGAGGGCTGGCTGCCAGCACCACCGCCCGGCACCGGACCCGGAGCCAACTGGGTCAAGGACGGCCTGATCTTCGTCGGCCTCCTCCCCGATGACACCCAGCAGCACCTGGTGAAGCGCGTCATCGGCATTGCCGGCGACCGGGTGGTGTGCTGCGACGACGACGGCCGGATCACGGTCAACGGCGAACCCCTCGAAGAGCCCTACCTCTACCCGGGGGCGAGCCCCTCGGATACCGAATTCGACGTGACTGTCCCCGAAGGCAAAATCTGGGTGATGGGTGACCATCGCAACGCCTCGGCCGACTCGCGCGCCAACGCTGACAAGCCCAACTCCGGATTCATCGACGTCGAGGACATTGAAGGTAAAGCTGCAGTAGTTGCCTGGCCCCTGAATCGGATGGGATTCCTCGGCAATTACCCGGAGGTCTTCGACTCAATTCCCGCGCCCGAAGCCGCCACAGCTCCCTGACTGCGATGAAATCTGCTGCCCCCACCCTCCGCTTTGAACGGTCATTCCTGGACTCGGGACACCGTTTGCTGGCCGGATGCGACGAGGTTGGCCGGGGTGCCCTCGCGGGTCCGGTCTCGGTGGGGCTCGTCATGATCGACCTTTCGGCGGTCAAGGGGTTGAGAGGAGTCCGGGACAGCAAGCTGCTGTCCCCAGCGGATCGGGTGAAGCTGGTCCCGAGGATCCAGAAATGGGCGTTGGCCTACGGCGTCGGGCATGCCACCGCGGCCGAGATTGACGACGTCGGGCTGATGCGTGCGCTGCAGCTGGCGGGAAACCGGGCCTGGGAGCAGGTTGTGGTCACTGCACGACCCGATGCTGTGATCCTTGACGGCAACCACGATTGGCTTTCGCCGCGCGAGCAAGCCACTCTCTTCGACGCCGAAACCGTGGGACCCGGGGCGCTGGACGTTGACGCGGTGGACGCGGAGATCTTCACCGGATGCGATGTCCCAGTCCACACCCGCATCAAAGCCGACCTGCAATGCCTTAGCGTCGCGGCGGCCAGCGTCCTGGCGAAAGTGGAACGCGACGCCATGATGGTCGCCTATGCCGCTGAGCATCCCCAGTATGGCTGGGAGATCAACAAGGGTTATGCGACGGCGGGCCACCGCGCCGCGATTGATGGCCTGGGCGCCACCGCTTTGCATCGCACCACCTGGCGACTAGGGGCCGGGGACAGGATCAGCATGCCCCGAGTGGAAATTGGGGGATGATGGGACGATGAGTGCTGAGGATCTTGAAAACTACGAAACCGACATGGAGCTGCAGCTCTACCGTGAGTACCGCGACGTCGTCGGGCTGTTCAGCTACGTGGTGGAGACTGAACGCCGGTTCTACCTCGCCAACCACGTTGACCTGCAGGCGCGCTCGGCCGACGGCGAGATCTATTTCGACCTCACGCTTCAGGACGCGTGGGTGTGGGACGTCTACCGCACGGCACGGTTCGTCAAGAACGTCAGGGTGATCACCTTCAAGGACGTCAACGTCGAAGAACTGACCAAGTCCGACGACATCGCGCTGCCCAAGGATGGTCCACTCGGGAACTGAAGTCTCCCTGAGGTAGGCGCTGGGTAATTTCGGCACACCGCCGGATGGTATCTACAGCTTCCTGCTTCCCTCAGGGTGGGAAGCGGTCGCCGTCGAACCTCTGGACCTGCCCACCTACGGGGTGGAACCCAGCGCATCGGCCTACGTCATTTCGGAGGCCTCAGGTCGACAGATCGCCCGCTTCGACGGCGGAGTTCCAGGCGACGGCGCCGCCCTTCCCAGCCCGGACCATCTGGTCCTCGACTCGGAACTGCTCCCCCAAATCGAGGCAAAGTCCAATCTCCCGGTGCACTTGGTCTTCGAATCGCTTCCCGACTATGAGAATGGTGGACGGCTGTATCAGGCGCACCTTCAAGACGCCCAGCTGAAAGCGATGCTCCTGTCATTCACGGTTAATCCTGCCTGACCATTCCTGACCCCTTGACGGAAAGCTTCGCATTCACTAACGTACAACCACATGGTTGTAGATGAGTTGACTGACGTCGAGGTGGACCGCCTGTTCCAGGCGTTTGCTGACACCACCCGACGGGACATTCTCGTCCGAGCACTGGTCAGTGATTATTCAGTGTCCGGTTTGGCTGCCCACTACGCTATGAGTTTCGCCGCAGTGCAAAAGCATGTGGCCGTTCTTGAGCGCGCCAATCTTGTGACCAAGGAGAAGCGCGGAAGGGAGCAGATTGTGCGGGTTCATCTCGATGCGTTGAGAAGGGCGCGGCGGCTGCTCGAGGAGTACGAAGCGATCTGGCGGCAACGCGTCGACCGGATTTCCGACATCCTGGCCGAGGAAGAAGGGGCATCACCAACATGACAGTTATCAGTACACACAAGGACACCGAGGCTTTAACCCTCACGATCGTTGCCGAGTTCAGCGCCAGCGTTGAGCGGCTCTGGCAAGTCTGGGAGGATCCGCGTCAGCTCGAACGCTGGTGGGGCCCGCCGACCTACCCGGCGACGTTCGACAGCCATGATTTCGTTCCGGGCGGGAAAGCCAGTTACTACATGACCGGTCCGGAGGGGGACAAGAGCCGCGGGTGGTGGGAATTCACTGCCATCAACGCGCCCACCCATCTGGAGTTCGACGACGGTTTCGCCGATGAGAACGGGGATCCGATGGACGAAATGGGAACCACGCACGGCGTGGTCACTCTCGAAGCCATTGACAGCGGCACGCGTATGACGACTGTGTCGAGCTTCGAAAGTCTGGAGCAGCTGGAGAAGATGATCGCGATGGGCATGGAAGAAGGCATCAAGCAGGCGATGGGACAAATCGACGCCGTTCTTGAACGAACCGTGGTCTAGCCCGGGCTGTCACTCAGCGGCACCGTCCTGCACAGGGCGGGTGCCGCTGACTTTTCGCACATAGCTCGAGTAACCCGACACCTCCGGTACCGGCTGTAAGAGGCTGGTACCGGAGGTGTTGTGATGAAGGCGAAGGACCGACTGGGACGCAGGGGAGAGGCGCTGGCGGCGTCGTATCTCGAAGCCGCGGGGTTGGACCTGGTGGACCACAACTGGCGCTGTGGGCTGGGGGAGATTGACCTGGTCGCGATCGACGGATCAACGCTGGTGGTGATCGAGGTGAAGACCCGCTCGTCGCTGGATTTCGGTGATCCGATGGAGGGGATTAGCGCCACCAAGCTTCACCGGCTCTATTTACTTGGTGCGAGGTGGGCGCAGGCTCATGGGCTGCGCTTTTCGGAGATCCGCGTGGATGCGGTGGCCGTGCTCGACGACGGCACCGGCGAACCCCAAATCGACTATCTCCGGGCGGTCAGCTGATGCCGCCGGGACGCACCTACGCGGTGTCGCTCGTCGGGCCGAACAGCCACATCATCTCGGTGGAACCCGACATTGTCAGGGTGCCTCTTGTGGGCTCGTGGCAAGATGCTGACCACGCCGGTGGCTTATCGGGCGGAATTGCTGCTTCCGTCCGTGACGCGAGAAGGCTCCGGAAGGAGACGGGCTTTATCGTCGGTGCTTACGGTTCTCCCTGTCTTCTGGCGCTTGTTTAGCCTGCGCATCCTGCCAGTCTCGAGCGCCCAAAAAGTGGCAAACAATCCAATTTCCCACCACTCAAGTAGGATCACCTCGCGGCCCGGCGCGAAGCGCTGAGCCACAAGTATTGGAACAAAGGCACCAAAAGTCATAAGGACGGCGATGACCAGGTACCCCTGTCGCGCAGACTCGCGGAGGGCGCTGAACTTGAAGAAAGGCCAGGTATTGGTAAGAACGGCCACAAATAGCGAACTTATCAAGAATATTGCCGCAAGATCATGAATCGTGAGGGGAATGCCCCACTGGGTGAGTCCATCCATGGTTACGTCACCTGCAGGGAAGTACAGCTGTTGGCTTGCTAGGGCCAGAAACCCGATCAGGACTGCCATGGTTGCAACAAGGAAAAAGCGGGTGAGCTTATGCAGCCAGTCACGGTCGACTTCAGCTCGGAAGAGCCTCTGGACGTTCCCCGCTCGCACCTCAAGCAGGAAGACCACCAGGACTAGGAACAAGACACATGCAAGTGTGACGCGTAGGAAAAAGACGTACTCGTCTGCCGACGGAGCCAAACCGTCCGGTGTCTCTGATGACTTCAGTTTCTCCATTAGCACCGGAAAATCCGCCGGAACCAGAGCCACATAGACGGCATAGAAACCGGCGCCGTTGAGTGCATAGTCCTCGATCAGACCCACTCCCTGATAAGCGACAAGGCAAACCGCTATCGCAATAAGGGTTCCTACGAAAACGTCCCGGACCCAGCCCCCATAGTAGGCACTAATCGACCTTTCTAAATGGCCCTGCTCAATTGCGGTGGAGACAGTAACAACGAATAGCACCACTGGCAGCAAAACCAGGAGCCAACGAAGGTAGCTATACGTGATGAGGTGGATGTCCCTCGGGGTTTCGCTCTGAATGTTAGGAGGATTCGGCTGGTCTACGACTGGCGAAACCACGTTTTGCTGGCTGCCGTCCTGCACTGATTCGTTAGTCACGACAGGCCCCTTCTCTCGCATTCGCTTGGAAGAGCGTCCCGCCCCCAGCCTGATCTGTCAAGAAACCCCAGTGGTTTGGTGATCGTCGAAGCCTCAAGTTGTTGCGGCCATATTGGGCTCCTTCCGGCTGGGTCTACCGCCCGGCGGGTTCTGCCAGACACATCGTCAACTCCACAGTCCCACTCGCCCTGCACAGGGCGGGTGCTGCTGACTTTTCGCACATAGCTGGAGTAACCCGACACCTCCGGTACCGGCTGTAAGAGGCTGGTACCGGAGGTGTTGTGATGAAGGCGAAGGACCGACTGGGACGCAGGGGAGAGGTGCTGGCGGCGTCGTATCTCGAAGCCGCGGGGTTGGACCTGGTGGACCGCAACTGGCGCTGTGGGCTGGGGGAGATTGACCTGGTCGCGATCGACGGATCAACGCTGGTGGTGATCGAGGTGAAGACCTGCTCGTCACTGGATTTCGGTCATCCGATGGAGGGGATAAGCGCCACCACGCCCGAGCGGTTTTATTTACTTGGTGCGAGGTGGGCGCAGGCTCACGAGCTGCGCTTTTCGGAGATCCGCGTGGACGCGGTGGCCGTGCTCGACAACGGCACCGGCGAACCCCAGATCGACCATCTCCGGGCGGTCAGCTGATGCCGCTGGGACGCACCTACGCGGTGTCGCTCGTGGGTCTGAACGGCCACATCATCGAAGTGGAGGCAGACATTGGACAAACCCTCCCGGCCTTCGTGATCCTGGGTTTACCCGATGCATCGCTCAACGAAGCGCGTGACCGAATTCGGGCCGGAGCACGCAATGCTGGGCTCCCGTTGAGCCGTCGAAAGATCACCGTCAATTTGATTCCCGCCTCTCTGCACAAGCGCGGCTCAGGCTTCGACCTGGCGATCGTCATGGCGGCCCTTGCAGCTACCGGGGAGGTAAGGCGGTGCGGCAACACCGTCTTCATCGCCGAGGTGGGCCTCGACGGCAGGCTTCGGCCGATCAGCGGCGTGCTGCCCGCGGTAATGGCCGGAGTCAAGGCGGGCCACACCCGGTTTGTGGTGGCTGCCGGCAATCACGGCGAAGCGGCGCTCGTCCCGCAGGCCGAGGTCAAAGGATTTGCGAGCCTCGCCGAAGTTTTTCTGGCGTTCGGCGCAGACCCCACGAAAGTGTCCCTGCCTGACACGCCGACTGATCCCGTGCAGGCGCCACTGCCGCCGAATCCGGGGAATCGCCAGCCAGCAATCAAAGACATGGCCGACATCGCCGGCCAGCCAGCAGCACGGTTCGCCGTCGAAATCGCCGCCGCCGGGGCCCATCACATGATGATGGTGGGTCCACCCGGGGCCGGCAAGACAATGCTGGTTGAACGAATGCCCGGGATCCTCCCCGACCTCACAGATCAGGAGGCAATGGAGGTGACAGCTATTCATTCCCTCGGTCGGGTGCTTTCCTGTCACGGGCTGCAGCGACGACCTCCGTTTGAGAGCCCGCACCATACGTCGTCAACGGCCTCGATTATCGGAGGCGGTAGCGGTATTCCGCGCCCCGGCGCCGCGTCCCGGGCACACCGCGGAGTGCTCTTCCTCGACGAGGCGCCCGAGTATCAACGGGGAGTCCTTGAGGCCTTGCGAGAGCCTTTGGAAAGTGGCGAACTGGTGCTTCACCGGTCGGCAGGGACCGCGTCGTACCCCGCCAGGTTTCAACTGGTGATGGCGCTGAATCCTTGTCCCTGTGGGCTGGCCAGCGGCAAAGGCATCGACTGCGTTTGTACTGCTGAACAGCGGCGGCGATACTTCAACCGCTTGTCCCAACCCCTACTCGACCGGGTGGATCTTCAGCTGGCGGTGGCCCGGGTTTCGCTTGCGGATTACTCCGATGGCGCCCGGGCAGAGTCGTCGGCGGTTGTTGCCGCGCGGGTGGCAGCAGCTCGCGCGGCTCAACGTGAACGGTTGGCGAAGTGGGGGGCAAACACCAACGCTGAAATGCCTTCGTCGGTGCTGAACGAAGGTCTCAAACTCCCGCGGGCGGTCACAGCGCCGGTAGACAAAGCCATGAACAACGAGACACTCACCATGCGGGGACACGATCGGGTTCTGAGGGTGGCGTGGACTCTCGCCGATCTGGGCGGACAGTCCTCGCCTACCACCCACGACGTTGAAGTCGCGCTAAACCTTCGACTGCAGGAGAGTGCTTCATGACCAGTTATACCAATCCCACGGTCGTCGCCCGGGCAGCCCTATCGCGGCTGTTTGAGCCATCAGACACCGTGGGTCTGGCTTTGACTCTGGCGGCTGGGCCAATCGATGCTCTGCGGATCGCGACCGGCCGGATTTCGGCTGGATCTACGTTGCCGCTGGAGGTCGCCGGGCTACTTGAATCACAGGGGATCAGTATCCGCCCGCAGGCGCTTAGCGATGCGCTGGAACGATGGAGGCCGCGGGTCGCGGATCTGGCTCCCGAACGAGACCTTGCAACCCTCGAACGACTGGGTGGGATACTCCTGACCCCGGAAAGTGAAGACTGGCCCAACGCCATCGATGACCTGCAGCTCTCGGCGCCCTCCTGTCTCTGGGTCCGCGGAAACTACTCGCGGGGCATACCTGAGCTCAACCGCATGGTGGCAGTGGTGGGGTCACGCGACAGCACAGCCTATGGAACAGCTGTGACAGGCGACCTGGCAGCCGGTCTGGTCACCCGCGGGTACACAGTGGTTTCGGGAGGAGCCTATGGAATCGATGCGCAGGCGCACCGCTCTGCTCTGGCAGCCGCCGATGATGAACGGGCGATGCCGACTATCGGGGTGACCGCGTGCGGCATTGATCGGTATTACCCTGCGGGTAATGAGCAGTTGCTGCGCGAAACGGCACGACGCGGGCTGCTGGTCGCCGAAGTGCCGCCCGGCTCCTCGCCAACCCGGTGGAGATTCCTGCAACGCAACAGGTTGATCGCAGCCCTGTGCGCGGTGACCGTGGTGGTTGAGGCACGCTGGCGGTCGGGTGCACTGAACACCGCCCACCACGCTGCCGGGCTGGGACGGCCCGTAGGCGCCGTACCCGGGTCGGTGTTCTCAGCCAATTCTGCGGGATGCCATCGACTCATGCGGGAGGGTAGCGCCATCTGCGTCACCGACGCCGCAGAGATCGCCGAACTGGCTGGCCCCATTGGGAGCGTCATGGTTCCTGAGCCGGACGGGGAGCATGCCGTGCACGATGGTCTCACCGTCGAGGACATCCTGCTGCTTGACGCCCTGCCTGTTCGAGCGAGTACCACCATCGACAAACTGGCCTCGGTGGCCGGACTAAGCATCCGTGACGTTCTGGCAGGACTAAGCCGGTTGGAGCTAAGCACCCTCGCAGAACGAACCCACGACGGTGGGTGGCGTCGCGGCGCCCCTCATCCCGACCACAACCGGCCCCACACCAAACCCAAGAAACAATAAGGAAGGATCACACCGATGAAGACCCATAAGTTCATCGATACCCCGATAGGCAGACTCCTCCTGGTCGTCGAACGGGGTGCGCTCACAGCGGTCTTTCACGACCTGCATAAGCCACCACCGATCCCATCGGCCGTTGGCCTCCCCTTCGCCAGGATATTGGGCGCGAATACGATACCTGGTCTGAGCAACGGGTCCGGCGCCCCGGGTACCTCAGGAGGTTCAGCGGGCTTGGGTACCTCGACCGGTTCAGGAGGTTCAGCGGGCTTGGACACCCCGGCCGGTTCAGGAGGTTCAGTAGGCTCGGGCGAACATACCTCTGTTGCCGGCGGGTCCGGCGTTGTGGAGGAGCGCATGAGTGCAGCCAGCCTGAAGGCGGACACCGCCACCTTCAACCGCGCGAGCGACCAGTTCCGCGCGTACTTCGCGGGAAGCCGACGCGCCTTCAGCCTCCCTGTCCACGCCAACGGCACTGACTTCCAGCAGAAAGTCTGGGCTGCGGTCCTGGCTATCCCGTACGGGGAGACTCGCAGCTATCGGGAACTTGCCGCGCAGCTCGGGAACCCTTTAATGGGTCGGGCGGTCGGCGCTGCCATCCGGGTCAACCCGCTGTCGATCATCATTCCCGGGCACCGCGTGGTCAGGTCCACCGGCGGTATCACAGGATATTCGGCCGGACCGGAGGTCAAGCGCTTCCTACTCGAGCTTGAGGCAGGTGATGCAATCCGTCCCGCCGCCTGAGGTCGGGCAGGGCCTGTGACCCGGCTTCAACCCGGGAACTGGTTCAACCCGCGATCTGGCGACAGAAGGCCGGTAGACCGGAGCGCCTGCTTGAGGATGAACGCCGCAGGGCCCACAGTGAATAGATGCAGCAATTGCCTGAGCCCTTCCAGAGTATCGTCGCTCGGTACCAGGGCTATCTCAGCGCCGAACGGAATCGGTCTGTTCACACCGTGCGTGCCTACCTGACTGATATCGGAGGGCTGCTCCGCTTCGCTCAGGATTCCGGTGTCACACGACTGGATGAGCTGACTCTGGCTGATCTTCGATCCTGGCTTGGTTCGATGGATGCGCAGGGCCAGGCGCGGTCGACGATTGCCCGGCGCGCTGCCACCGTTCGCAGTTTCCTCGCATGGGCGGTGCGCGAGGAACTGATCGAGGCAAACCCTGCGCTTCGACTACGCGCACCCAAACGGGAAAAAACATTGCCCGGGGTCCTATCCTCGAAACAGCTGGACGTGATCTTTGAATCCCTGCGCGCCGCATCAACCGAGGGCGACCCGATTGCCTTGAGGGACACAGCCCTCGTAGAGGTGCTTTACGGCACCGGTATCCGGGTGGGGGAGTTAGTCGGGTTGGACATTGACCACCTCGACGTAGATCGCCGGACCCTGCGCGTGGTCGGTAAAGGCAACAAGGAACGAACCGTTCCGTACGGGGTGCCTGCTGCACACGCCCTCGACGATTGGCTCCGCCGCGGCCGTCCGAAACTGGTTACCGCGGCCAGCGGCTACGCGCTGTTCCTGGGTCGACGCGGGGGCCGAATGGATCAGCGCCAGGCACGGTCGACAGTCGAAAGGCTGTTCGCCGGCGTCGAAGGCACCTCGGCGACAGGACCGCACGCCTTGCGGCACAGCACTGCGACCCATCTGCTGGACGGCGGCGCAGATCTGAGGGCGGTCCAGGAAATCCTCGGACATTCGAGTCTTGCCACCACCCAGATCTATACCCACGTCTCGGTGGATCGTCTCCGTAGGAGCTATGAGCAGGCCCACCCCCGCGCCTGACGCCACACCTGGTGGTTGGCAAAGACCGACGTTGGGCGAAAGACAAGTAGCCCGAATGGCAATGTGAGTAGCACCAACGTAGTTACAGTGGCGCAATTAGACTATGTAAGGCAGAATGAACCCTAGTCTGCCGTGTCGGTGGACACAGACAGATATTTTCGATCCCGTTGCAGGTCGTTGGGGAAGACGTACCTACAGCTATGGAGGATGGAATGTCTGGTATTACGGCGCGCGGAGTGTTGTATATTCACTCAGCCCCTTCCGCGCTATGCCCACATATCGAGTGGGCCATCGGTTCTGTGATTGATCAGCGAACCGATCTAAAGTGGACCCCTCAACCTGCCTCGCCCGGTATGTTCCGTGCCGAGTTGTCTTGGGTGGGCCCGCAGGGTTCCGGTGCGCAGCTGGCATCGGCTCTTCGCGGATGGGCCCATCTTCGGTACGAGGTTACCGAGGAACAGAGCGCTGGCGCTGATGGCGGACGGTGGTCACACACACCGGAACTGGGGATCTTCCACGCCGCCACTGACGTTCACGGCAACATCATGGTGACCGAGGACCGCATCCGGTATGCCTACGAAACGGGCGCCGGCGACCCCGCTGCCGTTTACCACGAGCTTTCCCTCGCTCTCGGCGAGTCCTGGGATGAAGAACTTGAACCCTTCCGGCATGCCGCGGAAGGCGCACCGGTCAGGTGGCTTCACCAGGTCGGCTAACAAACCACCACTGCCTTGCGGACACTAACCGTCCCAGAGCTCAACCTCTTCCAGGAATAGTCAAAGGCGCCGTCCCCTGAGGGACGGCGCCTTTGACTTCGCTGGGTCGCTGGGGGCGAACCCGCTGACTTACTAGACGCTGCGAACAACTATCACAGCGTTGTGTCCGCCAAAGCCGAACGAGTTGCTCAGCGCCACCAGATCACCAGCAGGAAGCGTGCGCTCGGTGGTGACAATGTCCAGCGGAATTTCAGGATCCTGGTTCTCCAGGTTGATCGTGACAGGCATCTTGCGATCATAGACAGCGAGGACCGTCATCACCGCTTCAACGGCACCTGAAGCGCCGAGCAAATGGCCGGTCTGCGACTTGGTTGCTGACACCGCCACATTGTCGATGTGTGAACCCAGCGCTGTCTTCAGAGCCACGTATTCGGGTTTGTCACCAACGGGAGTGGATGTTGCGTGTGCGTTCACATGCGAAATATCCGATGGCTGCACCCGTGCGTCGAACATGGCGGCCTTCAACGCCCGCGTAGCGCCCAATCCGCCGGGATCGGGAGCAGTGATGTGGTAGGCATCGGCGGTGACCGATGTGCCAGCGAGTTCGCCGTAGATCCGGGCTCCGCGAGCCAGAGCATGTTCCTCAGCCTCGATGAGGAGGGCCCCAGCACCTTCACCCATGACGAATCCATCTCGCCCGGTGTCGTAGGGGCGTGACGCATGCTCGGGATCGTCGTTGCGACGCGAAAGCGCGTGCATCGACGCGAACGCGGCAATTGGCATGGGGTGGATAGCAGCTTCGGCGCCGCCACACATGACGACGTCGGCCTTCCCGGAGCGAATCAGCTCAAGCCCCTGGTGGAGTGCTTCGGTGCCCGAAGCACACGCCGAGACCGGCGTGTGGGCACCCGCGCGGGCACCCAGGTCCAAGCTGACGGCCGCTGCCGGCCCATTGGGCATCAGCATGGGCACCGTCATGGGCAGCACACGGCGTGGGCCCTTGGCGCGGAGGGTGTCCCACGCATCCAGCAGGGTCCACACCCCGCCGATACCGGTTGCGAAGGCTACCGCAAACCGGTCATGATCAATTTCTTCAAGCCCGGAATCCCGCCAGGCTTCGCGGGCTGCGATGACCGCGAACTGGGTGGACGGATCCATGCGCTTGGCTTCGACTCGCGAGAGGACCTCGCTGGCAGGGGTGGTGACCTGTGCCGCGAAGGTCACAGGCAGCTCGTACTCCTGGACCCAGTCGGCTTCGATGGTTCGAGCACCGGAAACACCTTTAAGGGCGTTCTTCCACATGGTGGGAACGTCGCCGCCGATGGGCGTCGTCGCGCCTAGGCCAGTGATCACTACTTTGCGTGCCATGGTTCACTCTCTAAAACGTGGGGGTGTTGCGATGGAACGTGCTGGTGGGCGTCTTCCGGGCCGCCGGCACCCGAGGATGCCGGCGGCCCCGAAGTCTGAAAAATCTAGGCCTGCGCGCCGGAGATGAAGTTGACGGCGTCGCCGACGGTCTTCAGGTTCTTGACCTCTTCGTCGGGGATGCGAACGCCGAACTTTTCCTCGGCGTTGACCACGATGGTCATCATCGAGATGGAGTCGATGTCCAGGTCATCGGTGAAGGACTTGTCCATCTCAACCGACTCTGGTGCAAGACCAGTTTCCTCGTTGACGATTTCGGCCAGTCCGGCCAGGATTTCTTCGTTGCTAGCCATGGATGGCTCCTTTTCTTGTCTAGCCGGATCAATGATCCGACATGGTTAATCAAACCGCGGTTGACGGTTTGGCTTGGGGAAAACTAGGGGAGTACTACCACCTGTGCGCCGAACACCAACCCGGCGCCAAAACCGATCTGCAGCGCAAGACCGCCACTCAGGGCGGGATTTTCCTGCAGCATGCGGTGCATGGCAAGTGGAATGGAGGCGGCGGAGGTGTTTCCCGCGTCTACGATATCGCGAGCCACCTCGACATGCTCGGGAAGCTTGAGTTGCTTGACCATTTCATCGATGATGCGGATATTCGCCTGATGAGGGACAAACGCGACCAGGTCGTCAGCTGTGACCCCGGCTTCGTCGAGAGCACGTTGTGCCACCTTGGCCATTTCCCAGACAGCCCAACGGAAGACGGTCTGCCCGTCCTGGCGCATGGTGGGCCAGGAGGCCTTCGGCGCGTCGTCGAGGGATCCACCCACTGCGGCAACCGAGGCCAACTCGGCATCCCGGATGTCGAGGAGCGAGTGGGACATCCGGATGGCCTGGTGCTTGCTGCCATCGGAGCCCCAGACGGACGGACCAATCCCGGCGCTGTCGGCAGGACCGATCACCACCGCGCCGGCCCCGTCGCCCAGCAGGAAGGAAATAGTGCGGTCTGCGTTGTCGATGAAGTCCGACAGCTTCTCAACGCCCACCACCAGCACGTACTCGGCAGTTCCGGCGTGCACCATCGCATCAGCCTGCGCAATGCCATAGCAATAACCTGCACAGGCTGCGGAAATGTCGTAGGCCGGCGCCGGAGTTGCTCCCAACCGGTCGGTGAGCTGGGCGGCTGCCGAGGGAGTGGCATAGGGGTGGGTCACGGTTGAGACGAGCACGGCGTCGAGCTGGGATGCCTCAATGCCAGCGTTCTCCAGAGCGCTTCGGGCAGCAGCTTCGGCCATGTCGATCACACTGGTGTCCCGGTCGGCGCGATGCCGCGTCACAATCCCGGTACGCTGCCGGATCCACTCATCAGAAGAATCTATCCACTGACAGACGTCTTCATTGGTCACAATGACATCGGGGCGGAAAGCCCCAATACCGAGGATGCGGGTGTGCTCGCGCAGTGGAGCTTGCTTCAAAGCCGGGGCGTTCACGAATGTCCTTCTGCGATGGGGGAAATGACCGGATCCGGTGTACGGGAATGCTCATCAATGAAGGCAGCCGCAGCATCAAGATCCTCTGGCGATTTTACGGCCAATGTGGGGGTCCCGCGTATTCCGCGCTTCATCAGGCCGGTTAAAGTACCCGCCGGCGAAAGTTCGATCACCCCGGACACACCCATCTGTTCCATCTGGGCCATGCAGAGATCCCATCTGACCGGCCGGGATACCTGGGCGATCAGACTGTCCAGATTGCCCTCCCCAGTGACCACCGGTGCCCCATCAAAGTTGGACAACAGGGTGGCGGCCGGTGCCATCGGCATCAGGGACCCTCTCAGCTCCTGCAGCGCTGTCGCAGCCGGGCTCATGTGATGAGTGTGGAAGGCGCCCGCCACCTTGAGGGGGATGACTCGGGCCTTGGCTGGCGGATCGGCTGTCAAAGCCGCGAGCTGCTCCAGGGTGCCGGCAGCGACTACCTGGCCACCACCATTGCAGTTCGCCGCTGTCAGGCCGTGCCGCGCAAGTACGGTGGCGACGTCGTCGGGATCTCCACCCAGCACTGCACTCATACCGGTGGGAACGACCGCAGCCGCCTCCGCCATCGCTGTCGCTCGGACGCGAACAAATGTTACGGCGTCCTGTTCGGACAATGCACCGGAAATGGCCGACGCCGTCAGCTCGCCGACCGAGTGACCGGCGACAACTGTCGCTGCAGTCATTGGACGATTGGCCAGCAGTACACGGGCTGTCACCAAGCCGGCAGCAACAATCAGGGGTTGCGCCACCGCCGTGTCCTTGATCGTTTCCTCATCGGACTCGGTGCCGTGCCGGATGAGATCCAGACCGGCCTGGCCGCTGAGGGAGTCGAGATGATCAGAGACGCCCGGAAGTTCCAACCAGGGGCTCAGGAAACCGGGCGTTTGGGACCCCTGACCGGGGCAGACGATTGCAAGCACTTTTCAAGCTTTCCAAACTGGGAGAGGTTTATTGGGTATCCCGGTGCACGAAGCTCCGGGGGTCGCTTTGTAGGAAGTCTACAACGAGGGACCGGGTTACGGACGAGTAACAGGGCGCTCGGCCGGCCCTGGCGATGGTTGGGACAGTCTGCCCACCACGAGCGCCGTCTGCAGGACAAACGCCTCACGGGGGAGCAACGGATCCCATCCGGTGATGTCGCAGACCCGTCGTAGCCGGTAGCGAACGGTGTTCGCGTGGACGAACAACGCGCGGGAGGTTGCCTCAAGCGAATGCCCCAGATTGAGGTAGGAGGACAGGGTCTCCTCGAGGCCATTCGATGCACCCACCAGCGGACGGTAGATGTTGCGAATCAGCGCCTTTCGCGCCGTGTCGTCGCCGGAGATGACCCGTTCCGGCCACAGGTCGTCGGCAGCAACCGGGCGTGGCGCGGCAGGCCAGGCGCGCGCCGCGGTCAGTCCGGCGAAAGCCGCCTGCGCTGAGCTGCTCGCGGCCACCAGGGATTCGGATTCGGGTCCGTACACCACAGGCCCCGGCCCAAACAGATCACTCAAACGGCTGTAGGTGCTTTCGTTGTTCTCCACCCCGCCGAGGACGAGGATCAACCGGTCGCCCTGGATTCCCACCAGGGTGTCTTCGGCGATTCGATCGGTGGTGCGCCGCAACTCGTTGAGGAATAGGGCGTTGGGCTCCGGCGGGGAACTGCCTACCATGACGGTAATTCTGGCCTGGGACTGCCAGCCCACTGCGGCGATCCGTGAACGTAAGGCGTCCGAACTTTCCCCGCGGAGGATGGCGTCGACCACGAGTGCTTCGAGCCGGGTGTCCCAGGACCCACGGGTCTCAGCGGCCCGCGCGTACACGTCGGCAGCAGCAAATGCCACCTCCCGTGAATAGCGCAGAACGGCTTCGCGGAGTGCGCCCTGGTCGGCGTCAGCTGCCAGGTCAGGCACCCGGTCCTCGACCACTTGAACCACTACGCGGATCAGTTGCAGCGCCTTCTGCAGGCTGATTGAGCGGGTGAGCTCGGTTGGCGCGGTGCCAAAAACGTCGCTGAGGACCCAGGCTGGCGAAACCGGGCGCTGATACCAGTTGACGAAAGACGCGATTCCCTTTTGCGCCACCAGTCCCAGAGCAGACCGCTCATCCGGACGTAATCCCCGGTACCAGGGCAGCGACGCATCGAGTTGCTGCAGGGTGGCGGTTGACAGGGCGCCGATCTTCGACTTCAGCCGCTCCACCGTGTCCGGGTCGGCTACAGGGATCTGAGCCCTACGGGAACTGGGTGGAAAGGGGCGTTCGGACACAGGCATGGGTTGAGCATACGTCCCCTCGGCGTCAGGCTCCATTTTGTGCGGAGGCTACAAACACGCCGCCAGCGCGCCACCCACCCAACAGAAACGGCCCTGGGCCTCAGATTCGCCGGTTGCAACCGGCAAACCTGAGCCCGAGGGCCGTTTCTGAATCGAGCGAGCGACTGTGCCCGCCGACGCTGTACCTACCTAGGCCCTGTCAGCCCGCCGGCGTGTGCCTGCCGACGCCGCCGCAGTCGCTAGCCCACTGAGCGGGTTAGCTGTCCCCGCCGGTGTTGCCGGTGGTGCCGGCGTTCACATCAAGCAGCTTGTACTTGTCGATCGCCTCGGCGGGCGCTCCAGCGTCCACCTCCCCGCGGCGTGCCAGCATCTCGAGGGCTCGCACCACCACGGAGTGGCTGTCGATCTTGAAGAACCGGCGTGCCGCGGCCCGGGTGTCGGAGAAACCGAACCCGTCGGCGCCGAGCGTCGCGAACTCGTTCGGCAGGAACTGACGCACCTGGTCCGGAATAGCCTTCATGTAGTCGGTCACTGCCACGATCGGACCGGTGGCGCCTTCGAGTTGCTGGGTGATGAACGGTACCCGGGCATCTTCGGACGGATTCAGGAACGCGTCCTCTTCAGCCGCGAGGCCGTCCCGGCGCAACTCGTTCCAAGAGGTCACCGACCACACGTCAGCGGAGACACCCCAGTCGTCAGCGAGAATCTGCTGCGCTTCCAGAGCCCATGGCACCGAGACCCCGGAGGCAAGCAACTGGGCGCGCGCTCCGTCGATCTTGGCCGGCGACAGCAGATAAATGCCCTTGAGAATTCCCTCGACGTCGAGCTCTTCCGGTTCCTTGGGCTGCAGGATCGGCTCGTTGTAGACCGTGATGTAGTACATCAGGTTTCGGTCCTCTGACCCTTCGCCATACATGCGCTTCAAACCGTCCCGCACAATGTGGCCGATTTCGTAGCCGTAGGCCGGATCGTAGGTGACCACTGCCGGGTTGGTGGAGGCCAGCAGTGGGGAGTGCCCATCAGCGTGCTGTAGTCCTTCACCGGTCAGGGTGGTGCGACCCGCGGTGGCCCCGATGATGAACCCGCGGGTCATCTGGTCGGCTGCAGCCCAGTAGGAATCGCCGGTGCGCTGGAAGCCGAACATCGAGTAGAACACGTAGACGGGGATCAACGGTTCGCCGTGGGTGGCGTAGGCAGTTCCGGCGGCGGTGAACGCTGCTACCGAACCAGCCTCGTTGATACCTGCGTGCAGGATCTGCCCTTCGACCGACTCTTTGTAGGCCAGGACGAGATCCCGGTCCACCGACAGATAGTTCTGCCCATTCGGGTTGTAGATCTTGGCCGTCGGGAAGAATGAGTCCATCCCGAAGGTGCGTGCCTCATCAGGGATGATCGGCACCACCCGGTTGCCGAACTCCTTGTCCCGCATCAGGTCCTTCAACAGCCTGACGAACGCCATGGTGGTGGCAGCCATCTGCTTCCCGGAGCCCCGCTTGGCTACCTCGTAGGCCTTGTCGCCCGGAAGGGTAATCTCCGTGTGCTTGTTTCGGCGCTCGGGGACAAAGCCGCCCAGTGCCTTGCGGCGGTCCAGGAGGTACTTGATCTCGGGGGCATCCGCACCTGGGTGGTAGTACGGGGCGTTGTAGAGGTCGTCGTCGATCTGCTCGTCGGAGACGGGGATGCGAAGGTGGTCCCTGAACGCCTTCAGGTCTTCCGACGTCAGCTTCTTCATCTGGTGGGTCGCGTTGCGTCCCTCGAAGTGTGGTCCGAGACCATAACCCTTGACCGTCTTGGCCAGGATGACGGTCGGCTTCCCCTTGAACTCGGTTGCGGCTTTGTAGGCGGCGAAAACCTTGCGGTAGTCGTGGCCACCCCGCTTGAGCTTCCAGACGGCGTCGTCGCTGTAGTCAGCGACCATTTCCTTGGTTTGCGGCGTCTTTCCGAAGAAGTGCTCGCGGACAAATCCACCAGATTCTGCCTTGTATGTCTGGTAGTCGCCGTCGGGGGTGGAGTTCATGATCCCGACGAGAGATCCGTCCTCGTCCTTCTCCAGCAGTTCGTCCCACTCGCGGCCCCAGACCACCTTGATGACGTTCCAGCCGGCGCCCCTGAAGAACGCCTCAAGTTCCTGCATGATCTTGCCATTACCGCGCACCGGCCCGTCGAGGCGCTGCAGGTTGCAGTTGATGACGAAGTTGAGATTGTCCAGCCGTTCGTTGGCTGCAAGCTGCAGCAGGCCGCGCGACTCCGGTTCGTCCATTTCGCCGTCGCCGAGGAACGCCCAGACCTGCTGGTCGGAGGTGTCCTTGATGCCACGGTTGTGGAGATACCGGTTGGACTGGGCCTGGTAGATCGCGTTCATGGGGCCGATGCCCATGGACACGGTGGGGAATTCCCAGAACTCCGGCATCAGGCGCGGGTGCGGGTATGAGGAGAGGGCGTGGCCCTCTTTCGACTTCTCCTGTCGGAATCCGTCGAGGTCTTCCTCGGTCAGGCGTCCCTCAAGGAAAGCCCTGGCATACATCCCGGGGGAGGCATGGCCCTGGAAGAACACCTGATCGCCACCGCCCGGGTGGTCCTTGCCGCGGAAGAAGTGGTTAAAACCGACTTCGTAGAGCGTGGCCGCGCCCGCATAGGTGGAGATGTGGCCGCCGACCCCGATTTCGGGGCGCTGAGCGCGGTGCACCATGACGGCCGCATTCCAGCGCATCCAGGCGCGGAACTTGCGCTCGATCTCTTCGTCACCCGGGAAGTCGGGTTCCTGGTCCACCGGGATGGTGTTCACGTAGTCGGTCGTTGTCACCATCGGCACGCCGACGCTCCGCGCACCGGCACGCTGCAACAGCGAACGCATGATGAATTGGGCCCGTTCGGTGCCCTGGACCCGGATCAGCTCATCGAGGGATTCAATCCACTCGGCTGTTTCTTCCGGATCACCGTCCGTGCCGCCGGCCAAATTGCTTAGAATCTCCGGTCCACCCTGCTCTACAGCCACGCCAAACCTCTCCCACTTCGCAGATGATTTCTGCGATGCTCAAAACTGCCGCAACGGAGCTGTACTCCGAAGCCTGTCTGTAGCCACAATCCAAGATTGTCAGGATCGTGACGGATCACTTAGTTACTCTAGCCGCGACGTGCCGGGGATGCGTAGCCGGGACGGGGTGACAAGCGGCTCAGCGCGGCGAGGACCGGCTATAAGGTGTAGGTATGCAGGCAATAGACCGCTGGAAACCCGTGCTGGCTTGATGCATGGCGTTAAAGGGTGTTGGCTGGTAATAATGCATATCAACGTAACTAGTGGTCCCGTCCCCAGGATGGTCCACAGTCTTTCGGGAGGACAACAGTGAGCGAGGCCGAAGCCGCCACAGCGGATACCGTGGCGGGCAAGTTGGGTTTCAAGGACGGGGACCTGCTGCAGGAACTCGGATACGACGAGGATGTGGACTTCGATTTCCGCGCCACCCTCGAAGATGAAACCGGATCGGAATTGCTCACGGAAGACGATCAGGACGTTGTCGACGGTGTGCTCCTCTGGTGGCGCAGCGACGACGGCGACCTGGTCGACGCGCTCGTGGACTCCCTGACCTGCCTCGACGAGGGTGGCACTGTGTGGGTACTCACCCCCAAGTCCGGACGCGACGGCTACGTTGCTCCCTCCCTGATCCAGGAAGCCGCACCAACCGCTGGACTGCACGCGACGTCGTCGGCCGGTGTGTCAAAGGATTGGGCAGCCACCCGTTTGGTCAGCCGACGGAAAAGCTAGCATGACCGGGCTCCCGGCAATCGGCGAGCCAGCGCCGGACTTCGCACTGTCAAATCAGTTCGGCGAAACAATTCGTCTTGGCGACCTGCGCGGGACACCAGTCGCGCTGGTGTTCTACCCCTTCGCCTTCTCGGGTGTCTGCACCGGTGAGCTCTGCGAGTTGCGTGACAATCTGGCCATGTTCGACGACGACGGCGTCCGCCTCCTCGCGGTCTCGGTGGACTCGAAGTACACCCTGCGGGCCTACGCCGAAGAGCAGGGCTTCGGCTTCGATCTACTGGCGGACTTCTGGCCGCACGGCGCCCTCGCAATCCGATACGGGGCTTTCGATGCCACCCGTGGTTACGCCGAGCGGGCCACCTTCCTGATCGACCCGGACGGGGTCATCGCAGCGACCTTCAGAACCGAACTCGGAGCCCCTCGTCCGCTTCGGGCCTACCAGACGGCACTGACCACCCTTGCCGCACCGGTGCAACTCTCCTGATGACCGCCAACGCTCCCGATGCCAAAGCCCCTAAAGGTTTAGGGTTGACTGGTTTCGCCAGCGGCGATCCTGTGGCCACCGGCCAGGACCTCACCGCAGAGCAGGGGAGGGCGATGGGGGCGGTAGTCGAGTTGCTGAGCGGCCACCGACTGGCGGTGCTGACCGGGGCTGGACTCAGCACAGATTCGGGGATCCCCGATTATCGCGGCCCCGATTCGGTTCCCCGGAGCCCCATGACCTATCAGCAGTTCGTCGGGGACGAACTACTGCGGCGCCGCTACTGGGCCCGGAACCATGTGGGCTGGCATCATCTCCGTCACGCGGACCCCAATCCCGGACACCTGGCGTTGGCAACACTTGAGGCGCGGGGTCTGCTGTCCGGGCTGATCACCCAGAACGTTGACCGGCTCCACTCGGCCGCTGGTAGCGCCGAGGTGATCGACCTGCATGGCACCTACGACCGCGTGGTATGCCTGCAATGCCGGACGCAATACAGCCGCGCCGAGATCGCCGTCCTCCTTGAAGCACTCAACCCCGGTTATCTGGAGCGTGAGTCCGACGCCGGGGACGTGGCACCCGACGCCGACGCCGACGTCGACGACACCGGCGATTTCGTCATGGCCCCCTGCCCCAACTGCTCAGGCATGCTGAAACCAGACTTTGTGTACTTCGGAGAGAACGTGCCGAAGGACAGGGTTGCCGAGGCCTACCAGGTGGTCGATGCCGGCGATGCCCTCCTGGTGGCCGGATCGTCGCTGACGGTAATGAGTGGACTGCGTTTTGTACGACACGCATCGAAGGCAGGCAAGCCGGTGGTTATCATCAATCGGGGTAAGACCCGAGGCGACGATCTGGCCAATCTCCTGGTGGACATCGGGGTGTCGGAGGCGTTGACCTTCCTCGTCGAATCCCTGCCGGACCTAGAGCGCCGTTAGCCCGGCGGCGATTGGCATTCTATTTGGAATGCCAGTAGAGTAATTCTTCGTTGGTTGGCCGGTCCAAGGACCGCCGGCAACGTGTTCGGGTCTTTAGCTCAGCTGGTAGAGCGCCACGTTTACACCGTGGATGTCATCGGTTCGATCCCGGTAGGACCCACCACCGAAAACCCCGTCATCTCAAGCGACAGAGCTAGAGAAGGCGGGGTTTTTCCATTGCCAATCACCTACGGCCTTGACAGCGGGCGGGCAGGAGCCATCGGCTATGAACCGGAGAACAACGAACCAGGCCGCCAGCGCGGCCATGCTCTGTCTGCTGGCTGGGCTGGTGGGCTGCGGGTCAGCCGGCGGACCCGCCAGTGCTGCCACTTCCCAGGAACGGTTTCTCACCGAATTGCGCCAGGCGGCACCCGACTCAGCGTACTCAAAGGACGAACAACTCCTCGCCACCGGTCAGCAGGTCTGTGAGGAGCTGGCCGCTGGAAACGACCTCGAACAACTCGGCGCTCGCAACCCGGCGGAGAATCTCACCGACGAAACCGTCGAACGGATCCGGATCACCCAGGTTCTCGCCTCCCAGCACCTCTGCCCTGACGCCGCCTAGGGACCCGCCGCCTCGGGACTGACGCCGTTTAGGGACCCGGCGCTGCCTAGCTTCTCGCCCCGTCCGCTACTGGACCTTGTCCAACTCGTCTCCCAGCGGTCCCGCCAACGCCCGGCTGAACTCGGTGGTGATGTGGTGCTTGTCCCGGTAGACCAGCAGATCGCCAATGATTGAGGGGCAGATATCGGTGCACAGGTAGCCGTTGAGGTCGACATAGAAGGAGTTGTTCCCCTGGCTCGTGGCTCGCTTTTCCAGCGCGATGACTTCCTCATCGACGCCCTCAGCCCGGTCCAGGTCACACCTGCTGGCATCTTCGGTGTTTTGCGACAAACAGTCCAGCGGAGAAGCATCGTGACGGGGCGTATCGGCCAGCACCACGGTCCGCGATGACTCTGGCAGAGCCTCCAGGGTGGAACGCAGGCCCGCTTCCCACTGCTCGAGCAGCCCTCTTGACGTGTCGACCGGTGACACCTCGCCGAAGTTGCTGAGCAGGACCAACTCGGGGTCCACTGCGTTCACGTAGCTCAGGGCGCTCTGGCGCCACTCTTCGCACTCGGAATAGGGGGACTCTTCATGCAGGATCCCGATATCCACTGACGGACAGCTGGATTTGGTCAGATTATGCAGCCGATAGGAATTCGCGGCGGCGTAGGCCTCTACGGCGGGGAACCATTGGGCGGAATGGGAATCTCCGAACAGCACAATGTCCCGCTCTGCGGTGTTGTCCCCATAGACGCAGTCGGCCTGGACGACCGTGGCAGCAAAGTCAGCATGGCAGCCGTCCTGATAAATCCCGGGAACGCTGTTGGGCGCATCGCGGAGGGTGGGCGTCAGGTTGGCGGGCACGAACGTGGACCCGGTGGGGGAGACCTGCAACGGTTGGGCGGCGGCGTCCCGGGTGCTGGCGATGGGAGTGCTGCTCTGCACCGAGCTGAGGCCGGCGGCGACGGCAACGAACACCAACGACGCTGCTGCGGCAGTGGCGATGACCCGGCCGGAGCGGACCGGCGCACCCGCCCCTGGATGCCTGAAGCGGGTTTCGACAAACCTGTACAACAGGACGGCGAGGGGCACACTGAGCACGCCAAGGACGAGCGTCAGATAGAGCGGCAGCGGGTTCTCGTAGCCAACAGCGGCCTGCGGGATGATCAGCAGGGGCCAATGCACCAGGTAGATCGAGTAGGACCAGGCGCCGATCTTCTGCATGGGCCGAAATCCGAGCACTCTGCCCGCCCCGCCAGCCGGACTAGCGCTGCCACACACGATGACGGCCGCGGTGGACAGGACCGGAAGCAGCGCAGCCCAACCAGGAAATACGGTGCTTGAGTTCAGGACCACGAGGCTGACGGTGATGCCTGCCATGCCCACCCAGGTTCCGATGGCCGCGGTCCTGCCGTTCAGACTGATCAGCCCCGCATGAAGAGCGAATGCTGCGAGTGCACCTACCCCCAATTCCCAGGCCCGCGTCGGCAACAGGAAAAATGCTGCCGGCTGCGAGGTGGTGGTCATGATGACACACAGAACGAATGACACCGTGACAATCGCCAGGACCACCCAGAACAGGCGCTTGATGGATTTGCTGACAAGCAGGAAACCCAGCAGAAGGATCAACGGCCAGAAGAGGTAGAACTGCTCCTCTATGCCCAACGACCAGTAGTGCTGGAACGGTGACGGCGCTGTTTCGGCGAGATAGTCGGCACCCTGCGCGGCGAATACCACGTTGGGGACATAGAGTGCGGTGGCAATGGCATCCTGGAGGGCGCCCGGCCGGGTGGATGGCGGGAGGAAGAGCAAGGAGGCCAACGTCGTCAACGCGAGGACAGCGAACGACGCCGGAATGATCCGTCTGATCCGTTTGGCATAGAACTCGCCGAACGGGATCCGGCCGTGGGCCTGAAGCATCGAAATCAGCTGGCCGGTAATCAGGAAGCCGGAGATCACGAAGAAGATGTCCACCCCGACGTACCCGCCCGGAACCACCGCCAGTCCGGCATGGTAAAGGACCACGGCGCCGACCGCTATTGCGCGCAACCCCTGGATATCGGGCCGGAACGACGCCGACTGCCGGGCAGGTGGAGAAGAAATAACAAGTCCTTTCGCTGGGGATGCCATGGTTAACGTATATCAATTCAGCAACGATGATTGGATGGCGGGTTGGCTGCTGGACGTTTCCTGTCCATGGCCTGATCGTCACGATCCGACCCCGTCTGGCCACTGGGCTACCGGCAGTAATAGGGTGAAAGTACTGCTTCGTAACGTGGGGCTAGCCAGCTGTCCGCGTATCGGCCCGCCTCAGTGGGGGCACAAACCCAGTATTGGAGACTTCATGAGTGCACAGATCGGTGTCACAGGCCTCGCGGTCATGGGCGCAAACTTGGCCCGCAACCTTGCCCGTAACGGTTACACCGTTGCGCTGCATAACCGCTCGATCGAGAAGACCGACGTCCTGTTGGAGAAGCACGGCCACGAAGGCGACTTCATTCGCACCGAATCCCTGCAGGAACTCGTCGATTCTCTTGAAACGCCGCGCCGGGTGCTGATCATGGTCAAGGCTGGCGGCCCGGTGGACTCGGTAATCGGCCAGCTCGAGCCGCTGCTCGAAAAGGGCGACATCATTATCGACGCCGGTAACTCGCACTACGAGGACACTCGCCGCCGGGAAGCTGAGCTGGCGACCAAGGGCCTGCACTTTGTGGGCGTCGGTGTCTCCGGGGGCGAGGAAGGCGCGCTGCTGGGCCCATCGATCATGCCGGGCGGCTCCCGCGAGTCCTACGATTCGCTGGGACCGATGCTCGAGAAGATCTCCGCCAAGTACAACGACGAGCCATGCTGCCGCTGGATCGGCACCGACGGGGCTGGTCATTTTGTAAAAATGGTCCACAACGGCATCGAGTACGCCGATATGCAGGTCATCGGCGAGGCCTACGACCTTCTGCGGTCGGGCGCTGGCATCGAGCCAGCCGAACAAGCCAGGATCTTCACCGATTGGAACACCGGCACCCTCTCATCGTTCCTGATCGAGATCACCGCCGAGGTTCTCGCCCACACCGACGCCAAAACGGGCAAGCCCTTCGTTGACGTCGTCGTCGACTCTGCGGGCCAGAAGGGGACCGGCCGCTGGACAGTGGTTTCGGCGCTCGAACTGGGCAGCCCGACGTCGGGCATCGCCGAGTCGGTGTTCGCCCGAGGTCTGTCGTCGCAGCGTGACCAGCGTGCCCAGGCACAGGAGATCCTCGCCGGCCATGAAGGGTCCGTGGAGCTTCCCGAGACCTTCGTCGAGGACGTTCGGTTGGCTCTGTACGCCTCCAAACTGGTCAGCTACGCGCAGGGCATCGATATGCTCACCGCAGCGGCCAAGGAGTACGGCTGGGAGCTGAAGCTGGATGAGATTGCTTCGCTGTGGCGTGCCGGTTGCATCATCCGGGCCGAACTGCTGGACGACATCATGAAGGCCTACGCCACCGCTGACGGTCAACCAGCCAACCTGCTGCTTGCCCCGGCCTTCGCCGAATCCATCGCCGGAGCGCTTCCGGCCTGGCGCCGGGTCGTCTCGACCGCCGTCCAGCTCGGCATCCCGGTGCCGGTGTTCTCGGCGTCGCTGGCATACTATGACGGGCTCCGTCGTCGACGCCTGCCTGCAGCCCTCACCCAGGGCCTGCGGGACCTGTTCGGTGCCCACACCTACAACCGGGTGGACATCGACGGCACCTTCCACACCCTCTGGGGCGAAGACAAGTCGGAAATCGAAGCCGTCGACACGCATTAGAACACCACTGGTCACGGCAGCACCGGTACGTAGCGGCTGTTAACTGAGGATTGGCCCGGCAAACTTCCAAGCCAATCCGCTTTAACGGTGCGCTAGATGTTGCGCTAGATGTAGAGTGCCGGATCGATGTACTCCGCCGGGTCAACGGCCGGAAGGTTTTCCCGCGACGAATCGCGATGCCGGTAGGTCGCAGGGATGCCGGTCGCAATTGAATCGGGCGGCGTGTCCTTGACGACGACGGCGTTGGCGCCGATGGCGCTTCCGGCGCCGATAGTGATCGGTCCGAGCACCTTCGCGCCAGCGCCGATCGTGACCCGGTCACCGATGGTTGGATGCCGTTTGACCTTTTCCAGGGACCGTCCACCCAGCGTGACGCCTTGATACAGCATTACGTCCTCACCGATTTCGGCGGTTCCGCCGATCACCACACCCATGCCGTGGTCGATGAAAAACCGCCGGCCAATGGTCGCTGCGGGGTGGATTTCAATCCCCGTCGCCGCCCGGGCCAGCTGCGCCAGCAGCCGGGCCGGGAACCGTAGACCGGGTCTGGCCCACATCCGGTGCGTCAGGCGGTGCACCCAGATTGCGTGCAGGCCGGAATAGACCAGCCCATTCTCGAAGGAACCCCGGGCGGCCGGATCGTGTTCGCGGGCCGTCTGAAGATCCTCGTGCAGTCGCGCTAAAAAACTCACAGACTACTTTCTGTTGAGGGGTGTTAGCCCCTGATGTCGTCAAACAGGACAGTTGAGATGTAACGCTCACCGAAGTCGCAGACCACAGCCACAATGAGCTTACCTGCGTTCTCCGGCCGCTTGGCGAGCTCCAGGGCCGCCCAGACGATGGCGCCGGAAGAGATGCCACCGAGGATACCTTCCTGGGTTCCGAGGGCGCGTGCAACCCGTACCGAGTCCTCGACGGAGGCGTCGATAACCTCGTCGTAGGCGTTCCGGTCAAGAATTTCGGGGATGAAGTTGGCGCCAAGGCCCTGGATCTTGTGGGGGCCTGGGGCTCCACCATTCAGGATCGGCGAATCGGCTGGTTCCACCGCGACGATCTGAACGCCAGGCTTGCGTTCCTTGAGGACCTGCCCGACGCCGGTGATGGTTCCGCCGGTGCCAACACCCGCCACAAAGATGTCAACGGCACCGTCGGTGTCTTCCCAGACTTCCTCCGCAGTGGTGGCGCGGTGGATGGCCGGGTTGGCTTCGTTGGCGAACTGCTGGGCCCAGATAGCGTTCTCGGTGGTCGCCACAATGTCCTTGGCCTTGTCCACGGCGCCACGCATGCCCTCGGACCCGGGGGTCAACACAATCTCGGCGCCATAGGCACGCAACATCACCCGGCGTTCGGTGGACATCGTCTCGGGCATGGTGAGCAGCACCCGGTAGCCGCGTGCAGCGCCCACCATGGCAAGGGAGATGCCGGTGTTACCGGAGGTGCCTTCAACGATGGTTCCGCCCGGCTTGAGCGCTCCTGCCTTCTCGGCGGCGTCAATGATGGCCACCCCGATCCGGTCCTTGACGCTGTTTGCGGGGTTGTAGAACTCGAGCTTGACGGCGACCTGGGCGTCGAGGCCTTTGGTCAGACGGTTCAGGCGCACCAGCGGGGTGCGACCTACCAGCTGGGTGACGTCGTCGTAAATTTTTGCCATGGGTACCTACCTAGGTTGGAAGTCGGGACTTGTCCGCCGGATGCTCCGGTGCACGCTGGGATTCAGCCTAGCGGCGCGGGTGTGCTGGCGGGCGGGTGCGTTACTCGATCAGCCATTGGGCGTAATACTTCCGCGCCTTGGCCAGCTTGGGGTTGATGATCACCTGGCAGTACCCCTGCTCGGGGTGCTTGGCATAGAAATTGTTGTGCCATTCCTCGGCCAGGTGGAAGCGGGGGAGCCGGCTGACCTCGGTGACGATCGGCGTGGACCAGCTCTCCTGGTTCCGCTCAATGGAACGTTCGAACAGTTCCTTCTGCTCGGTGTCCTGGTAGAACATTGACGACCGGTACTGGGTACCGACGTCGTATCCCTGGCGGTTGAGGGTGGTCGGATCGTGCGACACGAAATACATGTCAAGGATCACCTCCGGCGGGATGATGGATTCGTCGAAGGTCACCGCCACTACTTCGGCGTGACCGGTGGTGCCGGTGCAGACCGCGTCGTAGTCAGGGTCCGGGGTGTGACCGCCGGTATAGCCGGAGATGACGTCGGTGACGCCGCGGGTTTTTTGGTAAAGGGCGTCGAGGCACCAGAAGCAGCCTCCGCCAAGTACGAATGTCATCATGCCTATAACAATGCGTTGCCTATCCAGAAGATTCCCGAGGCGCACGATCAGTGACAACGGGGACCCCCAAAATTGGGCCTGAGCAGCAATTGCGGGGTACAACTAGTGCTATGGAAGCTGATCATCAGACCGCTGAGCAACCCTCCGAGCAGCCCACCGAAGGCGCTACGACGCCCAGTGTGGGCGATGCCATGTTAGCCATTGAGGAACTGTGGCCCGAGGCCCTGGCCGAGAGCTGGGACGCGGTCGGCCTGGTGGTCGGGAGGCCGGAGCGCAGCGCGGCGAAAATCCTGTTCGCCGTCGATCCCACCCACGCCGTGATCAGCGAGGCCCTTGACTGGGGTGCTGACCTGGTTATCGTCCATCACCCCCTGATGATGAAGCCCGTGAATTCGGTGGCGGCCAGCCACTTCAAGGGCGATGCAGTGCACCGTCTGATTGAGGGCGGGTGCGCCCTCGCCACAGTCCACACCAACGGCGATAGCGCCGTTGGCGGCGTATCGGATGTGCTGGCAGACGCGTTCGGGCTGGAGGACGTCGAACCCCTCTCCAAATCCGCTGATGGGCTCCCCGAGGAGGGCATCGGGCGTGTTGGTAATCTCGCCGAGGCGACCACCCTGGGTGATTTCGCCGGCGTGGTGTTCTCCATCCTGCCGGCGGTAGCGGGAGGAGTACGCGTTGCCGGTGACCGCGACGCAGTGGTACGCCGGGTTGCTGTGTGTGGCGGAGCAGGCGACAGCCTCTTCGAGAAGGTACGGGAAAGCCGCGCCGACGTCTACGTGACCGCTGACCTGCGCCACCACCCGGTGTCGGAAGCGCGTGAAGCGGCCGGGGATGGCAGGCCATACCTGATCGATGTGTCACACTTCGGCAGCGAATGGCTCTGGCTGACGCCCGCTGCCGCAGCCCTGGAGAATGTGCTGGCCGATCAGGGATTCACCGCCGAGATCAGGGTCAGCACCGTCAACTCAGACCCCTGGGATTTTGTCCTGACGCCCGGCACCGACTAGCCGGAAACCAGGCAGTCGGCCCACGAAGGTTCACGGCTCCTCGACGGTGACCGGACCGCGCTCTGTGCAATAGGGTGGATGGACGCCCCATCAGCAACTGCGGAGGTTTTACTGTGGCAAAAGCACCACCGGCAGAGCAGCTTCGGCTGTTGGAACTACAGGCGCTCGACTCGCGGCTGAACCAGCTGCAACGTCAGGCGGCCACAGCGCGGGCTAATCCGGCCATTGCTGAGCTTTCCTCACAGCTTGAAGGGACCGACGGCGACCTGGTGCGCGCCGAAACGGCACTCCTCGATCTTGAGCGTGAACTGACCCGCTCCGAGGATGACGTGCAGTCGGTCGTCAACCGGCTCGAGCGCGACCAGAAGCGACTGGACAGCGGCACGGGCAGTCCCAAGGACCTGATAGCCCTGCAGAGCGAAGTCGCGTCCCTGACCAAACGACGCTCAGATCTTGAAGACGTCGAACTGGACATCATGGAACGGGTCGAATCGGCCCGCGGAGCCAAACAGTCGGCGCAACAGTTGAAGGACGACGCCCGGGAGCGTCTCGCCGCCATCGAATCCACCCGCGACGCCGAACTGGCCACCATTGCAGCCGAGGCGGACTCGGTCAAAGCCGAGCGCGCCGAATTGGCAGCGACCTTCGAGGCTGGTCTTCTCGCCTTGTACGAAAAGACCCTCGCCCGACGCGGTGTGGGTGCTGCGCGCCTGTTCCACGGCACCTCTGAAGGCTCGGGAATGCAGCTGAGCCCCGGCGACCTCGCCGACCTCCGCAAAGCTGCCGAGGACGACCTCGTGTTTTGCCCGGACTCGGGCGCCATTCTGGTGCGATCCGACGAGTGGGGCAACTGAGCCGGTGCCCGCTGAACAAACCCTTTTTGACCACGCCGACGAAACCCCCACCACGGCAACTCCGCGGTTCCTGATTGTGGAAGCCGACGGCGGATCCAGGGGCAACCCCGGCCACGCCGGCTACGGCGCCCTGGTGCGCGACCCGGAATCCGGTGCCATCCTGGTGGAGAAGGCCGCCTACATCGGCAAGGCGTCCAACAACGTCGCCGAGTACTCAGGCCTCGTTGCCGGTCTGGAACTGGCCAACGAGCTCGATCCCACCTGCCGGATCCTCGTCAAGATGGACTCCAAGCTCGTGGTTGAGCAGATGGAGGGCCGCTGGAAAATCAAGCACGCAGACATGCAGGCTTTGGCCCGAAAGGCCCGGGCGGTGCTGGATCCCCGGCGGGTGAAGTACCAGTGGATTCCGCGGGAGATCAACAAGGACGCCGATCGTCTGTCCAACGAGGCGATGGACGCGGGCATGGCCGGCACCCCCTGGGTGCCGCGCAGCCTCTCTCCAGCCAGCGCCCGACCGGCAGCAGAGACAGCTGAGGCAGCTGAGTCTGAGCCTGAGCCGGTCAGGGCGCCGTCCGGACGGCTGCACCATGTTGAGCTGTGGGTCAATGATCTGCAGGCGGCCACAGCTTCCCTCGGCTGGCTGCTGCTGCAACTTGGTTTCACAGCCAGGGAAACCTGGGCGGACGGCGCCAGCTACGTCGGCGCCGACGGGCTGTACCTGGTGATTGAAGCAGGCCCCGATGTCACCGGCGAGCTTCACGAACGACGTCGGCCCGGGTTGAATCATCTGGCATTCAGGGCAGGAAGCCCGGCTGAGGTGGATTTACTGGCACGCCGCGCCACAAGCCATGGCTGGACGCCGATGTTCGCCGACGCGTACCCGCACGCCGGCGGCCCGCAAAGTTACGCGGCTTACCTGGAGAACGCGGCCGGTTTTGAAGTGGAGCTGGTCGCCGACTGGGACGGACCAGCTCAATCCACCTGAGCGACTAGCCCTGCAGGATGATGCTGAGCTGGGCTGGTTTGCGTGAGGTGGCCGGGGTGAGTTCGGCTTGCCACTGCTCGCGGGCAGCCTTCAGCAGCTGATCCGGTGTGGTGGGGCGGCTGGACCGCCGGGTAATCAAATGCCGGGCCAGCAGTCCGCGGGTGTGCTTGGCTGAGTGGGACACCACTGAACGCTTGCCGTCCCGCTCCAGCAGCACGTTCACCGCGACTGTCCGCTCGGGGACACCAGCCCAGGCCGCCCCATAGGTGCTGGAGCGGCAGTCAACGATGAGCGAATCGCCGGACCGGTGATCCAGGGGACCGGCAAGGCGTTGCTTCCAGAAGGAGGCGAGCGTACCGGTGCCGGGAAGTGACACCGACATGGACAACCGGTAGGCAGGGATCGCATCGGCGAAGCCAAGGGCCCCCCAGAGCGCAGAGACCACCACCACCGATTCCTGGGCCTTCCGGCGTTGCACCGGAGTGAGGGTGCTGTAACCCAGCGCGTCGTACAGGACCCCCGAGTAGACCTGGTAGGCCGGTGCCGCGGGCTGATCCAGCAGGGTGATGTTGCGGAGCACCTCGGCGCCCAGCGACGGGCCGACACCAAGGATACGGTGAGCGTCCGGGCCGGTGCTGGCGATAGCCAGGGAGCCCAGCACCGTTTGGCGGGCGGCCGTGAGCTCAGGGAACTGAAGACCTCCGAGATCCACGGCAGGGCCCTTCACCGCTGGGGATTTACCTTCGGACGGGGGCAGCAAAATCAGCACCGCACTACTTTACCCAGGTTCACCGCCCCCATAATGCCGGGTACCGAGGACCACCAGTCGTTGGACGGTTAAGGACAGGGCCGCCAGCCGCGTAGAATCGGGTGCGGATGGGTTGACTAGGCGGCCGCGTTGCACCGACTCAAGCGCCTGGCGCGAGGGATCGGTGTACCGAGGAACGTCCGGGCTCCGCAGAGCGGGGTGGTGGGTAACGCCCACTCGGGGTAACCCGCAGGAAAGTGCCACAGAAAACAGACCGCTGCAGCCCGCAGCAATGCGCTGTAGTAAGGGTGAAAAGGTGGTGTAAGAGACCACCAGCGTGCCGGGTGACCGGCGCGGCTCGGTAAACCCCACCCGGAGCAAGGCCAGACAGGGCGCGTTTGAAGGCTGCTCGCCTGAGTGTCCGGGTAGGCCGCTGGAGGGCGTCGGCAACGGCGTTCGTAGATGGATGGCCGCCACTTCACCACCGGCGACGGTGGTGAAGGACAGAACCCGGCGTATCGGTCAACCCATCCCCAAAAAACCGGTAATTATCTCTGCGCCAGGGCCGCTGGTCAAGACCTCGGAACGAAGTTCAAATAGAATTCCCGATCTGGCCAGTGAAGCGATTCCGCTCGGTTACGCTATCCCAATGACCGACACCCTGGTGCCCCAAAAGTCGTTGCTGGTACGCAACCGCAACTTTCGGGCACTGTGGCTTTCCAGCACCGTCGGGGTGCTGGGAACGGCGGTCACCTCCATCGCCTTCCCCGTTATTGCCGTCATCGAACTGCAGGCCAGCGACTTCGCTGTGGCCGCGCTGGCAGGAATGACTTTCCTCCCATGGCTGCTGCTGGGGTTGCCGGTGGGAGTCTGGGTGGACCGGTGGCCACGGAAGCCGGTGATTATTTGGTCCCTGATCGCGCGCATTCTCGTGCTGGCGACCCTGCCGGTGGCGTTCTGGTTCGGCATCATGTCTATCGCCCAACTGTTCATTGTCTCCTTCCTTGTCGGCCTGTCGGCAGTCTTCTTCACCCTGGCTGACCAGGCGTTGATACCCCAGGCGGTGTCGAAGGATGAGCTGGTCGAAGGCAACGGTTTGATGACGGCGTCGTCGGCGTCCGCGGACGCGGCCGGTCGCGGCCTGGCCGGCTGGTTGACCGTGGCGTTCGGCGCCTCCAATTCCTTGCTGGTGCAGATCGCGACGTCGGTCGCCTCCCTGTTCGCCATTTCGTCCCTGAAGCTCAAGGAGGCGCAGCCGCACCAGGGGGAGCGGCGGATCTTTCGGGAGATGAAGGACGGGCTGCGTTACACGTTCAGCACCGGTCCGCTGCGGGCGATCCTGTTCAACGCGGCGCTCTGGAATCTGGGCGGAAGTATGGTCGCATCGCTTTTGGTGCTTTTGGTGCTTCGGACCCTCAACGAGTCCGAGATCTGGCTGGGCGTGCTCCTGGCCGCAGCGTCCGTCGGGGGAGCGTTGGGCGGTATTACCGTCAAGGGCGCCACCGACCGGTTTGGGTCCGGCCCGGTCTGGCGCTATTCGATGGTGCCCGGCGTGCTGGGCTACGCCTCGCTGCTGGTCATGACCCCGGGCTACGGAATGCTCTGGGGCGTGCTGGGCCTGTTCCTGATGGGCGTGTGCGTCGCCTGGAACATCGTGGTCGGGGCAGCCTTCAGACAGCGGGTCTGCCCGCCCACCATGATGGGCAGGCTCGGGGCCGCTTCCCGGATGGTCAGCTGGGGGATGCTGGGGATCGCCAGTATCCTCGGCGGCATCCTGGCAGAGCTGGTCGGAATCTGGACCGCTATCCTGATCGGCGTCATCCTGACGGCCGGAGCCCCCCTCGTGGCGATCTTTGGGCCGCTCCGGCACGTCGAGCGGCTTGAGGATCTCGAACCCGGGCAGGAGCCGGGTGCCGCCGCCAAAGAGGTCTAGCAGCCACGGCCCACCGGACCGACCGGACCACCGGACAGACCAGACCTACGGACCGGACCGGCCGACCGGACCGACGGGCGCGCCGTCGGCTAGTGGCCGAAGGGGTCCGGGTCAACACCTGGCATCCAGGTCAGACCGGGAGCGCCCCAGGCATTCTTCTTGATGGCCTTGCGGGCGGCGCGTGAATAGGGTTCGACGAGCCGGTCAACGTACAGCTTGCCTTCCAGATGGTCATACTCGTGCTGCATGCAACGTGCAAACCAGCCGGTGGCCACAAATTCAACCCGCTCACCGAAGCCGTCAAAACCCGTCACCTTGACCCATTCGGCGCGTTTCAGCGGAAAGGATTCACCAGGAACGGACAGGCACCCCTCGGATTCTTCGTCGGGGTCCGGGTCGGCCCCCGAAATCTTGGTGGTCACCAGCGTCGGATTCACCAACACGCCGCGGGGCGCGACGTCGTCGTCGTTCACCATCCCGTACACGAATATCCGCTGGCCCACGCCGATCTGCGGTGCGGCGAGGCCAACGCCGTTGGCTTCGTCCATGGTCTCGAACATGTCGGCTATGAGGGTGCGCAGCTGCTCATCGAACTCGGTGACGACGGCGGCGCGGCGGTGCAGCACAGGCTCACCGGTGATGGTGACTGGGTGAACGGTCATTGTCGCTTTCCTGGAGGGGAGAAAATCGGAAGGGGCTAACGAGCTCGGTTATCGGCCGGCGATGTGGCGGCCGACGACGTCGCGCATGATCTCGCTGGTGCCGCCGAAGATGGTGAGCAGCCGGGTGGCGAGGAACGCCTGCGCCACCGGATACTCGAGGATGTACCCGTACCCGCCGTGGAGCTGGAGGCAGCGGTCAGTGATGGATTTGGCCCGCTCGCTTGCCCACAGTTTCACCCGGGCAGCGCTGGCCGCGTCGAGGGTTCCGGCGTTGAACGCGAGCATCGCCTGGTCGACGTACGTTTCGGTGACCTCGACCTCGGTGAGGATATCGGCCAGCTGGAAACGGGTGTTCTGGAAGTCGATAACCCGCTCGCCAAACGCGTTGCGTTCCTTGGTGTAGGTGACGGCGGCCTCGTAGCTGGCACGGGACACAGCTGAGGCTGCAACGGCAATCGCGAGGCGCCCCTGCGGCAGCTGTTCGGTGGCGTAACGGAGCCCGTGGCCCAGTTCGCCCACCAGGTTGTCCCCGCTGACCCGAACCTCATCGAAAAAGAGCTCGGCGGTGTCGGAGGCTTTCAGGCCCATTTTGTCGAGCTGTTTGCCGGTGTTGTACCCCTCGCCTTTTTCGACCATGAACAGGGAGAAGGAGTCAGCGGAGCCCCGGCCGGTGGTGCCGTCGGTGCGGGCCAGCACGAGGGAGGCGTCACCGCTGATGCCGTTGCCGATGAAGGTTTTCTGTCCGGAGATCAGCCAGTCGTCGCCGTCGCGCACCGCCTTGGTCCTGATGCCGCGCAGGTCGCTGCCGGCACCGGGCTCGGTCCACGCAACGCTGGTGACGCGTTCGCCGCTGACCATCCCGGGGAGCCACCGGGCTTTGAGGTCGTCGGAGCCGTAGGCCAGCAGGTGGGGGAGGACCAGGTCGTCGTGCAGGTGGAAGGCGAGGGCGACGGCGAGGTGGTTCGTTTTGGCGAACTCCTCGTCCAGCACGGCGCGGAAACGATAATCGGGCATTCCCGCCCCGCCGAACTCCTCGGGCACGGCCAGACCAAGGAGCCCCTGTTCGCCAGCGGCAGTCCACAGCGTGCGTGGCATGAGGTGGTCCTGGTCCCAGCTGGCGTAGTGGGGTGCCACTTCGCGGGAGATGAATTCGGCTGCGACCTCGCGGAACAGCAGATGGTCTTCCTCAAACACGTTGCGTTCCATGCGGTCCAACCTCCACGGTGGCTCAACGCCAGCTGACGCCGGCCTGGGTCCTACAGGTAAGGCCGCCCCCGAAGATCTTCAGGGACGGCCTTCCAAGGCTAACTTTCAACCTTCTTGGGGTGAGTAACGGGGCTTGAACCCGCGACCTCCTGGACCACAACCAGGCGCTCTGCCAACTGAGCTATACCCACCATGTGCCTTCGGCCAAAATGACATCCCACCGGATGTTTCCGGTCGTGTTGTCACCTACAAAAGGCAGCGCAGACAAGTCTACACAATTTTTGCGGTCCCTCTGCAACCGGCTGCCCGGAAGGGGTTCCGGGCGCCCGAACTAGTCAGCCATCGACCCGGCAATCGCCTTGCTGGACGCCGAATCGGGGCCCGGGCTCGGCACGAAAATCGACTCCCGGTAGTAACGCAGCTCACGGATGGAGTCCTGGATATCCCCCAGGGCCCGGTGTCCCCCACTCTTGGTAGGGGACTGGAAATACGCCCGGGTGAACCACCGGCGAGCGAGTTCCTTGATGGTCGATACATCGATGATCCGGTAGTGCAGGTGCTCGATCACGGCCGGCATGTCGCGGGCCAGGAACGACCGGTCGGTACCCACCGAGTTCCCTCCCAGCTGGGCCTTGCGGGGTTCGGGGACCCATTTGGTGATGTAGGCCAGTACCTCAGCCTCAGCCTCGGCCATGCTGATGCCCTCGGGAAGTTCGGTGAGCAGCCCTGACGTCGTGTGCATGTCCCGCACAAAATCGCCCATCTGCGCGAGCGCGGCGTCGTCGGGCTTGATGACGACGTCGACACCCTCTCCCAGAATGTTCAGCTCGGAATCAGTCACGAGTACTGCAACTTCGATGAGTGCGTCCGAAACGAGGTCGAGCCCCGTCATTTCGCAGTCAATCCAGACAATGTGTTCATTAGATATCGGCACACCCCAAATGTACCGCGTGATCAGGCGCGGGAGTGGCTCCACTGGCGGCCGTCGGAGCGTTGCTCAACTGATCCGGCGAACACTCCCGCACCGCGGTTGCGCCGATAGGCCTGAACCGGCAGGGGGCCGGTGTCCGGCGGACCGAACTCCTGAACCCAACGGCTCGCCGCGGTGTCGCTCCCCGCTTCCGAGGCTGGCTGCTCACGAGCTGGCTGCTCACGAGCGGGCTGGGCCAGGGCCGGACGGGTGGGCTGCGGACCCGGCTGGGTACCGTGACCCCTGGCGGGCTCCGGCGTCGCGCCCGGTGTTGTGGTGCCAACGGGTGCAGTGGCTGCTGTTGGCGCAGGCCGGCACGAGGCCGAGTGGGCTCCAGCGGGGTGTTGGGTGAGGGCTCCGTTGTTGAGGATCCAGACCACACCGAAAGCTGCCGCAGGCATCGCGCCCAGGATAAACCCGGGTCCGGGGTCGAGGTCCAGGACCCACATGGAGGCGAAACATGCCACCGAGATAAACACACCCCACGCAAGAAGTTCGTCAGCGGGTTTCTGCCGTTTGACAGGTTCCGCACTGTGGCGCCCCAAAACCATCAACCACCAAATCGTCAAGGAATATTGGTCAAGCCAAGTGTAAGCACTGTTTCGCCGGATCCGGACGCAGCAACCGGGTGCGGCGATACCGGCTACGGGCCAGCTGTCAATGCTAAAATCTAGCCAGTCTGCCCGGCCACGGCACCTCGGTTTAGATGCAGTAATTCAGCAGAACAGCCGTTCGAGATTTAGTGTTCGACCGAAGATTGGATAACCACAGATGACTGCCCAGGTGCCAGCCGACGCCTCGCAGCCCCGGACGGACTCAGCCTTGGCGGGCCGCCCGAATGTCGCGGTTATCCAGGGGTTCGTGGGATCACTGATGATGATGATCGGATCGTATGGTGTCGGCTGGCTGTCGCTGGCGTCGGTCGAGTTGCGCAGGGTCCCCGTCATCATGTGGATGCGGTTTGAACCGGCCGGCGCTGTGGTGTCCGTCCTGATCCTCGCCTTGGGTGGCATGCTTCTGGTCCGCTCCTGGCTGCGGCTTGGTCAACGCCTGCATGGGTGGGGGCCCGAGTCCCGGCCGGTGATCCTCCGCGCCGTGATTGCCTGGGGTGCGCCCATGTGCCTGGCCCTCCCGCTGTTCAGCAGGGATGTGTTCGCCTACATCGCGCAGGGCCAGGTGGTGTTGTCAGGGTTGAATCCCTATGTCGACGGCTACTCCCAGATCTCGAACTACCTGCAGATCGGTGCCGACGATATGTGGGCGCAAAGCCCCACCCCCTACGGGCCCGTATTCCTGTGGATTGAAGCCCTGGTGGTTGGCATCACCGGCGGGCAACCCGACTTCTCGATACTGCTCTTCCGGCTCATCGCCATTGTGGGAGTGGCACTGTGCGTGTATTACGTGCCCAAACTCGCCGAACTGCACGGCGTCAACCCCAACCGGGCGCTGTGGTTGACCGCGGCGAACCCCCTCTTCTTGATCAATTTCATTGCCAGCATCCACAATGATGCGCTGATGATCGGTCTTGCCCTCTGGGGGCTCTACCTGGCGGCGACCCAGAAACCGCTGCGCGCCATCGTGATCGTCACCCTGTCCATCGCCATCAAGCCCATCACGCTGATCTTTCTTCCTTTCATGGGGCTGATGTGGGCAGGTAAAGGTGCCAGCTGGCCGCGGAAGTTCCTCTACTGGGGTCTCACCGCTGGCATCTCATTTGCCATCCTCTGGGCGATGGGAATGATCAACGGGTTCGGGTTTGGCTGGGTGGGCGCACTGAGCACCCCGGGCAGCGTCTGGATCTGGTACGCACCCATTGGATTCCTGGGCATGGTCGTCATGATCCTCGCGGACGCACTGGGCTTTGACGGTCAATCCTTCACTGATGTGGTCTACCTGCTGGGGCGGATCACCTCGCTGGCCATCATCGGGTGGCTCATGTTCACCGGTGAACACAGCCGGTTGGTACGCCGGCTCGCCCTCGCCTTCGCGGCGATCGTGTTTCTCGCGCCGATGATCCAGTCCTGGTACGTCGTGTGGCTGATCCCCTTGTTCGCCGTGACCGGTATCCGCAACGACTGGCAGGTCAAGACCCTTTACTTCATGGTGTCCTTCTTCATGATCTACGCCATCTCGGATCAGCTGGACATTTTCCCGTACTTCGAGCTCAGCCTGACGGTGGCACGGCAGGTCGCTGCGGTGGTGGCTCTGGGCTTCGCGTGCTACCTGGTTTTCCTCGATCCGAAGACCAAGATCCTGTTCCGGAAACGCTATGAAAGCCCGGCGGCAGGCGAGCTGCACTGATCACCGGGGTCCTCCCAAACATGCTTTCTCGGGCTGAACCGGCGATACTGGGTCAATGACCGAATCGACAGAACACATCATCAGCGGCGATTTCGAGATATCTGACTGGAGTCCCGAGCGCTATTCAGTTCCCGGGTCGTCGAGTGAATTGTCCCGGGTCAGCGCCACCAAAGTCTTCACCGGCGACCTGGCTGGGACCAGTTTCGCCGAGTTATTGATGGCGGGGAACGACTTCGGCGCCGGCTACGTCGCGTCGGAGGTCTTCACCGGATCGGTCGGCGGCAGGGTGGGCACCATGATCGTCCAGCACTGGGGGATTGCCGAGGGTAGCGCTGCAGCCAGTTCAGGCCACATCATCCCGGGATCCGGTACCGAAGGCCTCACGGGAATCTCCGGCAAGGCGGTCTATTCACAGGACATCGCAGGCCAGCACCACCTCGAACTCAAGGTGACCTTCGGGGCGTAGCGAACCACCACCCGTTCCGGTGACCAACCCGGACCGCGGTGACCAACACGGACCCCGGCGAGCAACCCGGCCATCCGTGGACGGAAATGCCCTGCATGTCAGCCACGCATGTCCAGATGCTGACGTAGAACCGGGCCGCCCATCGTCACGACGATGCTGGGCGGCGTAGTAACCTAGAAAAGTCGCCCCCGTAGCTCAGTGGATAGAGCAACGGCCTTCTAATCCGTTGGTCGCGCGTTCGAATCGCGCCGGGGGCACCACAGCATTACCGGGCCGACCAGCAGGCAAGACGCTGGCCCCGGAACAGGACGGCCTGCAGGCAAGACCCCAGCCCCGGAACAGAGGCGGCCCGCGGAGTTGCGGCCGACCGCAACCGGTCCAGCGTGTTGATGACTTTCCCTCCACCTGCGACCCTTCCCTCAGCCTGTCCACATAGGGCTGCCACAGCCCCCGCCCGCACCCCGGTACCGGTGAAATAGTGTCTGCTGGCACACCCGCCAGCGCACACCTTTGCTGAAGGGGAATTCGATGAGCGACAACATCACAGTCCGAGGCTATGTGGCCACCGACGTCAAGTCAGGGGTCGCAGTCAGCGGCCTGGCCTACGCCAGTTTCCGCATGTGCTCGACCGAGCGCCGATTCGATCGGAACACCAGTTCCTGGGCTGACGGCCAAACCAACTGGTACGCCGTGTCAATGTTCAGGCAATTGGCCACCAACGCCGGAGTGAGCATCAAGAAGGGCGACAAGGTGGTGGTGAGCGGGCGGCTTCGGATCCGGCCGTGGATCCGGGAGGACGGGAGAACCGGTACCTCGGTAGATATCGACGCTGAAACGGTCGGGCATGACCTGATGTGGGGGACCGCCCACTTCCACCGCACCAGCGCCGACCGCACCGGAGGGGAAACGTCGACGGCGGGTGATCCATCGGATGTGCAGGACTCCGATGTGGATTATCCACGGGTCGACCAGGCCACCGGGGAGATCATGGACGCGTCGGGCGGCTACCCAGAGCTCTCCGACGACGACGGCGCAGAGCACACCGACGGGGAGGCTGACAGGCGGCACACTGATGGGCACACCGACGGGCAGACCGCTGGCGCCGACGCCGGGCACACCGCTGACGCCGACGACTCGTCTGGCGGTGGCACCAGTTCACCGGAAGCAGGACGTCAACTCAGTGACGCACCCTTCTAGAACTCGGTGGCGCCACCCTCCTCAAGGGGAACGCTCCTGTCAGGCAACGGGAGCTACCGCACACAAATGGGAGATAGTTGGTTGCACCGACTAGCCTTGGAGCATGGCGGAATTTATCTACACAATGACCAAGGCACGCAAGGCTGTCGGCGACAAAGTAATCCTCGACGACGTCAGCATGTCCTTCTACCCCGGCGCGAAGATTGGCGTCGTGGGCCCCAACGGCTCGGGCAAGTCCACCATCCTGAAGATCATGGCAGGCCTGGACACCCCTTCGAACGGCGAAGCGAAGCTCAGCGCTGGCTACTCAGTGGGCATCCTGCTGCAGGAGCCGCCCCTGAACGAGGAAAAGACCGTTCTGGGCAACGTGCAGGAAGGTGTCGGTGAGATCTACGGCAAGATCCAGCGATTCAACGAGATCTCCGAAGAGATGGCCAACCCGGACGCCGACTTCGACACCCTGCTTGAAGAGATGGGGAAACTGCAGGAAGCCATCGACGCGGCTGACGCCTGGGACCTCGATTCCCAGCTGGAACAGGCCATGGACGCGCTGCGCTGCCCGCCCCCGGAAACCGATGTCACGATCCTTTCCGGTGGCGAACGACGCCGGGTTGCGTTGTGCAAGCTGCTTCTACAGAAGCCCGACCTGCTGCTCCTCGATGAGCCCACCAACCACCTCGACGCTGAAAGTGTGCTGTGGCTCGAGCAGCACCTCAAGAGCTACGCCGGAGCTGTCCTGGCCGTGACCCACGACCGGTACTTCCTCGACCACGTTGCACAGTGGATCGCCGAGGTCGACCGCGGCCACCTGTACCCCTACGAGGGCAACTACTCCACCTACCTGGAAAAGAAGCGTGCCCGCCTCGAGGTGCAGGGCAAAAAGGATGCCAAGCAGTCCAAGCGCCTCACCGAGGAACTCGAATGGGTTCGCTCCAACGCCAAGGGCCGCCAGACCAAGTCGAAGGCCAGGCTCGCCAGGTACGAGGAGATGGCGTCAGAAGCGGAGCGCACCAAGAAGCTCGACTTCGAAGACATCCAGATCCCGCCGGGCCCACGCCTGGGTAACCAGGTCATTGAAGCAACTGACCTGCGCAAGGGCTACGACGATCGCATCCTGATCGACGGACTGTCCTTCTCGCTGCCCCGCAACGGCATCGTCGGCGTCATCGGCCCCAACGGCGTCGGTAAGACCACGCTGTTCAAGACCATCGTGGGCCTGGAACCAATCGACGGCGGCAAGCTGACCATCGGTGATTCGGTGAAAATCTCCTACGTCGACCAGTCCCGTGGTGGCATCGACCCCGAGAAGACCCTCTGGGAGGTTGTCTCCAACGGACACGACTTCATCCAGGTGGGACAGGTCGAAATGCCTTCACGGGCCTACGTATCGGCCTTCGGCTTCAAGGGCCCCGATCAGCAGAAGCGTGCCGGTGTCCTCTCCGGTGGTGAGCGTAACCGGCTGAACCTGGCCCTGACGCTCAAACAGGGTGGAAACCTTCTCCTCCTTGACGAACCGACTAACGACCTCGACGTCGAAACGCTGTCCAGCCTGGAAAACGCACTGCTGGAATTCCCCGGCTGCGCCGTGGTGGTATCGCACGACCGGTGGTTCCTCGACCGGGTCGTGACCCACATTCTCGCCTACGAGGGTACCGAGGAGAACCCGGACAAGTGGTACTGGTTCGAGGGTAACTTCGAGTCCTACGAGGAGAACAAGGTGGAACGGCTCGGCGCCGACGCCGCAAAGCCTCACCGCGTCACGCACCGCCGCCTGACCCGCGACTAACAGCTGACTCGTTGAAGAAGGAGCGCCCCGGCCACTAACGGTCGGGGCGCTCCTTCTTTTCATCGAGTCAACACCAAGGACGCGTTTGCGGCGATTTTCCGGTTATGTGTGTTGGCTCGATCCAGGTGGGGGCATCAGGGAACGCGGACCATGCCCTCCTGGGCAACGGTTGCCACCAGCTCGCCGGCACGGTTGAAGATCTGCCCGGTCGAGAGGCCACGTGCCCCCGAAGCGCTGGGGGACTGCTGAACATAAAGCAACCACTCATCCACCTTCACCGGACGGTGCCACCACATGGCGTGATCCAGGCTGGCGACACTCATGCCGGGGGTGATCCAGCTCAGGCCGTGCTGGCGGAGGATTGATTCGAGCAGCGTGTAGTCGCTGGCGTAGGCAAGGGCCGCCCGGTGCAGCCCCTGATCTGCCGGCATCGGAGCAAAGGTTTTCATCCAGACCGCATTGCGTGCCACCCGGTCGCTGTCGTGCTGCACATAGAGCGCACCATCCACATGCCGAATGTCGAACGGCCGGTCAAATGACCATGCGCGTGCCAACGGGTGGTCCATGTCGCCGAGCAGGTCGGCGGTGCTGGGGAGCGACTCAGGATCGGGTACTCCCTCAGGCATCCGCTCCTGGTGGGACAGACCGTCGTCGGGCTGCTGGAAGGAGGCGATCATCGACAGGATGGGGACCCCATTCTGGTACGCGTGCGCCCGCCGGGCCGAGAAGGACCGGCCATCACGCAGACGCTGCACCCCGAAGGTGATCGGTTCAAGCGCATCTCCCGCCCTCAAAAAGTAGGCGTGCATGGAGTGGACTTCCCGGGTCGGCTCGACGGTGCGAATCGCCGCAATCAGTGCCTGAGCCAACACCTGACCACCGAAAATCCGCCGCCCTGCCTGTTGCACCGAGGTACCCACGAAGATCTCCTCGTCGGTCTGCGCTCCATCCGCGCTGCTCAGATCAAGCAGGTCGACCAGCGTTTGGGTTGGATCGACAGTGGACTCGACAGCCATAGGTAAATTCTCCTTGTAGTGCGGTGATGCGTGGGGTAGATCCGTCGCGGAAACGACGTCGAAAGTACCTCTGACCTTAGTTGCACACGCGTCCGCCCCTCAACACCAGTGGTGAAGCGTTTAGCCGGGCCGGGTTACGTTTGAGAGGATGGGAGCATGCCCCGGATCCAGCGCTTCCCTATTCAGCTACGCTTCGGCGACGAAGACTCCTACGGACACGTCAATAACGTGCGGTTCCTGCAGTACCTTGAGGACGCGCGCGTCCAGTTCATTCACCTGCCACTCTCGGACCCGGTCCAGGGCGGCGCCGAACCGTCCGATACCCTGCTTGACCTGATCGGCCCGGACCACTTCACGCTCGTTGCACGGCACGAGATCGAATACTCGGCGCCGCTGAACTACCGTCCCAGCCCGCTGGAGATCAGCATCTGGGTGACCGGCATCGGCGGCTCAAGCTTTGATCTGGGCTACCAGATCGCGGAGCCGGACGGCTCCATCAGTTACGCTCTGGCGGCTTCCACCATGATCCTCGTCAACCGGACCACCGGCCGGCCCGCGAAACTCAACGAAGCGCAGCGCGCCGCCCTGGAGCGCTGGCTCGGCGACCCGGTGGCCTTCCGGCGCCGACAGGACGGCTGACCGATGGTGTCACCGCCGGAATCAACCGAGCTGATCTTCACCGATCCACTGGTGGTCGCCGACCTGCGGACGTTCATCGCCCGGGCCAGGGCAGCCGAAGACGGCGCCGTCCGGCTGCAGGCGACGGGAACTGTCCTCGCCGCCTACATCTGCATTCTCCGGCCGCGCATCCTCGGCGAGGCGATCCCCACCGTTCTTGGCTTGCGGACCATGCCGCTGGCAGCCCCGGCGAACGTGGACACCACTGTTGCTTTGGCCTCGGTGTCGGACCGGCTCGCCCGGATGGCCGACGACGACGTCGTCCTGCAGGTTCCCCCGACCACGGTCACCGAGAGCTGGACCGGGGTGCTGCCCCCACGCTCCGGGTGGGAGCCGCGCGGCGACCTGAGCGCCGAGCTTGTCGAGACTGCAGCCAGAAACGGTATCCGCGAAGTCGCGGAGACCGTCCCGAACAATCCGGGCGCCCTGATCGTCAACAGTGCCAGGGGAGCGATCTGGGGTCGCAGCATCGAAGATCTGGCAGTCGAGGTGCCAGCGGGTGCAGCCTTCGGGGCCTTCGCCCTGGGTTTCCTCGCCGGGGAAGAGCGTCCACTGGTCCTGACCAACGGGCGGTGGACCCGGATCAGCACCTCGCGAGGCCATGTGCTGTCGCGGATCCCCACCGTGATATGAACGGGTCCTAGCGGTCGTCCGCCGAGTTGACCATCGAATGGGCAGCCCGCTCAAGGTAATCCCACAGCGTCGCCTCATGGAGAGGTGCGAGGTCCAGGGCGTCGACGGCAGCGCGCATGTGCGTCAACCAGTGATCCCGGGCCTGGGGTGACACGGCGAACGGCATGTGCCGCATCCGGAGTCGCGGATGCCCACGCTGCTCCCCGTACGTCTTGGGACCGCCCCAGTACTGTTCAAGGAACATCAGCAGGCGTTCCTTGGCCGGTCCGAGATCCTCCTCGGGGTACATCGGGCGCAGCAACTCGTCATCGGCGATGCCGGCGTAGAAGATATCGACCAGTTTCACGAAGACCGGATGCCCTCCGACTGCTTCGTAGAAGTTGTCGGTATAGGCTGGCTGGTCGAATCGCGGACCCACCGGTGTGAGCCTGGCGAGCGGCTCCCCGAATCGGGACGGGATGGGAATGCCTTCGGCGTTTCCGGGGTTTGTCATGATTTCTCTCCTGTAGGTTCGGCGCCGGGTACCGGGGCAACGGGTGCGGCATCGGCAGCTACTGGCGCCACGTAGTCGCCCTGTGAACGGTTGCCCACTTTCATGATGTCCCCGTTGCGGAGGTACCAGATGGCCCCGTTGTCATCGATCAGACGCGTAATCCGCAGACCTACCGACTGCACCACTCCGACGGTGTCGCCGACCTCGATGGTGTCGCCGATTCCGTACTGATCCTCGAGGGTGATGAAAAACCCGAGGAACGCATCCCTGATGATTTCGCGGGCACCAAAGCCAATGGCGATACCCACGATTCCGACGCTCGCGAGAATGGGACCAATATCCACGCCGAGCGCCTGCAGGGCCATCATGATGGCAATGATCGCGATGGTGAGACCCGAAACGCTGCGCAGCAGTGCCCCGATGGTCTCGGTTCGTTGCACCCGCCGTTTGTGGTCGAGGGTACGAAGGACGGGCTGCGCCCATTTGAGATGCGGTTTCTTGAACAGGTCGGACCCGCTGCGCACCCGCCGCACCATCCGGTTGATGATGAAGCGGACCACCAGCCATAACACCAGCCCAGCCACCAGGATGATGGCGGCGTGGAGGAGCTGGTCTCCTAAACCAATCTGGGTGGGCGACTGCATGGGGGCGTGACCGTTTCCTTCACAAGCGCAGGGTTCTCCCCGCCAGCGGCGGAAAGGGTGTCTGGTCCTAGGCTAGCGCCGTAGGTCGAGCCGAGATGCATCCTGATCCCCGGCGGCAGCGGATTTCTCTCCCGGCGGATTGTCGGCCAAACACTCAATTTGGGGCATGGGTGCCGCGGGGACGACGTCGGGCCCGCCGGGCGGCGCTGGATTGGCGAAGGCCGAGAGGGCCACCCGAAGCAGCGAGCGGAAAATCGGGTCTGATCCCGGCGCGGAGGAACGGCTCCATCCGCGCCGGACCGACGACGCTTCCTAGGCGTCCTGCGGGGCCTCTTCCACCACCACTACCACCGGTTCGTGATTGACCGGAAAGTTAACCGACCGCGCGATAAAACAGGACGCGGCGGCATCACGGTGGATGGCCTGCGCGGTGTATTTCAGCAGGGGATCGGTGATGGTCACCCGAGGCTTCAGGGTGACACTGATGAACTCGCCGCTGCCGTTGCCATTCAACCTCATGGTGCCGACGGCGGGATCCTCGTAGGCGGTCACTACCACCCCGTTTTTCACCGCCATATGGAGATAGGACAGCATGTGGCATTGGGACAGTGCCGCGAGCAGCAACTGTTCAGGATTCCACCTGTCCTTGTCTCCGTGGAAGGTGGGGTCCGCCGTGCCGAGCAGCAACGGCGGACCCACAGCCGACACCTCGTGGTCCCGGCCGTAGCCTCGGTAGGACCGGGTGCCTTCGCCACGATTCCCGGTCCATCTGACAGCTATCCGATAGTGGTGCTCGGAGAGGTTCATGGGTTATAAACTACACCCCAAACCGCCTGATTTACCGGTCGACGGCCTGCGCTTTCAGAGCCCGCACAATCCCGTCCTGGCTCTCAAGGATCAGGCGTCGCAACGAGGTGCTTTCGGCATCGAGCGCGGCCAGGAAGGCTGCAGATTTGTCCAGCGTCTCCTGGGTGGTTAACCGCGATGGATACAGCCCCACGATGATTTGCTGAGCGATCTCGTGAGTCCTGCTGCCCCAGACGTCAGGGGCAGCAGCAAAGTACTTGTCCACGAAGGGAGCAAGGACTGCTGGGTCGTGAACGCGCATGAACCCGGCAATCGCTGACCGCTGGGCCGCGTTGGGCATGTCCGACCGCTCAATGATGCTGTGCCACGCTTCGGCCTTCGCCTCCGGCGTGGGGATGGCCGCCTTCGCCTGGGCGGCTGCCAGCTGACCGGTGGCGGTGGCATCGCGCTCGAGCTCGGCGTCGATGTCCGGCTGTGCGAACCTGCCACCAGCCACGAGTGAGGTCACCAACTCCCAGCGTAGGTCGGCGTCAATCTCCAACCCCGCGGGCACCTCGGAGCCGCTGAAGATCGCTTCAATGGTGTCCAGATGGGGTCCGGTCTGCGCGTGTCCTGCGAACGCCTTGATGAACTGCAACTGTGAATCCGATCCGGCGTCGGCCCGCTGGGCGAGTTCCCAGAGGCTGTCGGCGGCCGCGATAGTCATCGCTGACCGGTCGACGGGGTTCACATAGAACGCGAGCGTCGTGGCGAGCTGACGGAGCAGGACCAGCACCACCGACGAATCGGATTCGGCGCCGATGTTCTGCAGGATCAGCTCCACGTAGTTGCGGGCCGGTGTCTCACCGTCGCGTGCTGCGTCCCAGGCTGAAGCCCAGACCAGGGTGCGGGGGAGCGAGTCGTTGAAGTCCTTGAGGTGTCGCGTTGCTGTGCGCAACGACACCTCGTCGAGCCGGATTTTCGCGTAGGCCAGATCATCGTCGTTGAGCAGCACCAGGTCGGGGCGGGCCCGGCCAACCAGTTCAGGCACGTCGGTGCGTTCGCCGTCGACGTCGAGTTCCACCCGGTCAATACGCTGCAGCTTTCCGGCATCGTCCAGGGAATAGCAACCAATCGCCAGTCGGTGCGGGCGGATCGTGGGGTAGTCGGCAACAGCCGACTGGAGGACCGCAAAGCTGGTGATCACGCCGTCGTCGTCGACCTCGAGTTCAGGCCGCAGGGTGTTGACGCCAGCCGTTTCCAGCCACAGGGCCGACCATTCCTTCAAGTCACGGCCGCTGGCTTTCTCCAACTCGGACAGCAGGTCCACCAGTTCGGTGTTCTTCCAGGAGTGCTTGCCGAAGTACTCCCTGACGCCTTCCATGAATTTGTCCTGGCCCACCCAGGCCACCAGCTGCTTGAGCACCGAGGCGCCCTTGGCATAGGTGATGCCGTCGAAGTTCACCTGCACATCTTCGAGGTCGTTGATGTCGGCGACGATCGGGTGGGTGGAGGGGAGCTGGTCCTGACGGTAGGCCCAGGCTTTCTCCAGCGAGGCGAACGTGGTCCATGACTGCTTGAACTCGGTGGCTTCGGCGGCGGCGAGGGTGGACATGAACTCGGCGAAGGATTCATTGAGCCAAAGGTCGTTCCACCAGCGCATGGTCACCAGGTCGCCGAACCACATGTGCGCGAGTTCATGCAGGATGGTGATGGCCCGGCGCTCAACGGTGGCGTCGGTGACCCGGGACCTGAAAACGTAGCTTTCCACGAAAGTCACGGCGCCGGCGTTCTCCATGGCACCCGCATTGAACTCGGGGACAAAGAGCTGGTCGTACTTGGCGAACGGGTACGGGGTTCCGAACTGCTCTTCGAAGAAGGCGAACCCCTGCCGGGTCAACGCGAACACGTTCTCGGCGTCGAGGTGCTGCATCAGAGACTTCCGGGCAAAGACACCCAGGGGAATGACACGGCCGTCCGAACTGGTGAGCTCGCTGCGCACCGACTGGTACGGTCCGGCGATCAGGGCAGTGACGTAGGACGACAGCACACCGGTGGGCTCGAAGGACCAGGTGGACGTCGCGACGCCGTCGTCGGCCGAGCCGGCGTCGACAGGGACGGGCGTGGGGGAGTTGGAGATGACATCCCAGTGCGACGGCGCCGTCACGGTGAAGCTGAAGGTGGCCTTGAGATCGGGCTGCTCAAAGACGGGGAACACGCGCCGGGAGTCCGGAACCTCGAACTGGGTGTAGAGGTACACCTCGTTGTCGACCGGGTCGACGAAGCGGTGCAGACCCTCGCCGGTGTTCATGTAAAACATGTCAGCGTCAATCACCAGCTCATTGGCTGCCGCGAGCTGGGGCAGCTGGATGCGGATTCCATCAGAGACCTCGGACGGGTCGAGCTCGACGCCGTTCAGGGTCACCCGTGACACGTCCTTGGTGACGGCGTCAATGAACGTTGAAGCACCCTGGGTGGCCTCGAACTTCACGACAGTCCGCGACCCGAAGACTGTGTCGCCACGGGTGAGGTCAAGGTTGATGTCGTAGGAGGTGACGGTCAAAATGTCAGCGCGAGCTCGTGCCTCTTCGCGCGTCAGATTCATGCCTGGCAAAGTGGAGCCTTTCGAAAAAGATGATGGGAAGCCCTGCGGGTGGCGGGCGTCGGGTGTGATGCAGCTTACGCAGCACAGCCATTCTTTCATCAGCGTCGACCAACCTGCACACCCGGCAACCAAGTACCCTTGACAGCACACACCCATCTCATCGAAACGGATCTTTCATGCGCGTTCATATCGCCACTGACCACGCCGGCATGGAGCTCAGTGCCCACCTGATCGAGCACCTGCGCGGAACCGGGTACGAGGTCATCGACCACGGACCACAGGTCTACGACGCTGAGGATGACTACCCCGGGTTCTGCATCAACGCAGCGCAGGCCGTCGTCATTGACCAGCAGGCAGGGCGCGAAACGCTGGGCATTGTGCTCGGTGGATCCGGCAACGGCGAACAAATGGCTGCCAATAAGGTGCGGGGAGTCCGCGCTGCGCTGGCCTGGAGCCTGGACACCGCAAAGCTGGCGCGCCAGCACAATGACGCCAACGTGGTGGCAGTCGGCGGACGGCAGCACACGGTCGAGGAAGCAACACTCATCATTGACGCGTTCCTCGCCGAGCCGTTCAGCGACGCCGAACGCCACGTGCGGCGGATCGGGCAGCTCGCCGCCTACGAGACCACCGGCAGCGTCAACCTGTAGTCCGATGCCCGAAGGCCATTCAATTCACCGGCTGGCGTCCCAGCTGTCCTCAGTGTTCGGCGGGGAGCAGGTCGCGGCATCCAGCCCACAGGGTCGGTTTACTGCTGGCGCGGCGGGCCTGGACGGACGCGTGTTGGTGCGAGCCGCCGCGCATGGAAAGCAACTCTTCGTCGAGTTCGCCGACGGACTCGACGAAAGTCCTACCCCCACACTTTTCCTACGCGTGCACCTGGGGCTTTACGGTGCCTGGAGCTTCGGCGGCGACAAGTCGTTCATGGGCGCGTCCAGCATCGGTGCGCCGCGCAAGGTGGGGGAGCGGGAGGTCGCCGGCACCCCCGACGCCACCTACGCCGGGCCGCCGGCTCCCGTGGGTGCCGTCCGTCTGCGCCTCGTCAGCGACTATGGCTGGGCCGATTTGCGCGGCCCGACAGCCTGTGAGGTTATTACCGAACCGGAGCGCGACGCCGTCGTCGCCCGCCTTGGCCCCGATCCGCTCGGCAGCGCCGCTCTGGATGCGCCCGACGACGTCGCCCGGTTCGCCTCCGGTCTGCGCAAGAGCGCCAGCCCGGTGGGCCTGCTCCTGATGAACCAGGCGGTGATCGCGGGCGTAGGCAACATCTATCGGGCTGAGGCGCTGTTCAGGCAAAAGCTGGACCCGTGGCGCCCCGGCAAGTCGGTCAGCGTTGAGGAAGCCACAGTCCTGTGGGAGGACATCGCCGCGATCATGGGCGACGGAGTGCGTGCTGGCCGGATTATTACGACGTCGCCGGCCGATCGGTCCTCGTCGTCGTCCCGGGTCAAACGCGAGGACGCGCATTACGTCTATGGGCGGGCCGGTCTGCCCTGCCGCCGCTGCGGAACGCCGGTGGCTGTTGCCGAGATGGCGGCGCGGAAATTGTTCTGGTGTCCCGGCTGCCAGGCGCCCTAGCAGCCCGGTAGTCAAACGAAAAAAGCACCCGGCGCCAGGTTGGCGGGGTGCTTTTTTATTGGACTGGGCTGGGGAAATCTACCCACATTCTGGAGGGGATGACGGGAATCGAACCCGCATCATCAGTTTGGAAGACTGAGGCTTTACCACTAAGCTACATCCCCAAAAACCCGAGCAAGCTACTAACTACTTTAGCGGCTCAGGCCGTCGGAACGCCTATAACTACACCACAGGCAAGGCCGTTTAGCCAAATGTGCAACTGGAGCAAAAGTTACGTAGACTAATGGCTGCACTTACGGGGTGTAGCTCAGCTTGGTAGAGCGCCTGCTTTGGGAGCAGGAAGTCGCAGGTTCAACTCCTGTCACCCCGACTCTGCATTATCGCCGCGGATGCCGTTCCGGTAATTCCACGGGCGCCGTGTGGTCATTCATCTTCAATCATTCAGGAGTACTACGCCGTGAAGAGCGCTGTCGAAAACCTCACTCCCACGCGAGTGAAGCTCAATGTTGAAGTTCCTTTTGAGGAGCTCAAGCCAAACATCGATGCGGCTTACAAGACCATCTCCGCCCAGGTCCAGGTTCCGGGCTTCCGCAAGGGACGCGTCCCCAACCAGCTGATTGACCAGCGGGTAGGTCGCGGTTACGTCATCGAAACCGCAATCAACGATGGTTTGAATGACTTTTACCAGAGCGCCGTTCAGGAAACGGGAATCCGTCCCCTGACCCGCCCAGAGGTTGAGATCACCGAAGTGCCGGATCCCGCCGCCAAGGATGGACAGCTCCTGTTCACCGTCGAGCTGGATGTCCGCCCGGAGATCACCCTTCCCGAGTACTCGGGTCTCGAAGTGACCGTCGAAGCTGCAGAGGCATCCGACGCCGACGTCGACAAGGCTCTTGACGAGCTGCGTGGCCGGTTCGGTACCCTCACCGCGGTTGATCGTCCCGCCGCCGACGGTGATTTCCTCACCGTGAACCTGGTAGCAACGGTCGACGGCGAGCAGGTTGACGCCGCGCAGGACGTGTCCTACCAGATCGGTTCCGGCACCATGCTTGAGGGCATGGACGAAGCCGTCACCGGGCTCAGCGCCGACGAGGACGCCATCTTCGAGACCACGCTGGCCAACGGCGAGAACGCCGGCAACAAGGCGCAGGTCAAGGTTGAGGTCAGCGCCGTCAAGGAGCGCGAACTCCCCGAAGCTAACGACGACTTCGCCCAGCTTGCCAGCGAATTCGACACCATCGCTGAACTGCGCGCCGACCTCACCAAGCGCGCAGCCGAAGAGAAGGTCACCGAGCAGGGCGTTGAAGCTCGTGACCTGGTTCTCGAGAAGCTCATCGAGCTCATCGAGGTCCCCGTCCCAGCAGCCTTCATCGAGGATCAGCTGGAACAGCACTTCACCGGTGAGAACGCCCACGCCAACGCCGAGGGTCACGACACCGAAGAGCACCGCACCGAGATTCGCGAGAACACCGAGCAGGCGTTCCGCAACGAAATGATCCTCGACGCGATCGCCGAGAAGGAAGAAATCGGTGTCAGCCAGCCGGAGCTGATCGATTACATCGTGTCGACCGCCGGCCAGTACGGCATGGAGCCGAACCAGTTCGCTCAGATGCTGGATCAGAGCGGTCAGGTTCCGATGATTGTCGGAGAGGTCCGTCGTCGTAAGGCACTGGCGAAGGTCCTTGAACTGGCAGTCGTCACGGACAGCTCCGGATCCGTTGTTGACCTGAGCGACTTCGTTCGCCCCGGCGATGAAGCTGACGACTCATCCGAGGCGCCCGCTGAGAAGAAGCCGGCCAAGAAGGCCCCAGCAGCCAAGAAGGCTCCTGCAGCCAAGAAGCCAGCCGCTGAAAAGAAGCCAGCTGCGGAGAAGAAGCCTGCTGCGAAGAAGGCGGCTCCGAAAAAGCCAGCCAAGGCCGAGGCTGCAGCTGACGAAGAGTCCAGCAAGGCATAGCCCCACCATTGACGAATGAGGGCCGTCTTCCCACCCGGGAGGACGGCCCTCGGCCGTTAAGTTCCGCAGCCCCCGCTCTGGTGCGCCGTCAGCGAACAGCCTCCGCAGCGGGATCAAACGGACCCCCAAACAAGTTACTGTCCAATGAGAGACAAACGGTCGGCTACCGGCACCCGGTAGACCAACCAGAGTGAGAGGCTAACTTCCAATGGCAATCGAACCCACCACCCCGACCATGGCGACCGTAGACCCCGCTGGCCGGGATGACTACATCTATAACCGGCTCCTGAAAGAGCGCATCATCTGGCTCGGCTCAGAGGTCAGGGATGACAACGCCAACGCCATCTGCTCCCAGCTGTTGCTCCTGTCAGCTGAAGACCCGGACAAAGACATCTTCCTGTACATCAACTCGCCCGGCGGGTCGGTCACCGCGGGAATGGCCATTTACGACACCATGCAGTTCATCCCGAACGACGTGGTCACCGTCGCCACCGGGCTTGCGGCGTCGATGGGACAGTTCCTCCTCTCCTCGGGCACCAAGGGCAAGCGCTATGCGACCCCTCACGCCCGGGTACTGATGCACCAGCCCTCCGGCGGCATCGGTGGAACGGCGTCGGACATCCGGATCCAGGCCGAACTGATCCTGCACATGAAGCGCGTGATGGCTGAACTCACGGCAGAGCAGACCGGGCAGACGGTCGAGAAAATCCTCAAGGACAACGACCGCGACAAGTGGTTCACTGCGCAGGAGGGCCTGGAATACGGCTTCTTCGACAAGATCGCTGCGCACGCCAACACGGTATCCGGCGGCGGCGGAACGCAGCGCGACTAAGTCGCTGCGCCTGCGCCCCACCCACCACAGCAGAGATCACCCAGGAGAGACCATGAACCACAATTTTGGAGCCGCAGCAGGCGGCGCCGCACCGCAGATGCCGTCCAACCGCTACGTTCTTCCCCAGTTCGAAGAGCGCACCCCCTACGGGTTCAAGCGCCAGGACCCGTACACCAAGCTCTTCGAGGACCGCATCATCTTCCTTGGCGTGCAGGTTGACGATGCATCGGCCGACGACGTGATGGCCCAGCTGCTGGTGCTTGAGTCGACCGATCCAGAGCGCGACATCACGCTCTACATCAACTCGCCGGGTGGATCGTTCACGGCCATGACCGCAATTTACGACACCATGCAGTTCATCCGCCCTGAAATCCAGACCGTCTGCCTCGGCCAGGCAGCCAGCGCTGCAGCCGTGCTGCTCGCGGCAGGGGCCCCCGGCAAGCGGCTTGCACTTCCCAACGCCCGTGTCCTGATCCACCAGCCGGCCCTTGGCGGCGGCCAGGGTGGTCAGGCGTCGGACCTGGAAATCCAGGCCAACGAAGTGATGCGGATGCGCACCTGGCTGGAGGACACGCTGGCCCTGCACAGTGGCAAGAGCGCCGAGCAGGTCAACATCGATATCGAACGCGACAAGATCCTCACCGCCGCCGACGCCAAGGCGTACGGCCTGGTGGACGAAGTTCTCACGTCACGCAAGATCAGCCCACCGAAGATCAACAAGCCGTAAGGCACTCTTCTCCGGACCAAGGCCCGTGGTGCGAAACAATCGCACCACGGGCCTTTTGGTGCTTCATAGCCGCGCCAATTGTCCTAGAGTGGAAGGTAGCCCGGTTCCATCAGCTCGGATATCGGGTGTCGATTTCAACAGATCCACGTAAGGGGACTGACACATGGCTCGCATTGGTGAGAGCACAGATCTGCTTAAGTGCTCTTTCTGTGGGAAAAGCCAGAAGCAGGTCCGGAAGCTAATTGCCGGCCCGGGCGTGTACATCTGCGATGAATGCATCGATCTCTGCAACGAGATCATCGAGGAAGAGCTGTCCGAGGTAGCTGACCTTGGCACCTTCGAGCTTCCGAAGCCCCGCGAAATCTTCGATTTCCTGCAGGAATACGTGATCGGTCAGGAACCCGCCAAGCGGTCCCTCGCCGTCGCCGTCTATAACCACTACAAGCGGATCCAGTCCGGGCATGCCCCGCGGAGCACGGGAAACCTCTCCGACGCGGTGCCTGCCGAAGACGTGGAGATTGCCAAGTCGAACATCCTCCTCATCGGCCCCACCGGCTGCGGCAAGACCTATCTCGCGCAGACCCTGGCCCGCCGGCTGAACGTCCCCTTCGCCGTCGCGGACGCCACGGCGCTCACCGAGGCGGGCTACGTGGGGGAAGATGTTGAGAACATCCTCCTGAAGCTCATCCAGGCCGCTGACTACGACGTCAAGAAGGCCGAGCAGGGCATCATCTACATCGACGAAATCGACAAGATCTCCCGCAAGAGCGAGAACCCGTCAATCACCCGCGATGTATCGGGTGAAGGCGTGCAGCAGGCATTGCTGAAGATCCTCGAGGGTACTGTCGCGTCGGTGCCGCCCCAGGGCGGCCGCAAGCACCCGCACCAGGAATTCATTCAGATCGATACCACCAACGTCCTGTTCATCGTTGCGGGTGCATTTGCTGGCCTGGAAGAGATCATCGGCTCCCGTGCGGGACGCAAGGGGATCGGCTTCGGCGCCCCGTTGTCCTCACTCAAGAGTGAGGAAGCCAGCTACGGCGACGTCATGCCCGAGGACCTGCTCAAGTTCGGTCTGATTCCCGAGTTCATCGGACGTCTGCCCGTCATCACCACGGTGACCAGCCTAGACCAAAAGTCGTTGATGCAGATCCTGACCGAACCGAAGAACGCCCTGATCAAGCAGTTCCAGAAAATGTTCATGCTCGACGGCGTCGAGCTCACCTTCGAGCCAAAGGCTCTCGAGGCCATCGCCGATCAGGCGCTCGAGCGGGGAACCGGGGCCCGGGGGTTGCGCGCCATCATGGAGGAAGTCCTTCAGCCCGTGATGTTCGACCTGCCCAGCCGGGATGACATTGCCACGGTTGTCATCACTGAAGATGTGGTCGCCAAGAAGGCGGAACCCACGCTGATCTCGCACGACGTCGTTGCGAAGCGCCGGAACAAGTCGGCCTAACGCCGGAAATTTCGGCGTCCGGCCGGAATACACCGGTTGGTACCCGGGTTGTAGGGAATATGACTGAAACGATTGTTCCCACCGACAATGTCCAAAAGGCCGATTTCTGGTTTGATCCCGCCTGCCCCTTCGCCTGGATCACCTCCCGGTGGATTGAGGAAGTGGAGAAGGTCCGCAGCATCAAGGTGGACTGGCATGTCATGAGCCTGGCCGTGCTCAACGACGGCCGTGATCTTCCCCAGGAATACCAGGACTTCATGAAGCAGGCCTACGGGCCCGTCCGGGTCATCGTTGCCGCAGCTGAACTCCACGGTGATGACAACATCAAGAAGCTCTACGATGCAATGGGCACCCGGATTCACCAGGGAAAGAACCAGGATTTCGCTGCAGTGATCCGCGAATCCCTCGAGGAAGTCGGACTTCCCGCCGAACTCGCGGACTACGCCACCAGCGAGGTATACGACGCCCAGCTCCGCGCCTCGCACCAGGACGGAATTGACCGGGTGGGCGATGAAGTCGGCACCCCCGTGGTCGCGTTCAACGGCACGGCCTTCTTCGGCCCCGTCCTGACCCGCATCCCCCGGGGCGAAGACGCAGGACGCATCTTCGACGGCGCCGTCATGCTCGCCGGATTCCCGGAATTCTTCGAACTGAAACGCTCACGCACCGAGAGCCCTTCCTTCGACTAGTTAGCAGTAACCGTAAAAGAGGGAGGCCCCGCAGACCGAATCGGTCTGTGGGGCCTCCCTCTTTCAGGATTGTGTCAGCTGCAGGCTAGACCGCTTCGACGGGAGCCAGTTCCACCTCGAACACCGACAGCTCACCCTCGGCTTCGGCCAGGTGCAGCTCGCGCACATTGCCTGCCGCCAGCAGATCGTTCAGGCCGGCGTTGAGCTGGCGCAGTTGCGCAGCAGAGCCGTTGACGACGGCGCTGAGCACCTCGGTGCGCTGCTTCACCTTCGCCTCGGACTTCGACCGGCGGATGCCGCCGAGGGCGAGCGCCACTGTGCCCAACACGCCGGTATCGGCGGTGCGGATGGTTCCGGCGAGGTGGCCCGACGTCGGCCATTCGGTCCGGTGCACCGATCCACTGCGCCACCAGCTCCAGACCTCCTCGGTAGCGAAGGGCAGGAACGGCGCGAACATCCGCAGCATCGCATCGAGAGTGGTCGCGAGGGTGGCCAGTACCGACGCCTGCTCGGCCTCACCGGCAGCACCGTAGGCGCGGTCCTTGATGAGCTCCACGTAGTCATCCGTGAAGGACCAGAAGAACGTCTCGCTGAGCTGCAGAGCCTTGGCGTAGTCATACTTCTCGAACGCGGCAGTCGACGCGTCGATGACCTGTCCCAGCTGAGCCAGCAGGGACAAATCCAGCTGGTTCGTAACCACTGAGGTGTCATCGGTGAGGACCGTGTGCTCGGTGGCACCAAGGTTCAGCACAAACTTCGACGCGTTCAGCAGCTTGATGGCCAGCCGCCGCCCAATCTTCATCTGCGCAATCTCATAGGCCGTGTCGGCGCCCAGCTTGGCTGAGGCAGCCCAGTACCTGACGGCGTCGGCCCCGAATTCCTCGAGCACGTCGGTGGGGACCACCACGTTGCCCTTGGACTTGGACATCTTCTTGCGGTCCGGGTCCAGGATCCAGCCGGACAGCGCGGCATGGCGCCACGGTGCCGAATCCTGCAGCGAATCGGCGCGGACGGCGCTCGAGAACAGCCAGGTCCTGATGATGTCGTGGCCCTGCGGCCGAAGATCGAACGGAAAGACCTTTGCGAACAGGTCGGGGTTCTTCGGCCAGCCGCCCACAATCTGGGGCGTCAGCGACGACGTCGCCCACGTGTCCAGCACGTCGTTCTCGCCGACAAAACCACCCGGCTGGTTGCGGGCGCTCTCCTCAAAGCCGGGAGCCGGTTCGGCTGCCGGGTCCACGGGAAGTGCCTCGTAGGTCGGCACGATCGGAGCCTCGTAGTCAGGCTCCCCGTCGGCGTCGAGGCGGTACCAGACCGGAATCGGGACGCCGAAGAAACGCTGCCGTGAGACCAGCCAGTCGCCGTTGAGTCCTTCGATCCAGTTCTCGTACCGGGACCGCATGAACGCGGGGTGGAAGTCGATCTCCCGGCCGCGCTGGATGAGCTTCTCGCGCTTGGCCTCGTCGCGGCCACCGTTCCGGAGGTACCATTGGCGGCTGGTGACAACCTCGAGCGGCTTGTCGCCCTTCTCGTAGAAGTTGACCGGGTGGACCACCTTCTTCGGCTCGCCCTCCAGCTCCCCGCTGGCGCGCAGCAAGGCAACGACGCCTTCCTTGGCGCTGAAAACGGTCTTCCCGGCGATGGCCGAATAGTTTTCCTGTGCCTTCTCCGTGCTGATCCACTCGGGGGTCTCGGACCGGATCCGGCCGTCGCGGCCCACAATGGCGCGGGTGGGCAGCTGCAGCTCACGCCACCAGATGACGTCGGTGAGGTCACCGAAGGTACAGATCATGGCAATGCCGGTGCCCTTGTCGGGCTTCGCCAGCGGGTGCGCCTTGATTTCAACCTCAACGTCGAACAGCGGCGACGTGACAGTGGTGCCGAACAGGTGCTGATACCGCTCGTCGTCGGGATTCGCCACCAACGCCACGCAGGCGGGCAGAAGTTCCGGGCGGGTCGATTCGATGAAGATCTTCTCCCCAGCGGGGGTGTGGAACGCGATCCGGTGGTAGGCGCCTGGCTGTTCCCGGTCTTCGAGTTCGGCCTGTGCCACTGCCGTGCGGAACGTGACGTCCCAGAGGGTGGGAGCCTCGGCAAGGTACGCGTCGCCGCCGGCGAGGTTCTCCAGGAACGCGCGCTGGCTGACGGCACGGGACGTGTCGTCGATGGTGCGGTACGTCAGGTTCCAGTCAACCGAGAGGCCGAGGGTGCTGAACAGGTTTTCAAACACCAGCTCGTCCTGGACCGCGAGCTCCTCGCACAGCTCAATGAAGTTCCGGCGCGAGACGGCGTCGAAGTCGCGCTGGTTCTTGGGCGGCTCAGCGGGAGGGGTGTAGCCGGCGTCGTAGGCGACCGAGGGGTCGCAGCGCACACCATAGTAGTTCTGGACGCGGCGTTCAGTGGGCAGACCGTTGTCGTCCCACCCCATCGGGTAGAACACGTTCTTGCCGCGCATCCGCTGATACCGGGCGACGACGTCGGTCTGGGTGTACGAGAACATGTGGCCTACGTGCAGCGAACCTGATGCCGTGGGTGGGGGAGTGTCAATCGAATACACCTCCGCCCGGGACGTCTCGGGGTCGAAGGTGTAGGTACCATCCGCCCGCCACTGTGCGGCGAGCCGGGACTCGAGACCCTCAAGAACCGGTTTGTCAGGGACATTTACTGTTGCGGGCGTGTCTGTGCCCGGAGTGTGTTCAGCCATACCGACAATTGTTTCACGATAAGTTGGATCCATGACTTCCACCCAGATCACGCCAGCGCAGCGAGCAGCAGTTGTTACCGGAGCCAGCACCGGCATTGGGCAGGCCACGGTCCGCCTGCTCGCGGCCCAGGGGTGGCGGGTCTTCGCCGTCGCCCGTCGCGCCGACCGTCTGGCGGAGCTGGCCGCCGGGACCGGGGCCATCGCGGTGCCCACCGATATCACCGAGGACGACGACGTCGAGCGCCTTCTGGGCACCGTCGCCGACGCAGGTGGTGCTGACACCCTGATCAACATTGCCGGCGGTGCCCGCGGCGCCGACCGGCTGGTCGACGCGAAGACTGCCGATTGGGACTGGATGTACCAGGCGAACGTGGTGGGCACGATGAAGATGACCCGAGCGTTTCTCCCTATGCTCAGGGATCAGGCGGATGGCGGCACTGTCCTGAACCTGACGTCGACGGCCGGAATGGTCTCCTACGAAGGTGGCGCCGGCTACAACGCGGCGAAGGCTGCCCAGCGTGCCATGACCCGGGCGCTGCGGCTGGAGGAAGCAGAGCATGGTGTCCGTGTGGTCGAGGTGCTGCCCGGCATGGTGCACACCGAGGAGTTCTCCCTGAACCGGCTGGGCAGTGCAGACGCCGCCTCAAAGGTGTACGACGGCGTCGAAAAGCCACTCACCAGCGAGGACGTGGCGGATATCGTCGTCTACGCGGTGACGGTGCCCCACCATGTGAACCTCGACGAGATTGTGGTCCGCCCGCTGGCGCAGGCCGCAGCGCACAAGGTGATCCGGAGCCAGTAGTCCCAGCTGCATTGGCGCCCCCCGCGGGCCGGTCAGTTTCCGCTAGACTAGGTGCAACAGCTTTGACCCGGCCATCACCGGTGAGCTTCCGGAAGAACCCCTGTCGTACGTCCTTCGTGCTGCAGGCTAGTAGAACCGGACGGGTAAGCCCGTCATAGCGGTCACGAAGTGGCAGCCGCGAGAAGATATGTCTCGTTGGCGGCAAGTGAGGTGGTACCGCGGGTTTGGCACCCGGGTTGCAGGCTGACCCGATTGTTGGACGCGTCCTCGCAGGTAACTGAACCACACCTTGCCTACAGGATGAACAACATGCCACAGATCTACCCCAAGGCCACCAGCCATGACAGCGCGGCTGGCGCTGCCTCCTCCTCTTCGGCGTCCCCGCGGTTCCCCGAGATCGAGGAACGGATCCTCAAGTACTGGGACGCAGATGGCACGTTCCAGGCGTCGATCGACGCCCGCAGCGCAGACCTTCCCGACGGTGAGAACGGCTCAAATGAGTTTGTCTTCTACGACGGCCCCCCGTTCGCCAACGGGCTACCCCACTACGGCCACCTGCTGACCGGCTACGCCAAGGACCTGGTGGGCCGCTACCAGACCCAGCGCGGCCACCGTGTGGAGCGCCGGTTCGGCTGGGACACCCACGGACTGCCCGCCGAGCTGGAAGCGATGAAGCAGCTGGGCATGAGCGACAAGGCGCAGATCGAAGCCATGGGCATCGACAAATTCAACGACGCCTGCCGGTCCTCAGTGATGAAATACGCCGGCGAGTGGCAGGACTATGTCACCCGCCAGGCCCGCTGGGTGGACTTCGACAACGACTACAAGACGCTGAACGTCGACTACATGGAGTCGGTCATCTGGGCGTTCAAGAACCTGTACGACAAGGGCCTCACCTACAACGGTTACCGGGTGCTGCCGTACTGCTGGAACGATGAGACGCCGCTGTCCAACCACGAGCTGCGGATGGACGACGACGTCTACCAGGACCGCCAGGACCAGACCGTCACCGTGACCTTCCCCATCCTGGCCGGCAGCACCGAGCTGTCGCAGGAGCTCGCCGGGGTGCAGGCCCTCGCCTGGACCACCACGCCCTGGACCCTGCCCACCAACGCCGCTCTCGCCGTCGGGCCCGACATTGCCTATGCACTGGTTCCCGCCGGACCGACACTGGCCGACGACGACCGCCGCTTCCTCATCGCCGCTGACCTGTTGGGCAACTATGCCAAGGACCTCGGCTACGCCTCAGCGAAAGAGGCGACAGCCGCCGTCGAGCGCACCCTGCAGGGCGCCGAGCTCGCGGACCTGGCCTACGAACCGCTCTGGGACTACCTGGCCGACCCAGAACAGGGCGGTTACCGCAACGCCTTCCGGTTCCTCGTGGCCGACTACGTCACCACCACCGACGGCACCGGCATTGTGCACCAGTCACCCGCCTACGGTGAAGAGGACCAGAAAATCTGTGAGGAGGCTGGCATCCAGGTCATCCTTTCAGTCGATGAAGGTGCGCGCTTCCTCCCGATGTACGGGCAGGGGCCTCTTGCCGACATCGTCGGACTGCAGGTCTTCGAGGCGAACAAACCCATCAGCCGGGTGCTGAAGGACAGCGGACGCCTGGTCCGTCAGGCCAGCTACGTGCACAGCTACCCGCACTGCTGGCGGTGCCGCAACCCGCTGATCTACCGGGCTGTGTCGTCCTGGTTTGTGGAGGTCACCAAGATCAAGGATCGGATGGTGGACCTGAACCAGGGCATCAACTGGATCCCCGAGAACGTGAAAGACGGGCAGTTCGGCAAGTGGCTGGCCAACGCCCGGGACTGGTCGATCAGCCGGAACCGGTACTGGGGCAGCCCCATCCCGGTCTGGCAGTCCGACGATCCCGCCTACCCGCGGACCGACGTCTACGGCTCGCTCGCCGAGATCCAGGCGGACTTCGGCCGGTTGCCGCTGAACAAGGCGGGGGAGCCGGACCTCCACCGTCCCTTCATCGATGAGCTGACCCGCCCCAACCCCGACGACCCCCGCACACCAGCTGAGGGCCAGTCCACCATGCGCCGGGTCGAGGACGTACTGGACGTCTGGTTTGACTCCGGTTCCATGCCCTTCGCCCAGGTACATTACCCGATGGAGAACCAGGAATGGTTTGACTCCCACAACCCTGCTGACTTCATCGTCGAGTACATCGGCCAGACCCGCGGCTGGTTCTACATGCTGCATGTGCTCTCCACGGCGCTATTCGACCGGCCGGCGTTCCGCAACGTGATCAGCCACGGCATCGTCCTGGGCGACGACGGCCAGAAGGCATCCAAGAGCCTGGGCAACTACCCGGACGTCACCGAGGTCCTCGACCGGGACGGCGCCGACGCCATGCGCTGGTTCCTGATGTCCTCCCCGGTGCTGCGTGGCGGCAACCTGATCGTCACCGAACAGGGCATCCGCGACGGCGTCCGGCAGGTCATCCTGCCACTCTGGAATGTCTGGCACTTCTTCAGCCTCTACACCAACGCGGCAGCCGGCGGCACCGGCTACGAGGCAAAAACGGTCAGCCCCGAACGGGCCAATCGCCTCGCCGAACCAGTGGACCGCTACATCCTCGCCTACACCGGAAACCTGGTGCGGGATATGACAGCGTCGCTCGATGCCTTCAACATCAGCGACGCCTGCGAGACGCTGCGCCGCTACCTGGACACGCTGACCAACTGGTACGTCCGCCGGAGCCGGCAGCGGTTCTTCGATGAGGACGCCGACGCCTTCGATGTGCTCTACACCTGCCTCGAAGCGGTCTGCCGGGCCGCAGCGCCCCTGCTGCCCCTGGTCACCGAGGAAATCTGGCGTGGGCTCACCGGCGGGCGCTCGGTGCACCTGACCGACTGGCCGGAGGCGTCGGCATTCCCGGAGGCACCCGACCTCGTGGAACGGATGGAACGCACCCGCCAAATCTGCTCCACCGGGTCGAGCCTCCGGAAGGCAGCCAACCTGCGCGTCAGGTTGCCGCTGGCCCACCTCACCGTCGTGGCGCCGTCGGCGGGCAACCTGATTGGTCAGTACCAGGGGATCATCGCCGATGAGCTGAACATCAAGCAGGTCCGGCTCCTCGACGCCGCCGACGCATCACCCGAAGAATTCGGGATTGTGCAGAAACTGGTGGTGAACGCCCGGGCCGCCGGGCCGCGCCTGGGAAAGAATGTCCAGGCCGCCATCAAGGCCGCCAAGGCCGGCGACTGGACGGTCTCCGCAGCCGGTGCAGTGACCGCCGGCGAGCTGGCGCTCGAACCCCACGAATACACCCTGGAAACAGTGGTGGCCGACGACGGCGACAACTCCGGGAAGGCTGTCACGGTGCTGCCCGGGGGCGGCTTCCTCGTGCTCGATACCGTCGTCACCGGGGAGCTCGCCGCCGAAGGAGCGGCCCGGGACGCGATCCGGGCAATCCAGCAGGCCCGCCGCGACGCGGACCTGCACATCAGCGACCGGATCGTGACCACGCTTGGCGTCGCATCGGACCTGGTCGATGCCCTGACATCGAACGCGGCACTCATCAAAGCGGAAACGCTGACCAACGAACTGCACGTTGTCGCTGCTGCGCCAACGGACGGCGAGTTTACCGTCAAAGTAGAGAGGCACTCATGAGCCAGCAGAACCCAGAGCCAAGGGATTCAGAGCCAAGGGATTCAGAATCAATGGATTCGGAGTCAAACGGCCCGGCGCCCACAGCGTTCGACAAGTTTTCGGTGGAAAGTGTCTACGCGGAACTGCTGAGCCGGGCACCTGAGAACAAAATGGAACCGCGGATGGCCCCGATGATCAGGGCAATGGAAATCCTCGGCGAACCCAACAAGGCGTTCCCGATCATCCACCTGACCGGAACCAACGGGAAAACCTCGACCGCACGCATGGTCGAGGGCATCCTGCGGGCGCATGAGCTGCGGACCGGGCGCTACACGAGCCCGCATCTGAGCAGCGTCACCGAGCGCATCAGCATCGACGGCGAACCGGTCTCCGACGAAACCTTCGTGCGGATCTGGGACGAGATCAGGCCGTTCCTGGAAATCATCGACGGCGAACTGGAAGCGGCGGGCGACCCCCGGCTGACCTACTTCGAGAGCATCACCATTCTCGCGTTCGCGGTCTTCGCCGACGAGCCGGTCGACGTCGCGATCATCGAGGTGGGCCTCGGCGGGATCACCGACGCCACCAACGTGGGCGACGGCCAGGTTGCTGTCGTCACGCCGATCTCCCTGGACCACACGGAACTCCTCGGCGACACCGAATACGACATTGCGCTGGAAAAGTCGGGGATCATCAAGCCCGGCGGGTTCCTGATCAGTGCGGCCCAACCCCAGGAGGCCGCCCAGGTGCTCCTCGAAAAGGCCCGCGAAGTCGGCGTTGAGTTCCGCTTCGAAGGTGTTGAGTTCGGGGTTGAAACCCGGACGATCGGCGTCGGCGGCCAGGTGCTGTCCATCAACGGGATCGCCGGCCGGTACGAGGAACTGCTGCTGCCCCTGCACGGGGCGCACCAGGCGCAGAACGCCGCCGTCGCCGTCGCCGCCGTCGAGGCATTCATCGGTGGCGGGACCCGTGAACTTGATGCGGCGGTGGTCCGCGAAGGGTTGCGGACCGTGACCTCGCCGGGGCGGATCGAAGTGGTGCGGACCGCACCGAGCATCATCGTCGACGCCGCGCACAATGCCGCCGGCGCCAAGGCAGCAGCAGCGGCGGTCAAGGAAGCCTTCGACTTCAGCCGGCTGATCCTGGTGGTCGGTGTGCTCCAGGACAAGGACGCGGGGGCCATCCTGGCCGAACTGCATGAGGAACTCGGTGGCATCCTCGAGGACATCTGCCTGACCCAGTCAACCTCGCCCCGCGCCATTCCCGCGGCCGAGCTTCTGCAGGATGCGTTGGCGGCTGGTTTCGCCGAGGAAAACGTCCACATCGCCGAACGGCTCGATGACGCCCTCGAATGGGCGGTCATGAAGGCCGAAGAAAACAACGACCTCGCAGGGGGCATCCTCATCACCGGTTCCATCACGGTGGTGGGGGAAGCCCGCACCCTGCTGGGCAAGTGAGGCTGACTCTGATGGAGCAGAATCGAAAGCGTCGCATGACCAAGGCGCAACGCGAATGGCGACCCGGAATGCCCAAGAAACGGCGTTCCATCAAAGTCACCTTCGCCTCGGTGGTCCTCACCCTCGAGGCGCTGGTGGTGCTGTTCGCGACCCTCACCGCATTCGGCTTGTTGCGCGACACCATCTCACCGGTGCTGATCCTCTCGGTGGGGATCGCATTGGCCATCGCGTTGGTCGGGGCATGCGCGTTCCTCACCAAGCCCTACGGCATTGCCATCGGCTGGATTCTCCAGCTGGTGATCATCGCGACCGGGTTCATCGAACCCACCATGTTCCTGATTGGGGTGCTGTTCGCCCTGACCTGGCTGTACGGGATTCGTACCGGCATCCGCCTCGACGCCGAGAACGTCGAGCGGGACCGCCAGCAGGCTGAGTGGGAGCGGGCCAACCCGGAGGACGGGTCAGAGCCCGCAGGATAAGTTTAGTAGAGTTCCACTGGCCATACCCAACACTTTGGAGGACTTCTGTGAGCGCTGAACGCACTCTTGTACTGATCAAGCCCGACGGCGTGTCCCGCGCACTGTCCGGGACCATCCTGTCCCGGGTGGAAGCCAAGGGATACACCCTGGTGGACCTCAAGCTGGTCTCGGCCAGCCGCGAGATGCTCGAAGAGCATTACAACGAGCATGTTGGGAAGCCCTTCTTCGAACCACTCGTCGAGTTCATGCTCAGCGGGCCCATCGTGGCTGCGATTTTCGAGGGCGAGCGGGTGATCGAGGGATTCCGGTCCCTTGCCGGCGCCACCGAGCCGACGGCAGCCGCACCCGGCACCATCCGCGGCGATCTCGGCCGCGACTGGGGGCTGAAGGTACAGCAGAACCTCGTCCACGGCTCGGACTCGGCGGAGTCGGCACAGCGCGAAATCGGTATCTGGTTCGCCTGACCCCTCGTCGATGCCTGGTGTTACCCGGGGCGCCGAAAGATGCCTCGGGTAACCGGTGTTGTAGCGTAGAGCCATGACTGAATATCGCAGGCTCGGCAACTCCGGATTGAACGTTTCAGTGGTGGGACTCGGGTGTAACAATCTGGGTCGCCCCGGAACGCCAACCGAAACCCAGCGCGGCACCAACGCGGTGATCGGCGCAGCTGTCGACGCGGGAATCAACTTCTTCGACGTGGCGGACTCCTATGGAAAGACGCCTGGCCTGAGCGAGGAAATGCTCGGCAAAGCCTTGGTCAAAAATCGCGATGACGTGCTGGTCGCCACCAAGTTTGGGCTGGACCTCAAGGGTGCCAACGGCCCGGACTGGGGTGCCAGGGGGTCGCGGCGCTACATCATGAAGGCGGTCGAGGCATCACTGCGGCGTCTGGGCACGGACTTTATTGATCTCTACCAGTTCCATGCACCGGACCCGCTGACCCCCATCGAGGAGACCCTTTCGGCCCTCGACGCACTGGTCAAGAGCGGCAAGGTCAGGTACATCGGCCATTCAAACCGGGCAGGCTGGCAGCTCGCCGAAGCCGAGTTTGTTGCACAGCTCGGCGGGTACACGCCCTTCATCTCCGCGCAAAACCACTGGAACCTGCTGGAGCGCAGCATCGAGGCCGAGGTGGTTCCGGCAGCCGAAGCCTATGGGATTGGCGTGCTGCCGTTCTTCCCGCTGGCGAACGGTCTGCTGACCGGCAAATACAGTGCCTCGAAGGTTCCGGCCGGTAGCCGGCTGACCCACTCCCGGACGAACCTGCTCGAAGGGGCTGACTGGAACCAGTTGGCCGACTTCGGAGCGTTCGCCCGGGCCCGCGACCTGACCGAACTGCAGGTGGCCTTCTCCTGGCTCGCCGCGCAGCCGTCCGTCGCGTCAGTGATCGCCGGAGCCACCAAACCGGAGCAGATTCAACAGAATGCCGAGGCGGTGTGCTGGGTCCCGTCCGAAACTGAACTTCAGGAACTGGACCGGATTTTCCCGAGGTCGACTCCCTGACCATGGCCTGCGGCAGTTGCACTACAGCGGCGGAGCTCGACTTCGACTTCAGCATGGCCTTCCAGCCGATCTACGACGCCGTTGCCGGTCGCGTCTGGGGCTATGAGGCGTTGGTCAGGGGAACCTCGGGGGAGGGCGCCTACGAGATCCTGTCCAAGGTGTCACCCGAGCAGAAGTATCGCTTTGACCAGGACTGCCGTGTCAAAGCCATTGAGCTGGCATCGCGGTTGTTCCCTGCGGGTGAGGATCTGAAACTTTCGATCAACTTCATGCCGAACGCGGTCTACGAACCGGCTGCATGCCTTCGCGCGACGCTGCGGGCCGCCGCCCGCTTCAGCTTCCCGACGTCGGCGATCATGTTCGAGTTCACCGAGAACGAGGAGGTCTCCGACACCGGCCACCTCACGAACATCATCATCGAATACCGCAAACATGGGTTCACCACCGCCATCGACGACTTCGGTGCCGGACACGCGGGACTGGGTCTTCTGGTCGATTTCCAACCCGACCTGATCAAGATCGACATGTTGCTGATCCGCGGCATCGATACCAGCCCGGCGCGGCAGACAGTTGTGTCCAGCATCGTGGGCATGTGTAGGGAGTTCGGTATCACGGTCCTCGCGGAAGGCATTGAGACGGAGGCGGAGTTTGCGACCCTGAAGGCAGCCGGTATCGGCCTGTTCCAGGGATACTGGTTCGCGAAGCCCGCCTTCGAGGAGCTCCCGCAGCTACAGTTCGGGGCGGCTGTCCTCTAGCAGCGGTCAGGTTTCAGGCTGGGTCGTGAGGAACCTGGACGCCGGTGGTCAACATTCCCGGCATCGATGCCAGATTGACCCCACCTGACCGGGTTGCTCACCAAACCGCGGGAGGTCAGCCGGGTCACCTATCTTGAGTCAGTTGAGCCAGTTAGGCCAGTTGTGCCACTTGAGCCAGACGCAGAACGGCGCCCGCACCAAGGCCGGTGCGGGCGCCGTCAGTGTCGTTGGGTGACGACGAGCGGCGGGGAAGTGCCTAGTGGAAGGTCTTCCCATTGACCCGCTCGGACGCGCCCACCCGATCCAGGTACGGTGTGATGCCGCCCTGGTGGAACGGCCAGCCAGCGCCCAGGATGACGCACAGGTCAATGTCCTCAGGTGCGGCAACAACTCCCTCATCGAGCATCCGGCCAATCTCGTCGGCGAGGGCATCCTGGGTTCGGCGGAGCACCTCCGCGCTGTCCGACGGCGAATCGCCCCGGGTCATCAGGGCCAGGGTCGACTCGGGCACGGTCTCGGCGTCGTCGTCGCCCTTCACCCACAGACCCTTGATTCCGGCGTCAATGAGTTTCTGCTGGTTGGCAGAAACATGGAAACGGTCACCAAACGCGGTGTTCAGCGACTCCTGCACGTGCTGGCCGACCGGCAGGCCCACGAGCGCGAGCAGCCGGAACGGCGTCATCGGGTGGCCCATGGGGCGCAGCGCATTGTCAGCTGTCGCCGCGTCTGTACCCTCATCGAAGACCGCAGTGATCTCGCCAAACATCCGGCCGAGGATGCGGTTGACCACAAACGCCGGAGCATCCTGCACCAGCACCGCCGACTTTTTCAGCTCCTTGGCCAGCGCAAAAGCTGTCGCCAGCACGGCGTCATCCGTGTGCGGTGCTTTGACGATTTCCAGCAATGGCATGGCAGCGACCGGGTTGAAGAAGTGGAAACCCACCACACGTTCCGGGTGGGCGAGGTCAGCTGCCATCTCGGTGACCGACAGTGACGAGGTATTGGTCGCGAGAATACACTCGGCAGAGACCACCGCTTCAACCTCGGCGAACACTGTCTTCTTGACCGCCATCTCTTCGAAGACCGCTTCGATCACAAAATCGGCGTCAGCGAACGCCTCCTTCGAGACCGAACCCGAGACCAGGGCCTTGGTCCGGTTCGCCGCATCGGGGGACAGCCGCTTCTTCGACAGCAGCTTGTCCACTTCTGCGTGGACATAGGCCACACCCTTGTCGACGCGCTGCTGGTCGATGTCGGTGAGGACTACCGGCACCTTCAGCTGACGGGCGAACAGCAGGGCGAGTTGCCCGGCCATCAGACCAGCACCGACGACGCCGACCTTGGTCACCTTCCGAGCCAGCTTGCGGTCGGGCGCGCCTGCCGGACGTTTGGCGCGCTTCTGCACCAGATCCAGGAACGCGTAGACGGTCGCATGGAACTCGGGAGTCTGCATGAGGTAGGTCAGGGCCTCGCACTCGGCGGCGGCCGACTCTTCGCGGGTCAGGGTCTTCCCAGCCTCAAAGAGGTCCAGCACCTTCCCCGGCGCCGGTGCGGCGTTCGAGGTCCTGGCGGCCACGAAGGCCCGCCCGGCGGCGGCCGCCGCGTCCCAGTCGGCATCGGTGTAGGCGGCGTGTTTGGCCCGGCTTGCTGCAACTGCCGAGGGGTCCTTCAGGACGCCCGCAGCCCAGGCGAGGGACTGCTCAAGGAAATCGGCAGGCTCAAGCAGGACATCGGCAATGCCTAGCCCATAGGCCGCACGCCCGTCGAGCATCCGGTTGTTGCTGAGGGGGTTCTCGATCATGACCTTCATCGCCGCAGCAGGACCAATCAGGCGTGGCAGCCGGTAGACCCCGCCCCACCCCGGAACCAGGCCAATAAATGCCTCCGGCAGGCCAATGCCGTTGGCTCCGGTGGAGATGGTGCGGTAATCGGCCGCAAGGGCAACCTCCAGGCCGCCGCCGAGCGCCACGCCGTTGATGAAGGCGAAGCTGGGCACGCCGAGACTGCCCAGCAGGTTGTAGGCTTCGTGTCCGAGCTCGGCCATCAGGGCGCCGTACTGTGCGGCCTTGAGTGACTTGACCGTCGACAGGTCAGCGCCCGCCACCAGGAAATAGGGCTTGCCGGTGATCCCGACGGCGGCCAGCTCACCGGCGGCGGCCCGGAGTTTCAGGCCCTCAAGTACCCGACCCAGTTCGATCAGGGTGTTCGGGCCGAGGGTGGTCGGCTTGGTGTGGTCCAACCCGTTGTCCAGGGTGATCAACGCGAGGGTTCCCGCGCCCTGGGGGAGGGCAATGTCCTGCACGTAGGAGTGGGTGATTACCTCGTCCGGAACCAGGGCTGCGAGTTCTTCATAACGGTCAAAGCTCATGCTGCGTCCTCTGCTGTGTTCGACGAGTAGTCAGGGTGGTGGGGGTTCTCCCAGATCACTGTGGCGCCCATGCCGAGGCCAATGCACATGGTGGTCATGCCGTACCGCACCGCTGGGTCTTCCTCGAACTGCCGGGCAAGTTGCAGCATCAGCCGCACTCCGGAGGACGCCAGGGGGTGCCCGACGGCGATGGCGCCGCCATAGCGGTTCACGCGGGGGTCGTCGTCGGCAATGCCGAAGTGATCGAGGAACGAAAGCACCTGCACGGCAAATGCCTCGTTGATTTCAAACAGGCCGATGTCGTCAATGGACAGGCCCGCCTGCCGCAGTGCCTTCTCGGTCGCCGGAACCGGTCCAATGCCCATCACCTCAGGCTCAACGCCGGCGAAGGCGTACGCCACCAGGCGCATCTTCGCGGGCAGGCCCAGCTCGGCGGCGGCATCCGAGGATGCGAGCAACGCGGCGGTGGCGCCGTCGTTCAACCCGGCGGCGTTTCCTGCAGTGACCCGACCGTGCGCACGGAACGGGGTGCGAAGCGCAGCCAGGTCCTCGGTGGTGGTTTCGGGGCGGGGTGGCTCGTCGACAGAATTGAGCGTCCAGCCTGCCCCTTCCTTTCGGGAAGCGACGGACACCAGATCGGGCTGGATCTGGCCGCTGGCATAGGCGGCGGCCAGCTTCTTCTGGCTGCCTACTGCGTACGCGTCGGTTCGTTCCTTGGTGATGGCGGGGAAGCGATCATGCAGGTTTTCTGCCGTGTTTCCCATGTTCAGCGCCGCGGGGTCAACCAGCCGTTCGGACATGAACCGCGGGTTGGGGTCGGTGTCCGCGCCCATTGGGTGGTTGCCCATGTGCTCCACGCCCCCGGCGATCACCACGTCGTACGCACCGAAAGCGATGCCCGAGGCGGTCGTCGTCACGGCTGTCATCGCACCGGCGCACATCCGGTCAATCGCGAAGCCGGGAACGGACCGGGGGAGTCCCGCCAGCAGGGCAGCGGTGCGACCGATGGTCAGGCCCTGGTCACCGGTTTGGGTGGTGGCGGCGATGGCGACGTCGTCGATTCGCTCAAGGGGCAGGGTTGGGTTGCGGCGCATCAGGTCGCGAATGCACTTCACCACCAGATCATCGGCACGGACGCCCGCGTAGATGCCCTTCTCACCGGCTTTGCCGAATGGTGTCCTGACACCGTCGACGAATACGACATCCTTGATCCGGCGGCCTGAGCCGGACTGCGCTGGCACTGTAGTGGTGCTCACCTATTGCTCCTCATTGAGTCTTTATTCGATCCGAGATAGTGATTCGACCCTATGTTACTTGTGAGTAACTTAGCCTGCAAGGATTGCCCGGCGGAAGTGTCGAACAGTGAGGGGCTACCGGGTTGAGTCTGCGGTCCTCGGTGCTTTCTCGGGCAGCGGATCGGGGTCCAGAAACGCGACCGTGAGCACCGCAGCTATTTTTTCGATCTGCCACGGACGCGCGCCAAGCTCGGCCAGCGCGGCGCTGATCGACTCGAGCGTGATCTCGGCTGGCGGACGCCAGGCCACCCGGCGCAGGTAGTCGGGAGTCAGCAGGTTCTCGATGGGTAGATTTGAGGATTCCGCTATTGCTGCCAGCCGGGGACGCGCAGTCGCCAGGCGCGCAGCGGCCTCGGGATCCTTGTCCGCCCAGACCCGCGGCGGTGGGGGCGCGTTGGTGGGCACCTGGAGATCCGGGAGATCATCCGATGACCGTCCGTCGCTGATGCAACGCAACCACCTGGGCGCCTCCCGTGACGCCGCTCGGCCATGGAAGCCGCTGGTGCCCAGAAGCTGCGGGACTGTTGTCGGCATGGCCTTGGCTGCGGCCAGGATTGCCGAATCAGGGATCAGGCGGCCCGGGGCAATGTCCCGGTTTCTGGCGAGGTCCTCGCGTTCCAGCCAGAGCTGGCGAACCACTGCCAGTTGGCGCCGGTCGCGGATCTGGTGCAGGCCCGACGTCCTGCGCCACGGATCGACGCGCGGCTCGGCGGGTGGGGTGTTACGGATGTGCTCGAATTCCTGCTCGGCAAGGTCGAGTTTGCCGTCGCGGGTCAACAGGGCAATAAGTTCGCCGCGAAGCTCGGTCAGCACCTCAACGTCGAGGGCGGCGTAGCGAAGCCACGGTTCGGGCAGCGGGCGGCGCGACCAGTCAGCGGCTGAGTGCTCCTTGGCAAGGGTGTATCCGAGGAGACTCTCGATGACCGCCGCCAGCCCCACGCGGGGCATCCCCGCGAGGCGGGCAGCGAGTTCGGTGTCGAAGAGCCGGTCGGGCCACATCCCAAGTTCCGACAGGCAGGGCAGATCCTGGGATGCCGCGTGCAGGATCCATTCGACTCCCTCAAGTGCCTCATCAATGATGCGGAGGTCGGTGAATGGCTCGGGGTCGATCAGCCAGGTGCCGGCTCCTTCGCGCCGGATCTGCACGAGGAAAGCGCGTTGCCCGTACCGGAATCCGGATGCGCGCTCCGCGTCGACGCCGGCCGGGCCGGTGCCCTGAGCCAGCGTCCGGGCTGCACGTTCCAGACCCGCCTGGGTGTTGATGACCAGGGGGACGCCGTCTTTGGGTTCGTTGAGGAGGGGGAGCGGTTCGATGACGTCCTCAACCGGTGCGTCATCACCTGGAGTGCGATCGTCAGGGTGCTGCGAAATCTGGGAGGTCATGATGATCCAGTCTAGCCGCGCGGTTCGGAGTGGTGAGCCAGCACGACGGCGGGGTGCGGCTGGGTCACGGCGGGCTAGTTTCGGCGACGGTTCGGCAGGGAGGTGACGCCGTCGGGCAGCGGTGGTAGACCGGCGAAGGTGCACACCATATCCGCCCAGGCCTCCAGATGGTTCCGCACCATCGACGAGTCAGGGGTCCAGGACGCACGTAGTTCAATATCGATACTGTCGGGTCGGTCGGTCAGCGTGCCGTAGCTTTCGGAGAGGATCCGGGTGGCTGTTCCCCCTGCGGAGCCGTAGTCGGCGCCGTGGTTCTGGAGGGCTTCCACCAGCCACGTCCAGGCGACTGATCCCAGCAGGGAGTCGTTGCCCATCTCGGGTTCGAGTTGCGCCCTGATGTAGGTGACAATCCGGAAAGTGCCATCCCACAGGTCGGACCCATTGGGGTCATGCAGGAGGATGAAGCGTCCGGTGGCTAATTCTTCCGGCTCACTGCCAGCGGAAGCGGCCATTGCCGGGCCGTGCACCGGCATCCGGTGCGGGCCAGCCTGGAATACTTCAGCGCCGAGGGCCACAGCAAAGGGTGCCAGCCGCGAGGGCGCCGGAATTTCGTCCAGTCGAATCTCGCCGCGGCACTTCGCCTGGCGGAGTTCGGTCAGGGCTGACTGGAACTCGCGGGGCAGGGGGGTCAGATCGCCAATTGCGCTCACTCAGGAAGGCTATGGCACACCGACCCCCGTGCCGGGCAGGCTCGCCGGTGCGGCCGGCGAGATTGTTCTAGGCCCGGGGAGCCCCGATCTGGTGTGGGCTGGCGGCCGTTTCCCGGCGGATCGCTTCGGCGAAGGCGTCGACGTCGTCGGCTGTGGTGTCGAAGGAGCACATCCAGCGCACTTCCCCGGTGGCGGTGTCCCAGTCATAGAACTTGAACTGCTCACGGACCCGGTCCGCGGCGTCCCGGGGGAGGACGGCGAAGACTGCGTTCGCGGTGGTCTGCTGGGTGAGCTGCACCCCGGGAATCTCCTGGACCAGCGCGGTCAGGCGTGCCGCCATGGCGTTGGAATGGGCTGCCGAACGAAGCCACAGCCCATCCTCAAGGAGGGCGATGAGCTGCGCCGAGATGAAGCGCATTTTGGACGCGAGCTGCATGTTCATTTTGCGCAGGTAGGTGAGGCCGGTGGCCGCGTCAGGGTTCAGCACCACGACGCACTCACCAAAGATCAGGCCGTTCTTGGTACCGCCGAAGGAGAGGATGTCGACTCCCGCGTCCCTCGTGAAGGCGCGCAGCGGCAGGTTGAGGGCCGCTGCGGCGTTGGCGATCCGTGCGCCGTCCAGGTGCAGATGCATGCCGCGGGCGTGCACGTGGTCCGCGATCGCCCTGATCTCTTCAACCGTGTAGAGCGTCCCCAACTCGGTGGTTTGCGTGATGGAGACGGCCAGCGGCTGGGCCCGGTGCTCGTCGCCCCAGCCCCAGGCTTCCAGATCGATGAGTTCCGGGGTGAGTTTGCCGTCCGGGGTGGGAACGGTGAGGAGTTTGATTCCGGCAATGCGTTCGGGCGCCCCGTTCTCGTCCTTGTTGATGTGGGCCGTTTCAGCGCAGATCACGGCGCCCCACCGTGGCAGCAGGGACTGCAGGCTCAGGACGTTTGCTCCGGTCCCGTTGAAGACCGGGAACGCTTCGGTGCCGGCGCCGAAGTGCTCCTGCATCAGTTCCTGCAGGCGGTGCGTGTAGACGTCCTCGCCGTAGGCCGTTTGATGGCCGCCGTTTGCGGCAGCCAAGGCCGCGAGGATTTCCGGATGTACTCCCGAGTAATTGTCGGACGCGAAGCCGCGAACGTCGGGGTCGTGCAGGGAGGCAGGGGGCGCAATTGTTTCAGTCACCTATCAATTATCACCTAGGCGGTGGGTCATCCTCAGCGTTTCAGCCTGACTGTTCCCCTGACTTTTCCCCTGACGCCTCTCCCGACGCCGGAACGGGCCCGAGGTTGCGCTGGGGTGAACGATTCACCACCGCCAGCTGAACGCCTGTTGAACGGGGCATGAAACGGTATTACGCTTTTATGGGCCCGGGAATGGGTTGGTGACACGGATGGTCATCGGACATCCAGGCATCCGAAAGGCAGGGGGTGCCATGTTTGGTCGTATTGTTCAGGTGACCCGCCGGGCCGGCGTCGTGGTCGGACACCTTGTGGTCCACCTTCTGATCGGAGTGGGGCTCGCCCTCCTCATGGCTGCCGTCATCATCCGCCTCTTCTGGGGCGAGATTTCGGTCAACCAGATGTTCCTGAACATTGTCGCCGTGGAAGCCGATGGTGGTGGCGGGTCCATCGTCTGGATCAGCATCCTAGGCATTGCTGTGGTGCCCCTGCTGGTTACGGTGGGGATCGCGCTCTGGCTGTTTTTCCGGCGCCGTAAGCGCCGCCGTGATGGCGACCTTCGGCGGCCGCCTCGCGTGCAGTGGATCATGCGCGCCGTTTCTGCCGCCCTGGTGGCCGCAGTCGTCATCGGCGGGACCACCGCTTTTGCCGCCACGGTAGGCGTTCGGGACTACCTTGAGGCGGCCAACTCCGGGTACGACGTCGGCGACTTCTATGTGGAACCGACCATCACCGACGACACGGACAAACGCAACCTGGTACTGATCTATCTCGAGTCCGGGGAGGCCACGCTCGAGGACGACCAGCTCTTCGGGAAGGATGTCTTCGCTCCGCTCAAGGCGGCCACGAAGGCGTCGGATGGCTGGCAAAGCGTCGAGAACCTGAAGCAGTACGAGGGGGGCGGCTGGACCATGTCCGGGATCACCGCGACGCAGTGCGGGATCCCGCTGAAGGGTATCGGCTCCACCTCGGGCGGCGGCGCCTACAACGCGCTCGGCGGTAACGTCCAGACGTACCTCGAAGGGGTGACTTGCCTGGGCGATGTGCTCGCTGAGTACGGCTATACGAACGTATTCCTTGGCGGCGCCAATGCCTCGTTTGCGGCGAAAGACGTCTTCCTGGGCGGGCACGGCTACTCCGAGGTGAAGGACCTGCCGGACTGGCGTGCCGCGGGTGAGCCGGAGAAGGCCTTCCGCAGTGACTGGGGTCTGAGCGATGAACGCCTGTTGGCCCACGCGAAAGACGAGGTCGACGAACTGCACGCCGAGGCGGAGAGGACTGGTCAGCCATTTAACCTCTCGATGCTGACCCTGGATTCGCATGAGCCGGTGCACATTTATGACTACTGCACCGTGGGTACGCAGAGCGAGGTAACCGCCGCGTTTTCCTGCTCCATGACGCAGGTGGCCGGATTCGTGGACCACATGAGGCAGCAGGGTTATCTCGAGGACACTGCCGTAGTGATTATGGGTGACCACCTGAAGCAAATAGGTGGCGGCCATGCGTTCCAGGCGGAATTGACGGACCACAATAACCGCACCATCTTCAACCGGATCTGGGTGCCGGGCGAGGACGGTAACAGTGACCTGCGCCCCCGCGTGGACCAGCTGAGCATGTACCCGACGATCCTGGAAGCTGCCGGCCTGACGCTGGCGGGTCAGGAGGCAGGATTGGGTGTTTCAGCGTTCGCCTCGCGTGTCCCGGCCGGTTCAGCGCAGGCGCTGCAGCCCAGTTACTACGCGGACCTGGTGAGCTCACTTTCCCCGCAGTTTTACGCGAAGGCCTGGGGCGGCGAGGACGCCGCCGCGCAGTAGCGTTTGCCCTAACTGGGCAGGATGATGCGTTGTCCGTTTACCGATTGCGCCTCGGCGGCGTAAAGACCAACCACCGCTGCGGCCAGATCATCGACATGGGTGTACCCGGGGAATCTGCGTTCCGGATGCGCGGCCCGCAGTGCGTCGTCGACGAGGGCTTTCACCACGAGGATGGTGGCAGCTGATGTCTGACCGGCGCCCGGGGTGGTGCTGTCGCCGGCGGCGTCCTGATCGCGCCGGAATCCGTCGGCCACCGCTCGGGTCCAGGCTTCCGCGGCTGACTTGAGAGCCGCATAGGAGGCGGCTGCCGCCGTCGGGCTGTCCACGGCTGTGGAGGACACGATGGCCACCCGCCCCCTGGAGGATGCGAGGAGTGGGGGGTAGAAGGCACGAGTGGTGTTCCGCAAGGTGGTGAGCACGCTGGTGTGGAGCAGCTCGTAGTCCTCATCCGTCTGCCCGGTGATTCCGTTGCCGCCGCGCCAGCCGCCCACCAGATGAATCAGGCCGTCCAGTGACTCATAGTCCGCAGTGAGCGCATGGCATAACGCAGTGACAGCCTGGGCATCGGCCAGGTCGCAGACCCGGCGGTCGACGTCGTCGAGCTGGCCCAGCGCCTGCTCAAGCCGGCCGGCGTGGGATCCGACAGCTACCACCGCGGCACCCTGCTGGCGGAGCAGGGTGGCGCACGCGATCCCCGAAGCGCCGGCGGCGCCGGCCACCACCACCGTCAGTCCGTCGAGTGCTGGCAACGCGTTGCTCATTCAGCGGCCCCGGTGATACCGGCGGTGGACTCGATGACCGGTTTCATTTTGCGGTCCAATGCCTCAAAGAACATCGACAGCGGGAATTCGTCGTCGAGGACGGCATCGGTCAATCCACGAGGTGGTCCGGTCAGTTCGAGGGCGTCCGGGCCCTTGGCCCAGACCGACGCCGGGTGGGGTGTCACGGTTTCGGTGACCAGCTGGTAGGCGGCAAGCCAGTGGGCGGTCTTCGGCCGGTCAATGGAGCGCCAGTAGAGCTGCTCAATTTTCTCGCCGAGGGCGATGACGACGTCGGGAACCTCCGCCCAGTCGATGCTCAGGCGGCTGTCGGTCCAGTGGAGCACGTGGTGCTGGTGCATCCACGCGAACAGGAGTTGACCGCCCAGACCGTCGTAGTTGCGGACCCTGCTGCCGGTGATGGAAAAGCGGAAGATCCGGTCGAAGATGACTGCGTACTGCACCAGTCGTGCATGACGGCGGGTCTCGTCGGGAGCCGATTCGTCGAGGGCGATCTTCACTGATTCGCGGAACGCCGTCAGGTCGCACCGGAGTTCCTCCAGGGAGTACAGGAAGTAAGGCATGCGTTGCTTGATCATGAACGGGTCAAACGGGAGGTCACCGCGCATGTGGGTGCGGTCATGGATGAGGTCCCACATGACGAAGGTCTGCTCGGCCAGCTGTTGGTCTCCCACGAGCTCGCTGGCTTCGGCAGGCAGTTCCAGCTTGGTGATCTCCGCCGCGGCGGTGACCACCCGGCGGAAGCGTGCCGCTTCGCGGTCGGCGAAAATGGCGCCCCAGGTGAACTGCGGTGTGGTGCTGACGGCGACGGTCTCCGGGAAGAGGACTGCCGAGTTGGTGTCGTATCCGGCGGTGAAGTCGAGGAAGCGGATGGGGACGAAGAGCTTGTTGGAGTAGTCACCGGCTTCGAGCTCGGCAATGAACTCGGGCCAGAGCACTTCAATGAGCACCGCTTCGACCAGCCGGTTGGTGCTGCCGTTCTGCGTGTACATGGGGAACACCACCAGGTGCCTGAGGCCGTCGACCCGATGCTCCTGCGGTTGGAACTGCAGCAACGAGCTCAGGAAATCGGGCACTCCGAAGTCCGAGGACTGCCAGGTCTGGAAGTCCTCCACGAGGGCCGTGAGGTAGCCGGCGTCGTGGGGGAAAGACGGAGCCAGGGTCCTGATCGCCTCGACAATAGCGTCGACCAGTTCGGACGCCAACGCATGGTTCGAGGTTTCCGGGACGGATCCGTCCTTGACCTGGAGCGGTTGAAGGGCCGAAGCGGCGGCTTTGAGCTGATGCCAGGCGGGTGAACGCTCAGGGGCTCCGGCAGGTGAGGCGAGGCTGGTGTCAATGGTCGTCGAAGTCATGAAAGCGAGCGTAGCAACTGAAAAGGTTTACTTACTCAAAAAACCCTTGAGCATAAGCAACTCTTATTTGTGACTGGGTTGCACTGGTGGGGAGGCCCAGACATGCTGGACCTCCCCGCGGTTCTGCTAGGACTGTTCGAGCAGCTTCATGGACACCGAGTTGATGCAGAAGCGCTGGTCGGTGGGGGTGCCATAACCCTCACCCTCAAACAGGTGGCCGAGGTGCGAGTCGCAGTTGGCACACCGGACCTCGGTGCGCTGCATCCCCATGGAATTATCGTGCAGGTAGCGGACCGTGTTCTCGGCGAGGGGCGCCCAGAAGGATGGCCAACCGCAATGTGAATCAAATTTTTCGTTGCTGGTAAAGAGTTCGTGCCCGCAGGCGCGGCACTGGTAAACACCCTTGGTGTTGGTGTCGTAGTACTCGCCGGTATAAGGCCGCTCAGTACCAGCCTGACGAAGGACCCGGTACTCCTCACTGGTTAGCTCGGAGCGCCATTCCTCGTCGGTCTTCTGGACAGGGACATCGCTGGGTTCTGTTGTGCTCATGATTCCTTCAACGCCTAAGAACCGCCGATAAATCCCGAACCGGAATAGAGGTGCAGCACAGGCACACCCAGTCGGTCCTGGGCCTGATTCGCCCAGTCTGTGTGGAGGGTATCGGCGACGGCGTGCGGTCGGGTGATGACAACCGCTTGCTGTGCGCCATGCTGGCTGACGGCGTCGACCATTGCCTCGACAGCGTTGCCGGTGGCAATAATCCCGTGGGCGGTAAGGCCGTGGGCCTCGGCCACCCGCAACGACGCTTCGAGAGCCGCCTCGGCGCTCCCACGTGATTTCTGGGCCGATGGCTGCCCCTGGGACAATTCGCGGAACGCGTCGGCGAACTCCAGCAAGCTCAGGTGATGGAAGAACTCGGCCATCACATTCTTGTGCCGGTCATCGGGGATCAACACCAGCAGTGTGGCCTGTTCCTCACCCACCAGGGTCAACAGGTTCTTCGCGTCGCCGTCGTTGAGGCTTTCTTCGGTTAGTACCACTATCGTCTCGGACATGAGCCAAGACTAGTGCTCCAACGCGTGGCGCCCTAGTGCACGGAGACAGCAGCTCTCACGACACCCCGCTCCCGTGTGCCGCCGATCCTCCGGTCCACAGGCAAGAATGGGGGTATGCGTAAACTTTCCGCCACGGTGCCGGAGCAGTCCACCACCGCCCCCTGGGTCAAATGGACCATGCTCGGGGTGGGGATTGGTGGTGCCGTCGGCTCAACAATTGCGGCCGGCACCTCCGGTCTCGCTGCGCATTTCGCGCGTCAGGTAGTGACCCCAGCCCGGGTCAGGGACGAAAACCTCGACATCCTGGCGGTGATCGGCACCGGGGGTAGCCAGCAGGTCATTCTCCCCGCGAATGACGACACCACCGTCGAAGGGACCTACAGTCTCTACTTCGACGGTGGAGCAGGACATGCCCGGATTGGGGCGATCCTGTCCTACGTTCCCCGTGAAGGGACTGTGCAACGCGAGGTGGAGGCGGTGTACTCCGGGCATCTGGCCAGCGCGACGCGGGGCTGGTGGAGCGGCGCGGTCTTCCCGTCGCCGTCGGCGGTTGGCTTCGCTGATGAAGAGGTGGACATCCCGGTTGACGGGGGAGTAGCTCCGGCCTGGCTGATCCGCGCCGAGGAAGCCTCGAAGGATTGGGCGGTCATGGTCCACGGCAGGGGAGTGCAGCGGACCGAAGGACTGCGGGCGGTGCGTCTGGCCAGGTCATTGGGCATGACCAGTTTGTTGACCTCTTACCGGAACGACGGCGAAGCCCCGCACGCAGCCGATGGCAGGTACGGACTCGGGATGACCGAGTGGCGTGACGTTGAGGCGGCAATCGACTACGCGGTGGCACACGGCGCCGAGGGCGTGGTGCTTTTTGGGTGGTCGATGGGTGGCGCCATCTGCCTGCAGACCGCCGACCTCTCGGGTCATCGTCAGCGGATCAAGGCACTGGTACTTGACGGTCCGGTGGTCAACTGGATTGAGGTGCTGGCGTATCACGCCCAGCTCAACCGCATCCCCGCACCGATTGGCCGGCTTGGCCAGTGGCTGCTGACCAACCGGGCCGGCCGGAAAGCCACGGGCCTCGCGGCACCGCTCGACCTGAAGAGCCTCGACTGGGTGTCACGGGCCGAGCAGCTGACCATTCCCACACTCATCATCCACAGCGAGGACGATGAGTTCGTGCCGGTGGGTGCTTCGGCTGAACTTGCGGAACGCAACCCTGCGTTTGTCACCTTCGAGCGGTTCCACCGGGCCCGCCATACCAAGGAATGGAATGTGGACCCGATGAAATGGGAGCAGACGGTGGCCAATTGGCTTGCCCCCGTACTCCACGGCCGCGCCCGCCCGGGCGTCCGGAACGGGCAAGTCGGTTAGCTGGTTTGCCCGGCCCTGACGGTGCGTTTGATCCGCCCCAGCATGGCCGTCATCCCGCGCATCCGCAGCGGCGTGATGGCCCGGGTGAGTCCCAGCCGGTCCGGAACGTCGTCCGGCACGGCGAGGATGTCGGCCGAGGAGAGCCCATCGAGACCTTCCAGCAACACCCCGGCGAACCCGCGGGTTGTCGGAGCCTCAGGCGGGGCCGAGAAGTACAGGCGCACGATCTGCTCCGGGCTGTCGTCGATGTCGACGCTGAGGAACAGGGGAGTCTGGCATTCGACCACCTGTTCCAGCAGTTCCGGATGCTCCTGAAGGTGCTGGGGGAGCTCGGGGAGTCCCTGGGAGAATTCGAGCAGCAGCTGCAACCGGTCAGGTTCGTCGAGGGCCTGAAAGTCCTCGACAATCTCACTCAATTTGGTGGGAAGTTCAGTGGTCATGACGCCGGAACCTCGCCGCGCTCTTCACCCTTGACGATCGGGACGCGCACAGCGTTGCCCCACTCGGTCCACGAACCGTCGTAGTTGCGGACCTTGGTGAAGCCCAGCAGGTGGAACAGGACAAACCAGGTGTGGCTCGACCGTTCACCGATACGGCAGTAGGCGACGACGTCGTCGTCGTCCTTCAGGCCCACCTCATCCCGGTAGATTGCATCGAGTTCGGCCCGGCTTCTGAAGGTGCCATCCTCGGCGGCGGCGCGAGCCCACGGGACGGAAGCCGCGGTTGGGATATGACCGCCGCGAAGCGCGCCCTCCTCCGGGTACGCAGGCATGTGGGTCCGTGCGCCGGTGTACTCGTCCACTGAGCGGACATCGATCAGCGGTTTGCCCAGGTGACCGAGGACGTCGCTCAGATAGGCGCGGATCGGCGCGTCGTTGCGTTCCACCACCGGATAGTCGGCGGTCTGGGCCGCCGGCACCTCGGTGGTGGTGGGCCGGCCCTCGGCGAGCCACTTGTCGCGGCCGCCATCCAGCAGCCGGACATCCTCGTGCCCGAACAGGCTGAAAACCCAGAGCGCGTAGGCTGCCCACCAGTTGCTCTTGTCGCCGTAGATGACGACTGTCGAATCCCTGGTGATTCCCTTGGCCGACATCAGCCGGGCGAAAGCGGCGCCGTCGACATAGTCGCGGGTCACCTCATCGTTCAGATCCGTGTGCCAGTCGACCTTGACCGCACCGGGGATATGGCCCGTGGAATACAGCAGAACATCTTCATCAGACTCCACCACCACGACCGACGGGTTGTCGAGGTTCTGGGCGAGCCAGTCCGCGGAGACGAGCCGTTCCGGGTGGGCATAGTGAGCGAACTTCTCATGGGGGTCTGCTGCGACTGACATCCGTTGGCCTTTCTCGTGACGTTCTTGTGGTCTCTACTAGCCTAACCACGCGTTCCCCCATTTATTTCCGATGCGTTCACCGCATGCCATAAATGGCGGGCCGTGGGGTCGTCGCAGGGCGCGGCGGCCAGCGAAAGTGCCGTATTCTTGCCTACCGTGGCAACAATCGAGCAGCTCTCCCAGCGGACCCCCAAAGTTTCGGTCGACGAACTCCTGACCGGGTTCTATCCGTCCCCTCGATTCGGTGAGGTGTCCTTCGACAGTTACCGTCCGGACCCCGGGCAGCCGTCGCAGGCCGCGGCCGTCAAGGCGTTGTCCGAGTTCGCCGACATGGTGAATCAGCCGGAGCCGACAGGGTTGCGGAAGCTCTTCGGCGCGAAGAAGCCAGCGGCGCGGGCCGGAATCTACCTCGACGGCGGTTTTGGTGTCGGAAAGACCCACCTCCTCGCTTCCCTCTGGCATGCAACAGCCGGTAAAAAGGCCTTCGGCACGTTCGTCGAGTACACCAACCTGGTGGGTGCGCTGTCCTTCCGCCGGGCCGTCGACGCGCTGAGCGGTTACGCCCTGGTCTGCATTGACGAGTTTGAGCTCGACGATCCAGGCGACACGGTCCTGATGTCCCGCCTGATGCGTGAATTGGCGGATGCCGGGGTCAAGCTCGCGGCCACGTCCAACACCCTTCCCGGTTCGTTGGGGGATGGGCGTTTTGCGGCAGTGGATTTCCAGCGGGAGATCCAGGTCCTCGCCGACCAGTTCGACGTGCTCCGGATTGATGGCGAGGATTACCGTCACCGGGGCCTTCCCGAGGCACCCGTCCCCTTCAGCGAATCCGGCCTTCACGACCGGGTACGTGAGCTCAGGGCCGGCCCGGACGGCATCCTCGCCGAGGATACGTTCAGCGATCTGGTGAAGCACCTGTCCGGAGTGCACCCAAGCCGGTACCGCCAGCTGATCGACGGCGTCGATTTCATTGCCTGGCACAATGTGACAACTATTTCGGAGCAGGCGGTAGCGCTCCGCTTCGTGGTCCTCGCGGACAGGATTTATGACAAGGACATTCCGGTGCTGGCTAGCGGCGTAGCCTTCGACCAGCTCTTCACCGAGGAAATGATGACCGGCGGCTACATGAAGAAGTATCACCGTGCGGTGTCACGCCTGACAGCCCTGGCACGCCAGGGCAGTGAAGCCTAGCCAGACCCCTGGCACGCAAAAAGTGCCGGTGCTGCCTCGCGGCAGGACCGGCACTTTCTTGTCGAGCAGTAGGTCTTATACGGCCGGGGGAGTCCCGGGGCCAGCTGGCCGGTTGGTGTCCCCGCGGTCGGTCTTATCGACCATTTCGGAGGCTTTGGACTGAACCTTGTCGATCTTGTCGGCGTACTTGCCTCCGGTCTTGCTGTCAACAAAGTTGCCAGCGTGACCGATGCCGTCCTTGATCTTGCCAGAGTTCTCGCCCACCAGCTCGGTCGCCTTTTCCTTCAGCATCCCGGCCTTGCCTTTGAGCCCGTCAAATACAGACACAGGCACCTCCTTTCGATCCGGGAACCTGTTGTTCCCTCTGCCAAATATCTTAGGCCGATGGAATGGCAGTTCCAAGGACGTAACCTGTGCAACACCTGGGTGTCCGCCCTCGGCGTATTTCCACCCAGTTCCCACCCAGATTGCCCCGGCACCGGGGGTGTGACAATCTTGACGAGCCAGATGGCACCCGGACGAGGTGCGCCGTACCCGGTCAGCGACAAGACGGCGTTTCAGGAGTGAGACTGTCATGGCATGGATTGTTCTAGTGGTATCCGGCGTACTTGAAGCCGTCTGGGCTACGGCCCTGGGGAAGTCCGAGGGGTTCACCCGGCTGGTTCCCTCAATCGTTTTCGGTGTCGCGGTGACGCTGAGCATGGTCGGGTTGGCCTGGGCCATGCGCACACTGCCCGTCGGGACCGCCTATGCGGTGTGGGTGGGAATCGGCGCCTCGCTGACTGTGGCCTACGCGATGATTTTCGACGGCGAATCCGCGTCCGTCATCAAAGTGCTGCTGGTCCTCGGGATTGTGGCCTGCGTGGTGGGCCTGAAACTGCTGCACTGACCCTGGGCCAAGCCCTGCACGGAGGCCCGCTACCGGCGGGCTGTCCCTGGGCGGCGGTGCTCAGGCCCAGTGAAACCGTCCGCCGCGCGGGCATCGGGGTCGCATGGAGCCGAACCAGCAAGAAAAAACACCCCCAAACGAAGCTGGGGGTGTCCTGGGTGCTGCGTGGTGTGGAGCGGACGACGGGATTCGAACCCGCGACATCCACCTTGGCAAGGTGGTGCTCTAGCCAGCTGAGCTACGTCCGCGAAAAAGCGGTACCCGGTGAATTCCGAAGAAACCACGGGAACCGCTTTGAGTGGGCGATACTGGGATCGAACCAGTGACCTCTTCCGTGTCAGGGAAGCGCGCTACCGCTGCGCCAATCGCCCATCGAGATGGGTGCAAGCTTTTGTACTGGAGGTGGGGACGGGATTCGAACCCGCGTATACGGCTTTGCAGGCCGCTGCCTCGCCTCTCGGCCACCCCACCGTGCCTAGTAAACCAGGACTGCCGAAACGTACTTCGACAGCTACAGTGACTTGCGAGCGGACGACGGGATTCGAACCCGCGACATCCACCTTGGCAAGGTGGTGCTCTAGCCAGCTGAGCTACGTCCGCATGTTGAGTGATGATCCATAACCCAGTGAAAATCCTTGGATTTGCAGGGTTATTCGTCGTTTTCCAACGAGTAAAAACTCTATAGGAGGAAATGGGGTTCGTCCAATCCGCGTCCACCAGCGTCAGATTCGGGCCAAATGTAGATTGTCAGTATCCGATGTCAGACTGGAAGCATGACACAACCGCTGCTGGCTCACTCAACAGAGCACGGACGCATGTATTCCCGCTCCACCAGGGACCGCCCGATAGTCCCCTCGATCACCACAGTGATCTCGCAGGCTGCTGCGTCGCTGGACGGGTGGATCGGCTACATGGCTGCCAACGCCGTCGCCAATGATCCCCGCGTCCCCGCGGCACTGGGCAATCCGGCGCAGCTCCGGACCGTCGTGAAGGACGCATCAGTCGCTGCGGAGCGGTACCGCGATGAGGCAGCGGGCAGAGGCACCCGGGTGCACTACTACTGCGAACAGGTGGCGCTTCGTGATCTGGAACAGGCGCACGACGTCGACGCCGCCCGGCTAGCCCTGGTGGAGAACGGCGAGGAAGCCTTCGCCGACCGGTTTGACGAATGGTGGACGCTCTACCAGGTCCGCCCGATCGCTGCTGAATTGACCGTCTGGAACGACGAGGTCGGCTACGCCGGGACACTTGACCTACTGGCCGAGATTGGGGGACGGCTGTGCCTGATCGACTTCAAGACCAAGAACACCGACCGTGACGGACAGGTCAAACCGCTGGACGACAAAGTGGTGATGCAACTGGTGGCCGGCATGAAAGCTCAGGAAAGCCTGGTCGACGGCGAGAAGGGGGTCTGGGAGCCGTGGAAGTATGACCACGAGCTGATCCTGCTGGGAGTCGCAATCGGTAAGACCGAGGTACGCGCCATGCGCGCCAACCCCGAGGTCCTGAAAGAGCACTGGTTCCGGTTCTGTGCCCTGCGCCGGTCCTGGGAGGCCGGGCTCGACGCCGCCGCCGCCGGCCGCGCGCTGCTGCCCATCGGCCCACCGCCGGTACCCGCCGCGGGCGTCACGGCAAGCGGGATGGTCGGCTAGCCTTCCTTCGACCGAGGTCGACGAGGTTCGCGCCTAGAATGGCATCGACCCAAAGTGAAGTATTCCCAACGTTAGGACCACGGAGAGCATGGCCGTCTTGAGCATTCGGATCATCGGCGACCCGGTACTGAGAACCCCCTCTGCCGAGGTCACCAGTTTTGGACCCGAACTCGCCAGACTGGTTTCCGACATGATGGAAACCATGGACGACGTGCATGGCGCCGGACTCGCAGCGCCCCAGGTGGGGGTGAGCCTGAGGGTCTTCACCTTCAGGATCGACGACGTTTCCGGGTACGTCATCAACCCTGTCCTGGAGGTAAAAACCGGGACCGGGGACGAGGAACTGGAAGGTTGCCTGTCGATCCCCGGACTCGGCTACCCGTTGAAGCGCGCGGACTGGGCGCGGGTGACTGGCGTGGATATCCATGGTGACGCTGTCGCCTATGAGGGCACCGGTATGCTCGCCCGCTGCTTCCAGCACGAGACCGACCACCTCAACGGCTCCCTGTACATCGAACGCCTCGACGGGGAGCACCGCAAAGCCGCCATGCGTGCCATCCGGAGCTCGGCCTACTCCTCGGTTGCCGACCAGACCACCCGTGACCGGTCACAGTCACTCGGTTCCAGTTTCGGGCTCGGAGCGTCAACCGCCCGACCAACCACTGGGACGAGCCGGAGTGGGGCCAGACGATCATGAGGGTGCTCTTTGCAGGCACTCCGGCCGTGGCGGTGCCCTCCCTCGACGCGCTGGTGGCTGCCGGGTTCGACGTCGTCGCGGTGCTGACACGTGAAGACGCGCCACTGGGCCGTAAACGGATCATGACGCCCAGTCCGGTAGCCGCCCGAGCGGCGGAACTGAATCTCCCGGTCATTCGCGCCAACCGGATTGACGGCGCAGTTACCGCGCAGATTGCCGACCTCAATATCGCAGTGGCAGCCATCGTTGCCTACGGCGGGCTGGTTCCGCAGCCAGCGCTGGAGCTGCCGCAGCATGGCTGGATCAACCTCCATTTCTCGCTGCTGCCATCCTGGCGCGGTGCCGCCCCGGTGCAGCACTCAGTCATCGCCGGCGACGAAATCACCGGAGCCTCCACCTTCCGCCTGGAAGCGGGCCTCGACACGGGGCCGGTCTTCGGCACCATGACCGAAACGGTGCAACCCAGCGACACCAGTGGCGAGTTGCTGGAACGGCTAGCCCACAGTGGCGCCGTCCTGCTGGTCCAGACCCTGTCAGCCATCGCGGCCGGCCAGGCCGTGGCAGTTCCCCAACAGGGAGATATCAGCCTGGCACCCAAACTCACCATCGACGATGCCCGGGTGGATTGGGGTCAGCCGGCTCTTGCTGTCCGCCGACGGATCAATGGTGTGACACCCGAGCCGGGCGCCTGGACCCAGCTGGGTGATCAGCGGGTAAAGGTGGGCCCGGTGTCGCCGTGGGTCGCGAATCCCGATGTGGGTGCGGACGCGGTTGCGGCTCTCGCCCCGGGCGAAGTGACGATGGCCGGCGCTGCCGTGCTGGTCGGAACAGGCTCCACTCCCGTGGTGCTGGGCGATATTCAGCCTGCTGGGAAAAAGATGATGCGTGCACAGGACTGGGCGCGCGGCGCCCTTCAACAAGGAGAGCTGGTTTTTTCGTGACGAGGTTATTTTCGTGAGCAATCCAGGGCAGGGCAAAGCGGGCGGTTCCGACCGCCGTCGCAATGCGGCCGGACGGGAACGTAACAGGTCAGAGCCGCGCGGGTTCTCCACCGCCGCACCATCGGAGCGGACCCGACGCGCCGACCCGGCACGACTGGTCGCCTTCGAGGTGCTCCGCGCCGTCGCCGCCGACGACGCCTACGCCAACCTGGTGCTGCCGGTCAGCATCCGCAAACACAAGCTCGACAAGCGCGACGCAGGCTTTGCCACCGAACTGGCCTACGGAGCGTTGCGCGGCCAGGGCACGTATGACGCTGTGTTGGCGAAGTGCGTCGACCGCCCCCTGGAGAAGCTCGATCCTGCCATCCTCGATGCCCTGCGGATCGGCACGCACCAGCTGCTCGCCATGCGGGTTCCCGCTCATGCTGCACTGGACCAGACCGTCGGCCTCGCCCGCGCCGTCATCGGTGCCGGACCGTCGGCTCTGATCAATGCAGTCCTGCGGCGGGTTTCATCGAAATCCCTTGAGGAGTGGACAGCAGAACTCACCGCTGGCCTGACCGATGCCACCAAGATCAGTTCGCTTACCCACAGCCACCCGGAGTGGATTGTCCGGGCGCTCCGGCAGGCCCTCGTCGACCACGGCCGGGACGTGTCCGAGATAGAAACGCTGCTCGCGGCGAACAACGCGGCACCGGTAGTCAATTTACTGGCACTCCCCGGGCTGGGGTCCCTCGATGAGGCGTTCGAAGCCGGGGCTGTTCCCGGGGAGCTGGCCGAAGGATCGGCACTGTTCTCAGCGGGCGACGTCGGCCGCCTGGAAAGCATCAGGACCGGCACCACCCGGGTCCAGGATGCCGGATCCCAGTTGGTTGCCCGTGCCCTCGCGGCAGTGAAGCTGGTGCCAGCTGAGTCGGAAGCCGTGAAACCGGAGGCGGCGGAAGACGGAGCGGGGTCGGTGAAAACCGGCACTGCCGGCCACTCCGAGCAGTGGCTGGACCTGTGCGCTGGCCCCGGCGGCAAGTCGGCACTGCTGGGTGCCCTGGCACAGCAGCGGGGTAACACGCTGGTGGCCAATGAGCCGTTGGAGCACCGGGCCCAGCTGGTGCGGCAGGCACTCCGGCCGCTCGACCCTGCGGTCTGGTCCGTCCGGGTCGGCGACGGTCGAACGGTCGCCGAGGATTTCCCCGACACCTTTGACCGCGTCCTGGTGGACGCGCCCTGCACTGGACTCGGCGCGCTGCGCCGCCGCCCGGAAGCCCGCTGGCGGCGCAAGCCTTCCGACATTGCCGGACTCGGAACGCTGCAGCGTGAACTCCTGGCCGCGGCGCTGACGGCCGTCCGACCCGGGGGAGTTGTCGCCTACGTGACCTGTTCCCCGCACCCGGCCGAGACCTCGGCGGTGGTCCAGGATTGCCTGCGCCGCCGTGACGACGTCGAACTCATCGACGCGGGCGCTGTCCTCGACGGCGTCAGCCTCACCGGGTCGCTGGCCGCCGGGCACGAGTCGACAGCCCAGCTCTGGCCACACGTCCATGGCACGGATGCGATGTATCTGGCCCTGATCCGCCGCACTGCATAGAACCATCCTCTTCCGCCCAAGGAGCGCCATGACCGCCTGTTGCATCAACCCGAGCATCCTGTCCGCCGACTTCGCCAACCTGCAGGCAGAGCTCGCACGTATTGCGTCGGCTGATGCGGTGCACGTGGACGTCATGGACAACAGTTTCGTCCCCAACCTGACCCTTGGTCTTCCGGTGGTCAAACGGATCCACGAGGTCAGTAACCTTCCGCTGGACGTGCACCTCATGATTGACGACGCCGACCGGTGGGCTCCCGGTTACGCCGAACTCGGTGCAGCCTCAGTGACGTTCCATGCCGAAGCAGCGGCGGCGCCGATCCGGTTGGCCCGCGAACTGCGCAGCATCGGCTCCAAGGCAGGCATGGCGCTACGCCCGGCGACACCCGTCGAACCCTACCTCGACCTCCTGGGCGAACTGGATCTCCTGCTGATCATGACGGTCGAACCCGGTTTCGGTGGCCAGCCGTTCCTCGACGTCATGCTGCCCAAAATCCGGCGCGCGGCCGAAGCGATCAGGGGGAGCGGTCTGCCGGTGGCACTTCAGGTGGACGGTGGCATCACCGAGGACACCATCCTCCGGGCCGCCGACGCCGGGGCAACAGTCTTTGTCGCAGGCTCCGCGGTGTACGGTGCGGACGATCCCGATCAGGCTGTTATACGTCTCCGCGACGCCGCCCAACGCGCCTCAGACGAACGCCGGTAAGTCCGGCAACCGGCAGGTCAACCGACGCATCAACCGGCTGAGGCAGGTCAACCGACGCATCAACCCGCACCCGAGTCACGGGTCGGTGATGGTAATCCTGATCGAGCGGGCGTCGATTGCTGCCTGCTTGAGGATGTCCAGCCGCGGATCGGGTACCACCAGGAATGCCAGCTGCGGCAGCGCCCGATAGCTGCGCAGGACCGGGTTCGCCAGGGTTTCGCTGGCCAGCGGCCGGTCTCCGCCCAGCTGCAGGCTGCCGGGGCTGTGCTCGGCGAACAGCCGCGCCGCATGAACCGCTGCTGCATCGGCCAACCCGGCCGCCTGATTGGCCCGCCGCCGCGCGAAGCGCTGCTGTGACCAGCCGCCGGCCGCGGTCCGGGACTGGACATATTTGGTGCCGGTCTTCGACGCCACCAGCTTGCCGTGCTCGGCCACACCCACCGCATAGCCGCCCCGGCGTACCAGCATCAACCCAATGAGACGCTGGCTGGTGGCCGCCGCGACCAGGTCATCGACCGTTGGGCCCCCCGGGCTGTCCCCGGCGGACTCCCCGCCGGACTCCCCGGGCGGGTGGAGCACGGCCACGCAGCCGTTGGCGCCGCGGAGCATGAGCGCCCCGCGCGACCGGGCGTCGTCGTCGAGCCCGTCGGTCGGAGCCAAACCGCCGTTCCCCGCACTGAACCGCTCCACCCAGCCGGGCAGCCGCTCGGGTGACACCAGCACCTGGCGCGGTGATCCCACTAGCGTCTCCGTTTCCTCTGCGACTGGTTGTCCCTCAGCTGGGCCGGCTGCCGATAGCCCGACCGTCAGTGCTTCACAGTAGCCTTGGCTGTGTGAATGATCTATTCAGCGCGGCGTACGGGTCCGACGACGACGACGACGTCACCAGCCACAGCGTCACCAGTGCCGAACGCCACCGCAGCCCCCTGGCCGTGAGGATGCGGCCGCGTTCAATTGACGAAGTAGTGGGTCAGCAACACCTCCTCGGCCCAGGGTCGCCGCTGCGGACCCTGGCGGGCGACGCCGACCGTACCGGCCCGGCAGGACCGTCCTCGGTGATCCTCTGGGGGCCGCCAGGCACCGGTAAGACCACCCTCGCACATGTGATTGCGCGGGGCCGCGGCCGGACCTTTGTTGAGCTGTCGGCCATTACCGCCGGGGTGAAGGACGTCCGCCGGGTGATGGACGAGGCCCTCACCGCCCGCGACCTGCACCGCACCACCACGGTCCTCTTCCTCGATGAAATCCACCGCTTCAATAAGGCACAACAGGACGCGCTGCTGCCCGGGGTCGAGAACCGCTGGGTGGTGCTTATCGCCGCCACCACCGAAAACCCCTCCTTCTCGGTGGTATCACCCCTGCTGTCACGGTCCCTGCTGCAAACCCTGAAACCTCTCACCGAGGCGGACATCGCCGATCTCCTGACCCGCGCGGTGAATGATCCGCGGGGACTCGACGGGTCGGTTCGGGTCAGCGACGACGCTCTCGAACACCTGGTCCGGCTGGCCGCAGGGGACGCACGCCGGGGACTGACCGCCCTCGAAGCCGCAGCCGGGGTGGCCCACTCGGCCACCGACGAGCCCGGGGAACAGGTTCTGGTGCAGCTCGAACATGCCGAGAAAGCAGTCGACGTGGCCGCCCTGCGCTACGACCGTGCCGGCGACCAGCACTACGACGTCGCCAGTGCCTTCATCAAATCGTTGAGGGGGTCCGACGTCGACGCGGCGCTGCATTATCTAGCGAAGATGCTGGAGGCGGGGGAGGACCCTCGCTTCGTGGCTAGGAGGCTGATGATCTCGGCCGCCGAGGACGTCGGGATGGCCGATCCGACCGCCCTGCAAACGGCCGTCGCTGCAGCACAGGCCGTCGCGTTGATCGGCATGCCCGAGGGGCGGATCATCCTGGCCGAGGCGGTGGTGCATATCGCGACGGCGCCCAAATCCAATGCCTCGTACAACGGAATCAACGCAGCCGTCGCCGATGTGCGCGCCGGGCGGGGGCAGGGCATTCCGCAGCACCTGCGGGACGCCCACTACCCGGGGGCCAAACAACTGGGGCACGGCAGCGGCTACCTCTACTCCCACGACGAGCCGCACGGCATCGCCGCGCAGCAATACGCACCTGATGATCTGACCGGCCACGACTACTACCAGCCCACCGATCGTGGGGCCGAACGGGACATCGGCTCCAGGCTCGCCCGACTGCGGCGGATCATCCGCGGCAAGTGATTCAGCTCGGTGCCCGCAGCACTGCTAGGATTGACGGTTGACTGGCAAGTCGCGTTCTGCGCAACCCACCATCGAAGGTTTGATTCATTCAGGCATGACCCGCTCCGGCGGTTCACTTCGGGGCAGGGCTGCGCGTACTGCGAACTGTAGTACCGGGAAGCGGCCACTCCCGGCTCTCCGCAAGTGGAGGCCAGCGACACTGAAAGTGCCTGCCGTTCAACTGGGAAACCAACTGGGCAGCAGCGCAACTTTGCCGCAAAAATAATGGAAGGTATTCGTGGCTAACAACACACGTGCCCGCCGTAAGGTTCGCATTTCGCGTGCCCTCGGCATTGCTTTGACCCCTAAGGCCGAAAAGTATCTGGAACGTCGGCCGTACGCGCCCGGCCAGCACGGACGCGCCCGCCGCAAGCAGGACAGCGACTACGCTGTACGGTTGCGCGAAAAGCAGCGTCTGCGCGCCCAGTACGGCATCCGCGAAGCCCAGATGACCCGGGTCTTCGAGGAAGCTCGCCGCACCAAGGGCCTGACCGGTGAGAACCTGATTGAACTGCTCGAAATGCGTCTCGATGCCCTGGTGCTCCGCGCCGGCTTCGCCCGCACCAGCGCGCAGGCTCGCCAGCTCGTCGTTCACCGTCACATCATGGTCGACGGTTCACGCGTTGACCGCCCGTCCTACCGCGTCGCCGAAGGACAGCTCATTCACGTACACCCACGCAGTGAGGTCCTCGACCCACTGCAGGTTGCCGCCGCAGGCGCGCACCGCGATGTGCTGCCCGCAGTACCCGGCTACCTGGAGGTCCAGCTGGACAAGCTCCAGGCGCGCCTGGTGCGCCGCCCGAAGCGCTCCGAGGTCCCAGTGACCTGCGAAGAGCAGCTCGTGGTGGAGTACTACGCACGCTAGTTCCTTAGCTTTTACAGCAAGGACCGGCGCTCAAAGGCCCGCGGCACACGCCGCGGGCCTTTGAGTAGGTAAGGTACATAGGTAAGTTATCGCCGCTGAGCTATCGACGCCCAGGCGGCCTACCTGATTCAAAAGGAGACACGATCCATGTCTGGTGGAGATATCGCCGGTCTCATCGCAGCCGGTGTGTTCGCGGTGCTGGTCGCACTGCTGGCTATACCGGTGTGGAAGCTCGGCAAAGTGTTTGACGAACTGCGGACCACCATCAGGAGTGTCAGCAACGAAACCACACCCCTGATCGAGGAAGTGACAAGCACCGTCACCACCACGCATCAGCAGCTGAAGAATGTCGACGGAATCACGTCCAACGTCTCCGACGCGACCGCCAACCTCTCGGCCCTGTCATCCCTGATCGCCGCTACCGTCGGTGCCCCGTTGATCAAGGTTGCCGCGTTCTCCTACGGGGTGCGCACCGCCCTGGCCGGTCGAGGCAAGCCCGCTCCCCGCCGCCGCAGCCGCTAAGGAAACGATGAAAAACACAATGATCATGCGCGTCATCTGGATGGGCGCCGGAGTTGCCATCGGCGTCATCGCCGTACGGAAACTGGCCTCCGTCGCCGACAGCTACGGGCCTGCCGGGTTGAACCGTGCGATGGGCGAAGTGACTGATGGTGTCGCCAACTTCGCTGATGCGCTGCGGACAGGGATGCAGGAGCGCGAATCCGACCTCCGTGCCGCCCTCGGCATCGACCCCGCCGAAGTTCGCCCGGAACGTCCCGGCCAGTAACCGGACCGGGGCTGCCTGGCAGCCCGTCCCGCACCCCCAGCTGGGGTGCGACCCACAGGATCCTGGCCCTGAAAAAACCATAAGGACTGAAAGCTTCAATGAAATCCCATGAGATTGCACGGCGCTGGCTCGCGTTTTTCGAGGGCAAGGGGCACACGGTTGTGCCGTCGGCGTCGCTGGTATCGACCGACCCGTCACTGCTCTTCAACATCGCCGGAATGGTCCCTTTCATCCCGTACCTGACGGCTCGTGAGAAGGCCCCCTTCGACCGGGCCACCAGTATCCAGAAGTGCATCCGGACCGGCGACATTGAAGAAGTAGGCAAAACGGCCCGGCACGGAACGTTCTTCCAGATGTGCGGTAACTTCTCCTTCGGAGACTATTTCAAGGAAGGCGCCATCCCGATGGCGTGGGAGCTCCTGACCTCCCCACTCGACGCCGGAGGCTTCGGGCTGGACCCCGATCGTCTCTGGGTCACCGTCTACCAGGACGACGACGAGGCCCTCGCCATCTGGCGCGACCAGGTCGGTATCCCCGTTGAACGCATCCAGAAGCTCGGCGAAGCGGAAAACTACTGGAGCACCGGGCAGCCCGGGCCAGGCGGACCTTGCTCGGAAATCTTCTACGACCGGGGCCCCGAGTACGGCATTGCCGGCGGACCGGCCACCGACTCCCCGCGGTACATCGAAATCTGGAACCTGGTGTTCATGCAATACCAGCTGTCAGCAGTCCGTAGCAAGGAAGATTTCGACATCGCCGGCGAACTGCCGGCCAAGAACATCGACACCGGGCTCGGCCTCGAGCGCCTCGCCATGGTGCTGCAGGGTGTCGAGAACATGTATGAGACCGACCAGGTGCGTCCGGTGCTGGACCGCGCCGCGGAACTCTCGGGCAAGACCTACACCAGTGCCGAATCAGACACGGACCCGCACCACACCGATGACGTGCGGATGCGCGTCGTGGCCGACCACATCCGTTCAGCCCTGATGCTCATAGCCGACGGTGTGACCCCCTCCAACGAGGGCCGCGGGTACGTGCTGCGCCGCCTGATCCGGCGGGCCGTCCGTGCCATGCGTCTGCTCGGCGTCGAACGCGCCTGCCTCCCCGAACTGCTGCCGGCGTCCCGGGACGCGATGAAGGGCACCTACCCCGAGGTGGAGAAGGACTTCGAACGGATCAGCCGGATCGCCTACGCCGAGGAACGTGCTTTCCTGCGCACCATCGCCTCCGGTACCGCCCGCCTTGAGGGCGCGGTCCTGGAATCGAAGGCCGCAGGACGCCCGCTGTCCGGTGAGGACGCCTTCGCGCTGCATGACACCTTCGGCTTCCCCATCGACCTGACCCTCGAAATGGCTGCCGAAGCCGGCCTCGCGGTCGACGCCGACGGGTTCCGATCGCTGATGCTCGAGCAACGCCAACGCGCCCAGGCTGACGCCCGCGGAAAGAAGGCTGGCCAGGCCGATCTGTCCGTCTTCACCGAGTTGCTGGCCAGCGGCCAGACCGTGTTCACCGGGTACGACGAGCTGACCACCGAAGCCATCGTCACCGGAATTGTCCGCGACGGCGTTGCCGTGCCCGCGGCATCGCAGGGCGAAGAGATCGACCTGATCCTGGACCAGACGCCGTTCTACGCTGAGGCAGGCGGCCAGGCCGCCGACGCCGGGCTCATCACCGGCAACGGCTTCGTGGTCGAAGTCCTCGACGTGCAACGCCCCATCAAAGGCCTCAGCGTCCACCGCGCGGTTGTCCGGGAAGGCGACATTTCGGTCACCGCACCCGTGGTGGCGGCCGTGGACCGGCAGCGCCGTCACGCCGGGGAGCAGGCCCACTCGGGTACCCACATCGTGCACGCCGCCCTCCACCAGATCCTCGGCCCCGAAGCGCTGCAGCGCGGCTCCTTCAACAAGGCCGGGTACCTGCGGTTCGACTTCTCCTGGGGCGAAGGCATCAGCGCCAGCGCCAAGTCGGAGATCGAAGAAGTCTCCAACATCGCCATCCGCAACAACCACACGGTAGAAACCAAGCTGATGAAGCTCGACGAGGCGAAAGCACTCGGCGCGACCGCCCTGTTCGGCGAAGCCTACGGCGACACCGTCCGGGTGGTCGAAATTGACGGTGACTGGTCAAGGGAACTCTGTGGAGGCACCCACGTCGGATCGACGTCGCTCATTGGATCGTTGACCCTGCTCGGCGAACAGTCGGTCGGTTCAGGTAACCGCCGCGTTGAGGCGTTCGTCGGAATGGACGCGTTCCGCCACCTCGCGGCTGAGCGTGCCCTGGTGACCGAGCTGTCGGACATGCTCAAGGTGCCGTCAGTCCAGCTGCCGGAACGGCTCGCAGCCACCCTGGCGAAGCTCAAGACCGCCGAAAAGGAACTTGAACGGCTGCGGAAGGAAGCGCTCAGCGCGTCGGCTGCGGCCCTGGTGGGCTCCGCGGTCGACGTCGACGGCGTCCGCCTCCTTGCGCACGACGCTGGAACGGTGAGCGGAGCCGACGACCTGCGGATTCTCGCTCTCGACCTCAGAAGCCGGCTAGGATCAGGCGCTGCAGTGGTGGCTACCGCCGGAGTCAGCAACGACCGTCCGCTTGTCCTGGTCGCGACCAACGAGGACGCCCGCGCCGCCGGCGTGAAGGCCGGCGCGCTGGTCCGCGTCGCCGCTGGAATCCTCGGCGGCGGCGGCGGCGGTAAGGACGACGTGGCCCAGGGCGGAGGGTCCGATCCAGCGCAGATCGAGGCCGCCCTGACCGCCATCCGGTCCGCTGTCGCGTCCCGCTGATCACCCGCCTGAACAGCGATGACTGACACTGCACCCGGCACCGGGGACTACCCGCGGGGCGTCAAAATTGGCGTCGACGTCGGAATGGTACGGGTGGGGGTAGCCAGCAGCGACAGCGGGTCGCTGCTCGCCACCCCCGTCCGGACGATGAAACGGGATCTGAAGAAAAAATCGGACCTCAACATTCTGGTCCGGGAGATTGCCGAACGGGAGGCCGTCCAGGTGTTCGTGGGTCTGCCGCGGAACCTGAGCGGCACCGAATCGGCGTCCGCCGAGATGGCCCGCGGCTATGCGCTTGAGCTGGCGAACGCGATCCAGAGGGCCGGTCTCACCGCCAGCGTCCGGCTGATCGACGAACGGTTGAGCACCGTTTCGGCACATCGTTCCCTGAGGCAAGCTGGCTTGAATACCCGCGATCACCGTAAGGTGGTAGATCAGGCGGCGGCTGTCGAAATTCTGCAGCACGCCATGGATATGCAAAGGTCACAAATGCGGGATGTGGGGGATCCGGTTGCAGCGCGACAGCGGGCCCGCCCACAAGGGGACCCGCTGACCCTTAACAAGGAGCAGGACATTACGGAGAACAGCCGCGAAAGGAACCTGGAACTGTGAGCCATCACCACCCCCAGTTCCCGGCCGCCGACAGCGAACCGGAGCGTCACACCGACGACGCCCAGCACGACGACGGGTACGAGGGTTCCCACGACGAAACAGTCGAACCCGTCGAACAGTTCTTCGAACCCCGGTCGGGCCACCGGCGCAACCGCCGTCCGTCGAAAGCCAGGCAGCGTCGCCGCCGTCGTCGCACCATCGTCATGCTGGTGGTCATCCTCGGATTCATCGGGGTAGTCGTTGCGGTGTCCCTGATGCTTCGCGATCTGCTTGGACTGGACGACATCACCGACTATCCCGGACCCGGCGAAGGCAGCGTTGTCTTCACGGTGCCCGAGGGTGCGGGCCCACTCGCCATCGGCAACGGCCTGGAATCTGTCGATATTGTCGCTGACGGCTCCGAATTCGTTTCCGCGCTGCAACAAGTGGCAGACGGACGCGAAGTGCAGCCCGGCGAGTACGAACTCAGCTACCAGATGTCCTCCGAGGGTGCGGCGCTGGCACTGCTGGACGTCGAAGCGAACAAGGTCCTCTACGCGGCTGTCGCGCAGGGACTCCGGCAGGGGGAAACGCTTGACATTCTCGCCGAGTCGACCGGCATCGCGCGGGACGAGTTTGAAGAATTGGCCGCCGATCCCACCCAGTTCGGGCTTCCCGACGACGCTCGGAGCCTTGAAGGCTATCTCGCTCCGGGAGAGTACCGGTTCGACGTCGACGCCACCGCAACCGAGATGATCCAGACGATGGTCGATGGGACATTCGCCCTCCTCGAGGACGCGGGTGTCACCGATCCGGAGGAGCAGTTCAGAATTCTGACGATCGGCAGCATCATCGAGGCCGAGGCCGGCGAAGCCGACTACGCCGCGGTCTCCGGGGCTATCGAGAATCGGCTCGGAGAAGACAACACCGAGACGAACGGGCTAATCCAGTCGGATGCGACGGTCACCTATGGGCTGGACCGGCGCAGCTTCGACTTCACCGAAGAGGAACGCGCCGACGAGTCCAACCCGTACAACACCTTCGCCAACCCGGGTCTGCCGGTGGGGCCAATCGGGTCACCCGGTGCCGAAGCAATCGATGCCGCGGTGAATCCCGCGGACGTGCCCTTCTACTACTGGGTCACCGTTAACCTCGACACAGGCGAAACAAAGTTCTCGGAAACACTCGCCGAGCACGCCGTCTATGTCGCGGAATACCAGGCCTGGTGCGCTGACAACCCCGGCCGGTGCAGCTAGGTGAATCGGTCGGCGCACGCCGCCGCCAGCACAGCCCGCGCCCGGCAGCCACTGCGGGCAGCAGTGATTGGGTCACCGATCGGACACTCAAAATCGCCTGCGCTTCACCGGGCCGCCTATCGGCTTCTGGGGTTTGATTGCAGCTATGAGGCCATCGAGGTGTTGCCCGAAGACCTCCAGTCGTTTGTCAGCCAGGTCCGGACGGCTGACGGCTGGCGTGGACTGTCGGTGACCATGCCGCACAAGGCAGCGATGGTTGACCTGGTCGACCAGGTGAGTGGGCACGCAGCTGCGTTGGGCGTGCTCAACACTGTGACTGTCGACGGCGCGGGGGGAGACCGCGTCCTGACCGGCCACAACACGGACGTCGCAGGCATTGTGGGTGCGCTCAGGCACGGCGGAGTCCGTGTACCGCCGGAGACTGCGGTGATCCTCGGTGGCGGCGGGACCGCTGCCGCCTCCCTGGCCGCCCTCCAGGAACTGGGTGCCACCCGGGTCACCGTCTTTGTCCGATCCCCTGAGCGTGCTGCACCCCTGGAGGTCCTCGGACGCTCCCTCGGGCTCGACGTCGCTGTCCGCGGGTGGAACGACGCCGTGGAGGGTCTGCGACACGCCGACGTCGCCATCTCCACCCTCCCTCCGCACGGGGCTGATTCGCTCGCCCAGGAAGTGTCCTGCGCTCCGGAAGCATTGGCGGGGGTCCAGCCGGTGCTCCTGGACGTTGCCTATGACCCCTGGCCGAGTCCCCTCGCTGACGTCTGGCAGGCCCGAGGCGGGGCCATCGTGCCGGGACTGGAGATGCTGATCTATCAGGCGGTGGAGCAGGTCAGGCTGTTCTCCGGCGGTGCTTTCACCGACAATCTGCCGGTCCTAAAAGTCATGTGTGACGCAGTCGGAGCGCCCTCGCGCTGAAACAGCAGCGACACCGTGGCAGGATTGGAGGCATGTTGCGTTGGTTAACTGCCGGAGAATCCCACGGACCGGCACTGGTGGGAATTATTGAAGGAATGCCTGCAGGCGTGGAGATCACGAGCAGTGACATTCAGGCTGCGCTGGCCCGTAGGCGGCTCGGCTATGGGCGTGGCGCCCGAATGAAGTTCGAGCAGGATCAGGTCAGCATCATCGGCGGTGTCCGGCACGGGCTGACCCAGGGCGGACCCGTGGCGATTCAGGTGGGCAACACCGAATGGCCCAAGTGGGACCAGATCATGTCAGCCGACCCGGTGGACCCCTCCGAGTTATCCGAACTCGCCCGGAACGCGCCACTGACCCGCCCCCGTCCGGGACACGCGGACTTCACCGGAATGCAGAAGTACGGCTTCGACGAGGCGCGTCCCGTGCTGGAACGGGCCAGCGCGCGGGAGACAGCCGCCCGGGTTGCGCTGGGAGAAGTAGCCGCCCGCTTCCTGTCAGCGCTCGGCATCTCCCTGGTCAGCCACACGGTCGCCATCGCGTCGGTCGCAGTCCCCGAGGGTTCACCCCTGCCCGGGCCATCCGATGTGATCGCGCTGGATCAGGATCCGCTGCGCTGCTTCGACCGCGAAACCTCCCTCGCGATGGTGTCCGAGGTGGACGCCGCCCACAAAGAGGGTGAAACACTCGGCGGGGTGGTGGAGGTGGTGGTCTACGGGCTGCCACCAGGGTTGGGGAGCTACGTTCACTGGGACCGGCGCCTGGACTCCCGCCTCGCGGCAGCACTGATGGGCATTCAGGCCATCAAGGGCGTTGAGGTGGGCGACGGGTTCCTCACTGCCGCGCGACGCGGGTCAAAAGCCCACGACGAGATTGTGCGCGGTGACTCCGGCATGATCGAGCGGACCAGCAACCGCGCCGGCGGGATTGAGGGTGGGATGAGCATCGGCGACACACTGCGGGTCCGTGCCGCCATGAAACCCATCGCCACCGTGCCACGAGCCCTGCGCACCATTGATGTCAGCACCGGTGACGCCGCCCGGGCGCACCACCAGCGGTCCGACGTCTGCGCCGTCCCCGCCGCCGGGGTGGTCGCCGAAGCCATGGTGGCCCTGGTCATCGCCGAAGCGGTCACCGAGAAGTTCGGTGGGGACTCTGTCCAGGAGACAGCACGCAACCTGGCAGCCTATCTGGCGGCCATTCCCACCTCGCTCAACTCGGCTGGGAACTAGTGGCTTCACCCGGTGTCGGACCGGTGGTCTTCATCGGACTGATGGCTACCGGTAAGTCAGCGGTCGGCGCGGGCCTCGCCGCACGGCTGGGCTGGCCGTTCGTCGACACTGACCAGATCATCGTTGCGCGGCACGGGCGGATCAGCACCATATTCAAGAAGCAGGGTGAACCGGCTTTCCGGACGCTGGAGGCCCAGGTGGTTGCTGAGGTGCTCACCGAGGCACCGGCGCACCAGGTGGTATCGCTCGGTGGGGGAGCCGTCCTCGACGAGGGGACCCGCGCGCTGCTCGCCGGGGCACGGGTGGTCTTCCTGGACGCAGACATAGCCACGGTGCGTCGCCGGATCACCCGGGACCGGAGCCGGCCGCTCCTCGCCGGCGATCCGGTGGAGGCCTGGACCCGGATGGATCGGGAGCGGCGGCCAGTCTACGAAGGCCTGGCCGACTGCGTCCTTGATACGCGGGGCCGCTCCATTGACCAGCTCGTCGCCGAGCTCATCCAACAGTTTCAGCTGACACAGTCGTAGCTGATCAGACCAACGAAGGGACAGTCATGGCCAACGAGCCGACAGTCAGCAAAGAGCCGACCGTTATCAACGTCACCGGAACCCAGGCGGCAGAGAACTACGAGGTAGTCATCGGGCACGGGCTGCTGGAACGGCTCCCGGCTGTGTTGGGGGAGCGGGTTCGCCGCGTCCTGGTGATCCACCCGCGGGCACTCAGGAGCACCGGCGACACGGTGCGGGCCGAACTGGCCGATGCGGGATTCACCGCTGTCACGGCAGAAATCCCCGACGCCGAGGAAGGCAAACACATCCAGGTCGCCGCGTTCTGCTGGCAGGTCCTGGGCCAGAACGACTTCACCCGCTCCGACGCAGTCGTGGCGGTGGGCGGAGGCGCCGTGACTGACCTCGCTGGCTTCGTTGCGGCCACCTGGTTGCGGGGCGTCAAGGTGGTCCACCTGCCCACCAGCCTGCTGGGAATGGTTGACGCCGCAGTGGGCGGCAAGACCGGCATCAACACAGCCGAAGGCAAGAACCTGGTTGGCGCGTTCCACCCGCCCGCCGCTGTCCTGGCCGATCTTGACACCCTCGCGACGCTACCCCGCAACGAACTGCTCACCGGGATGGCTGAAGTGGTCAAATGTGGCTTTATCGCCGATCCGCGCATCCTCGACCTGATCGAGGCAGACCCCGCAGCGGTGTCCGACGGCGGTTCGGCGACGGTCCGCGAACTCATTGAACGGGCGGTCGCGGTGAAGGCCGAGATCGTGTCAGCCGATCTCAAGGAAAGCGGACGACGAGAGTTCCTCAACTACGGCCACACCCTCGGCCACTCCATCGAACTGGCCGAGCGGTACTCCTGGCGGCATGGTGCAGCCGTTTCAGTGGGGCTGGTGTTCGCCGCGGAACTCTCCCGGATGGTCGGGCGGCTCAGCGACGAGACAGCCGACCGGCACCGCAGTATCCTCGAACTCCTTGAGCTGCCGGTGACGTATCGCCGGGACCGCTGGGCCGCCCTGCTGGACGGCATGCGCCGGGACAAAAAGTCAAGGGGTGACCTGCTGCGCTTCGTCGTGCTCGATGGCCTCGCCCGTCCCGGCATGCTGGAAGTCCCCGACACTTCGCTGCTGTTCGCCGCGTACCAGGAAATCGCTTCGTAGGAGCACCCGGCAGGTCACCCGCGACACCCGCCGCAGCCGCCTCCTGCACCACAGGGTAGAATGGGCTCTGGACTTTTCCCACCTCATCGCATGTGGCCTCCGGATGCTTACTGCCCGGACGTCGCTGTTTTACCCGAAAGAGACCTGTGGCTACCACAAACGACATCAAAAACGGCACGGTGCTGAAGCTCGAAGGCAACCTGTGGAACGTTCTCGAGTTCCAGCACGTCAAGCCAGGCAAGGGCGGCGCCTTTGTGCGCACCAAGCTGCGGAACATCCTGTCGGGCAAGGTAGTCGACAAGACCTTCAACGCCGGTCTGAAGATCGAAACAGCCACAGTGGACCGTCGTGACTACCAGTACCTGTACAAGGACGGCGAAGACTTCGTGTTCATGGACACGTCGGATTACGATCAGCTCACCGTTCCGGGCAAGACCGTCGGTCAGGCCGAGAACTTCATGCTGGAGAGCCTCATGGTCACCATTGCCATGCACGAAGGGTCAGCCCTCTACGTTGAGCTTCCGCCGTCGGTCGTTCTCGAAGTGACCTACACCGAGCCTGGGCTGCAGGGCGACCGCTCCACCGGTGGCACCAAGCCGGCCACTGTCGAAACCGGTTACGACATCCAGGTTCCGCTGTTCCTGGAAACCGGGACCAAGGTCAAGGTTGACACCCGCACCGGCGATTACCTGGGACGCGTCAACGAGTGAGTGCCCGCAGTAAGGCCCGACGCCGGGCACTGGACATCCTTTTCGAAGCGGAGCAGCGCGCCGTTTCACCACTCGAAGCGCTCAAGGCCCGTCGCGAAAAGACCGACACGGTGGTTGCCCCCTACTCAGTGGACATCATCGAGGGCGTCATGACCCAGGGCGAGCAAATCGACGAGTTCCTTGGCACCTACTCACAGGGCTGGACCCTGGACCGGATGCCAGCCGTGGATCGCATGATCCTCAGGGTGGGCGCCTGGGAGTTGCTGTACAACGCGGACGTGCCCGACGGCGTCGCCGTCAGCGAGGCGGTGGAGCTGGCGAAAATGCTCTCCACCGACGAATCTCCAGCGTTTGTCAACGGTCTGCTGGGGCGTCTCCAGCAGCTGAAACCGACGCTGCTCGCCTAGACAGCAATTCCGCGCCATCCCGGACGCCGCGCTCCCTGGCAGGCCCAGGGGCAGACGCTCGGACGCTCGGAGATTCAGCCGCGGGTGTTGGCCGCCGCCGTCGTCAGTAACTCGTGGCGGAGCCGGGTCACGTCGGCCAGCAGCAGCTGTTCCCGGCCGACGTTGAGCTGCAGGTCATGCCCGGCGATGATGCGTTGCCGGGTGAAGGCCAGCCGGGTGGCGGACCTGATGAATGCCTTCATGGTGCGCTGCCGGCCGATACGCCTGGCCCAGCCAAGCGCCTGTGACCGGCCGCCACGGGTGGCCAGCATGTGGACCTCCTGGGCAGTGAACCAGCCTGCTGCCGCGTAACCGCCGAGCCGGTCTTCGGTGACCCGCCGCTCGGCCCGTCGCAGTGCCATGATGCTGGCCAGCGCAGCAAGAAACAGGGGCAGCTGAATCAGGAAATAGAACTCGAAAAAGTCGGTGAAGAGTACCAGCAGGCCGCCGTTCCACAGCATGTGCCCGGCGATCGCCGGAACCAGGCCCACAATGAAGGCCGGGAAAATGAAGCGCGTGCCGCTGCGGGCTACCGCCAGCCCGAGCACCACGCCCAGGGCGGCGGTGAACATGACGTGCGCGAACGGCGAGAACAAGCCCCTGATCACGAACACGGCGACCAGCCCGCCCAGCCCGCCGCCATCCAGTGCCGCAGCACCGAAGTAGAGAATGTTCTCGGTGAATGCGAAGCCTGCGCCGACCATCCCCGCGTACACGATGCCGTCCACCGGTCCGTCGAAATGGCTGCGCCGGGAGAAGACCAGCACCAGGACGCCGAGCCCCTTGGCGATTTCCTCCACGAGTGGCGCCTGCAGCACCGGCCCAATCACGTCGGAGGAGGTGGAGGCCAACGCCAGGGACAGCAACTCAGTGACATAGCTACCCAGCAGCAGGGCTGCGACCACCGAGATTCCGGCACCCCACAGGAACGCGAACCAGAGGGCACCGCGGGGTTCAGGATCCCAACGGTCAATCCACATCAGCCCGGCGATACAGATGGACAGCGGGATCAGGGCGAGGATCCCGCATAAAATCAGGGCCCCGCCACCAAGGCTGCTGCTGAGGAACCAGGCGAGCACCACGAGGACCAGCGCCGCGATAATCACCAGCAGCACATTGACGACGCCGGGTCCCCGGCGCACAGCCCGGTCCCAGACCGGCTGAACAGGTTGCTGTGATTCCCAGTGCGGTGGCGCCGACATAGTCATTCTCACAGGGTAGATCGTCGCGGGGTAGATCGTCGCAGGGGTGTGCCGTCGCGGGGAGGGGGCGTCACAGGAGGGGGCGTCACAGGGGGAAGTATCACAGGGCAGGCGGGGCGCGCTGTGATAGTTTTGACATCGCAACCAACCTTTAAATTCCGTCCTGTGAGGCGGGGAAGGAGGAAGCGTCCAATGACTATGCCCGCACCTCAGTCTGAGAGTGTTCTTTCGCGTGTCGTTCTCGCCGAAGCCGATATTGACCGAGCGCTAACCCGCATCGCCCACGAGATCCTGGAAGCCAACAAGGGCACCACCGATCTGGTGCTGCTGGGCATCCCCCGTCGTGGCTATCCGCTAGCCCAGCGCCTGGCCCGGAAAATCGCTGCCGCCGAAAACCAGACCACCGGTTCGCCGCTGGACCCCACCGCGATCGTCGGCCAGCTCGATGTGACCATGTTCCGGGATGATCTGCGCCACCACCCCACCCGGCCGCCACTGCCAACCCAGCTGCCGCCGTCGGGCATTGACAACAAGGTAGTGGTCCTCGTCGACGACGTCCTGTATTCCGGGCGGACCATCCGGGCTGCCCTCGACGCTCTCGTGGACCTCGGCCGGCCGCGGGCGGTACGGTTGGCGGTCCTGGTGGACCGGGGCCACCGCGAATTGCCGATCCGCGCCGACCACGTGGGCAAGAACCTCCCCACCTCCTCGGCGGAGAAGGTGAGGGTCCACCTCGCGGAAATCGATGCCGTCGACGGGGAACCCATCAACGAGGTTGTCATCGAGGGCCCCGCATGAGGCACCTGCTCTCCACCCGCGACCTGTCCAGGCAGGACGCCATCCGCATTCTGGACGTAGCCGAGGAAATGTCGGCGGTCGGTGAACGGGAGATCAAGAAGCTTCCGGCGCTGCGCGGTCGCACCGTGGTGAACCTCTTCTTCGAGGACTCCACCCGCACCCGGATTTCCTTCGAAGCCGCAGCCAAACGACTCTCGGCGGATGTCATCACGTTCGCCGTCAAGGGCTCCTCGGTGTCCAAGGGCGAATCGCTCAAGGACACGGCCCAGACCCTCGAAGCGATGTCCGCCGACGCCGTAGTGATCCGGCACTGGGCTTCCGGTGCGCCCGCCCGGCTCGCGACGTCGGACTGGATCGACGCAGCAGTGATCAACGCCGGGGACGGGATGCATGAACATCCCACCCAGGCGCTGCTCGACGCGTTCACCCTCCGGCGCCACTGGGCGAAAATCTCGGGCGTACCATCGGTCGGATCCGACCTGTCGGGCATGGCCGTCACCATCGTCGGCGACGTCCTGCACTCCCGGGTCGCCCGCTCAAACCTGTGGCTGCTGGAAACCCTCGGCGCCTCGGTCACCCTGGTTGCGCCGCCCACCCTCGTCCCGGTCGGTGCCGAACGGTGGCCCTGCCGGATCACCTACAACCTGGACGAGGCGCTGGCCGCCGGACCCGACGCGGTGATGATGCTGCGGCTGCAGGCCGAACGGATGAACGCGGCCTTCTTCCCCTCGACCCGCGAATACTCCCGGCGGTGGGGGTTCGACGACGCTCGGCTGGCGGCCCTCGATACCCACGGCCTGGACCACACGGTCATCATGCACCCGGGTCCGATGAACCGGGGACTGGAAATATCGGCGGCGGCAGCCGACTCTCCCCGCTCAACAGTCCTGGCCCAGGTCCGCAACGGGGTCTCCGTCAGAATGGCCGCCCTGTATCTGCTGCTCTCCGGCGACGAACACCAGTCGCCGGCCACCGAACCCACCCAGGAGAACCCACGATGAACGCACCAGCCCCGGCCCGCTATCTCATCCGCGGCGCAGCGCTGCTCGGCCGGGAACGGGCAGACCTCCTGATTGCCGACGGGATCATCGCCGGCGTCGGCCAGGGCCTTTCAGCCGCCGGTGCCGAGGTGATTGACGCTGACGGCCTGATCGCCCTCCCCGGCCTGGTGGACCTTCACACCCACCTCCGCGAACCGGGCCGGGAGGACGCCGAAACCGTCGAGACCGGTACCCGGGCGGCAGCCAGGGGCGGGTTCACGGCTGTGCACGCGATGGCCAACAGCACGCCCGTCGCGGACACCGCCGGAGTGGTGGAGCAGGTGTACAGCCTGGGCCGGCGCGCCGGCTGGGTGGAAGTGCGGCCGGTCGGTGCCGTCACCGTAGGACTCGGGGGCACCCAGCTGGCTGAGCTCGGCGCCATGGCCGACTCCCGCGCGCGAGTCCGCGTCTTCTCCGACGACGGCGTGTGCGTCAGCGACCCCGTCCTGATGCGCCGGGCGCTGGAGTATGTGAAGGCGTTCGACGGCGTCATCGCCCAGCACGCGCAGGAACCCCGGCTGACCGAGGGGGCCCAGATGAACGAGGGCGCCGTCTCCGCGGTCCTCGGACTGACCGGCTGGCCCGCCGTCGCCGAGGAAAGCATCATTGCCAGGGACGTCCTGCTGGCCCACCATGTGCAGTCACGGCTCCACGTGTGCCACGTGTCGACGGCCGGGTCGGTGGAAATTATCCGCTGGGCCAAGGCCCGCGGCATCAGGGTGACCGCCGAGGTCACCCCGCACCACCTGCTACTCACCGACGAGCTGGTCCGTAGCTACAACCCGGTCTACAAGGTGAACCCGCCGCTCCGCACCAGCGAGGACGTGCGAGCACTGCGGGAGGCCCTGGCCGATGGGACCATCGACGTCGTCGGCACCGACCACGCCCCGCATCCTTCCGAGCACAAGGACTGTGAATGGGCGCAGGCCGCCATGGGCATGACCGGGCTGGAAACCGCGCTCTCGGTGGTGCAGCACACCATGATCAACACCGGCCTGATGGATTGGGAAGGCTTCGCCAGGGTCACCTCGAGCACCCCGGCAACGATCGGAGGCCTTGAGCAGCAGGGACGGCCGCTGGCCGAGGGTGAGGCAGCTAACGTCACACTCGTCGATCCGGAGGCACGCTGGGTGGTCGATCCGGATAAAATGGCCACGATGGGCCGTAACAGCCCATTCGCCGGCACCGAACTACCCGGAGCCGTGCATGCCACGTTCTTCAGGGGCCACCCAACCGTCCTGGCTGGCCGACTGAACACACCGCACCCAACTGCAGCTGAGGAATCCACATGGACTGGCTAATGCCCGTCGCCATCTCACTGGGCACCATCGCCGTCGTCGTCGCGCTCGGAGCCCTGGGCTGGCGTGCCCGCCTGGCCCGGCAACGCGACATCCCGGCGCCGTCCCCCGCCCCCGAAACACTCAGCGAACCGCGTTACCTGGCCAACGGCCAGTATGTGGTCACGACGACGGCGGGGGACTGGCTCGACCGGATCGCCGTCCATGGCCTGGGCGTGAAATCCAACGCCACGGCGAGCGTCCACGACGAAGGAATCCTGATTGTCCGCAGCGGCGCCCGGGACCTCTTCATCAGTCGGCCGGACCTGCGCGGCGTCCGCCTCGACCGGGGGATGGCCGGCAAGTTCGTCGAGAAGGACGGGCTGGTGGTGCTCACCTGGACCCTGAACGGGACAGCCGTTGACACCGGATTCCGGACCCGCGAGGCAGCCGCCCGCACCCGCCTCCTCGATGCCGCCGCAGCCCTCGCCCCCGCAGCACCCAGCACCTCACAGGCTCAGGTTCACAACCCCACGAAGGACACACAGTGACAGATTCCAGCCAGCCAGCAACCGAAAGCGCTGCCGTTCTGATGCTCGAGGACGGCCGGATCTTCCGCGGCCGCAGTTACGGGGCCGAGGGCACCGCCCTCGGCGAGGCGGTCTTCGCCACCGGCATGACCGGATACCAGGAGACCATCACCGACCCGTCCTATGCCCGCCAACTGGTGGTCCAGACGGCACCCCACATCGGCAATACCGGGGTCAACGCCGCCGACGCCGAGTCCCGCCGCATCTGGGTGGCCGGCTACATTGTGCGCGACGCCGCCCGGAAACCCTCCAACTGGCGGTCTGAGCAGAGCCTCGACGGTCAGCTCCGCGACCAGGGCATCGTGGGCATCCAGGGGGTCGACACCCGGGCGGTCACCCGCCATCTGCGCGAACGCGGCGCAATGAAGGCGGGAATCTTCTCCGGGCCGGCTGCGGCTGGATCCGATGCCGAATTGCTGGCGCTCGTCGCCGGTCAGGAGTCAATGCAGGGTGCCCGGCTGGCCGAGGAAGTCAGCGCCACCAGCCGGTATGTGGTCGAACCGTCCGACAACGGCTGGGAGGGTGAGCCCCTGTTCACCGTCGCCGCGCTGGATTTGGGCATCAAGTCCATGACCCCCAAGCACTTCGCCCAGCGCGGCGTGCGCACGATCGTGCTGCCCGCCAGCTCAACCTTCGACGACGTCGCCCGGGAGTCACCGGATGGCGTGTTCATGTCCAATGGGCCCGGCGACCCTGCGACCGCCGACCCCCAGGTCGCCCTGCTGCGGGAAGTGCTCGACGCGCGGATCCCCTTCTTCGGGATCTGCTTCGGCAACCAGATCCTGGGGCGCGCCCTGGGGTTTGGCACCTACAAACTCCGGTACGGCCACCGCGGCATCAACCAGCCGGTGCTGGACCGGCGCACCGGAAAGGTGGAGATCACCTCCCAGAACCACGGCTTCGCCGTCGATGCTCCCGTCGATGGTCCGACCCAGGCGCCCGAGGGGCGCTTCGGCAGGGTCGAAGTCAGCCACGTCAGCCTCAACGACGACGTCGTCGAGGGCCTCGTCTGCCTCGACCTGCCGGCCTTCTCCGTCCAGTACCACCCGGAGGCAGCAGCGGGACCCCACGATTCGGCGTACCTCTTTGACCGGTTCATCCAGCTGATGGGTGACACGCGGTCCTCCGACCAGCCGAGCAGCGACGCGAACGACAGCGACACGAACGACAGCGCCGCAAACGATAAGGAAGCAAACTAGATGCCACGCAGAACTGACCTCAAAAGCGTCCTGGTTATCGGCTCAGGACCCATCGTCATCGGGCAGGCCGCCGAGTTCGACTATTCGGGAACGCAGGCCCTGCGGGTATTGAAGGAGGAGGGCCTGCGGGTCATCCTGGTCAATTCCAACCCGGCCACGATCATGACCGACCCGGAGTTCGCCGACGCCACCTATGTGGAACCCATCACCCCCGAGGTGGTCGCCAAGATCATCGAGAAGGAGCGCCCCGACGCCCTCCTGCCCACCCTCGGCGGCCAGACCGCCCTCAACGCTGCGATCGCACTCGACAAGAACGGCGTACTGGACAAGTACGGTGTTGAACTGATCGGCGCCAACATCGCAGCAATCGAACTGGGGGAGAACCGCGAGAAATTCAAGGGCGTCGTCGCCCGCTGCGGCGCCGAATCCGCCAGGTCGATGATCATCCATTCCATCGACGGTGCGCTCGAGGCAGCCGATGACCTGGGCTACCCGATGGTGGTGCGCCCCTCCTTCACCATGGGCGGTCTCGGCTCGGGTCTTGCCTACAACGAGAAGGACCTGCGCCGCATTGTTGGCCAGGGACTGCAGTACAGCCCCACCACCGAGGTCCTCCTCGAGGAGAGCATCCTCGGCTGGAAGGAATACGAGCTCGAGATGATGCGGGACAAGAACGACAACGTGGTGGTGGTCTGTTCTATCGAGAACTTCGACCCGGTCGGCGTCCACACCGGGGATTCCATCACCGTGGCCCCGGCCATGACCCTCACCGACCGCGAATACCAGCGGCTGCGTGACATCTCGATCGCTATCATCCGAGAGGTCGGCGTCGACACCGGCGGCTGCAACATCCAGTTCGCCATCGAACCGGATACCGGCCGGATCGTGGTCATTGAAATGAACCCGCGGGTGTCCCGGTCCTCGGCCCTGGCTTCCAAGGCCACCGGCTTCGCGATCGCGAAGATCGCCACGAAGCTCTCCCTCGGCTACACCCTGGACGAGATCCCGAACGACATCACCAAGAAGACGCCGGCCTCCTTTGAACCGACCCTCGACTACGTGGTGGTCAAGGTGCCCCGGTTCGCGTTTGAAAAGTTCCCGGCGGCCGATCCCACCCTGACCACCACCATGAAGTCGGTGGGTGAGGCCATGGCGATCGGCCGGAACTTCACCGAAGCGCTCCAGAAAGCCCTGCGCTCCCTGGAGCAGAAGGGCTCCCAGCTGTCCTTTGACATCTCAGCCGACATCGACGTGCCGGCTCTCATCAGTGCCGCCAGGCGCCCCACCACCGAGCGGCTCGCCCAGGTGCAGCAGGCGCTCCTCGGTGGTGGCACCGTTGACGAGCTGTACCAGGCCACAGGAATCGACCCATGGTACCTGGACCAGCTGGTCCTGCTCAACGAGGTGGCGGAAACTATCCGGGAGGCACCCGCGCTGACCGAGGAAATGCTGCGCCTCGCCAAACGCCACGGCTTCTCCGATGAACAAATCGGGGCGCTGACCCACACCCCCGAAGCGGTGGTGCGCGGGGTACGCCATGCGCTCGGGGTGCGGCCGGTCTACAAGACCGTCGACACGTGTGCCGCCGAATTCGCTGCCTACACTCCCTACCACTACTCGTCCTACGACGAGGAAGACGAGGTGGGCCCCCACGCCCAGCCGTCCATCATCATTTTGGGATCCGGGCCCAACCGGATCGGCCAGGGCATCGAGTTCGACTACTCCTGCGTCCACGCGTCGATGGCGTTGCGCAAAGCCGGCTACGAAACGGTGATGGTCAACTGCAACCCGGAGACCGTGTCCACCGACTACGACATCTCCACCCGGCTGTACTTCGAGCCGCTGACCCTCGAGGATGTCCTCGAAGTCATCGCGGCCGAGGAACGCACCGGCGGCGTGATGGGCGTGTTCGTGCAGCTTGGCGGGCAGACTCCGCTGAAACTCGCGCAGGAACTGGCCGACGCCGGCATCCCGATCCTGGGCACGTCCCCCGAAGCCATTGACCTGGCCGAGCACCGCGGCGCGTTCAGCCGGGTCCTCGACGCGGCAGGGCTGATTTCGCCCAAGAACGGCACCGCCGTTTCGTTCGAGGACTCCAAGAAGATCGCCGACGAGATCGGGTACCCGGTGCTGGTCCGGCCGTCCTATGTGCTGGGCGGCCGTGGCATGGAAATCGTCTACGACGAGGCCAACCTGTCCCGTTATATCGCCAACGCCACCGAGATCACCGAGGCGCATCCGGTCCTGATCGACAGGTTCCTGGAAGACGCCATCGAGATCGACGTCGACGCCCTGTACGACGGCACCGACCTGTACCTCGGCGGCATCATGGAGCATATCGAAGAGGCGGGAATCCACTCCGGCGACTCGGCCTGCGTTCTGCCACCGATCACCCTCGGAGCCGATATCCTGCAGCGCGTCCGTGAAGCCACCCTCGCCATCGCTGAAGGCGTCGGGGTCCGGGGTCTGATCAACATCCAGTTCGCGTTGGCCTCCGATGTGCTCTACGTCCTGGAAGCGAACCCGCGTGCCTCGCGCACCGTGCCGTTCGTCTCCAAGGCCACCGGTGTGCAGCTCGCCAAAGCCGCGGCGCTGATCGGCACGGGAGTCTCCATCGCGGCCCTCCGGACCGAGCATGGTCTGCTTCCGGCGACCGGCGACGGCGGGGACCTCCCGCTGGACGCTCCGGTCTCGGTGAAGGAAGCAGTGCTGCCGTTCAGCAGGTTCCGCACCACCGACGGCACGGTAGTGGATTCACTGCTCGGCCCCGAGATGCGGTCCACCGGTGAAGTCATGGGCATCGACAAATACTTCGATACCGCCTTCGCCAAGAGCCAGTCGGCTGCCAACGCAGCACTGCCGACCGAGGGCCGGGTGTTTGTTTCGGTTGCCAACCGGGACAAACGGTCAATCATCATGCCGGTCAAACGTCTCGTGGATCTCGGCTTTGAAATACTGTCCACCGGCGGCACCGCCGATGTGCTGCGCCGCAACGGTATCCAGTCCACCACGGTGCGCAAGATTGCCGAGGGCACCGGGGAACACGGTGAGGGAACTGTGGTCGACCTGATCACCGATGGCACCATCGACATGATAATCAACACCCCCACCGGCGGGCAGGCCCGCGGCGACGGGTACGAGATCCGGGCCGCGGCGACGTCGTACGGTCTTCCGGTGATCACTACGGTGCCCGAATTCGGTGCTGCGGTGCAGGCCATCGAGGCCATGCGGTCCTACGAGTGGTCGGTCACCAGCCTCCAGGAACACGCCGCTAACCTTCGGGTTGCCACCGAAGCCCGCGATGCCGCACGGTAACGGAACTTTCGGGGTCCGGCTTGCGGAGCGGATGCGCAGCAGGGGCAACCTGTGTGTGGGCATTGACCCGCACCCGGCGCTGCTGCGCGACTGGGGGCTGAACGACGACGCCGCCGGATGCGAACGCTTCGCCATGACCGTGCTGGACGCGGTGGGGGAGACCGCCTGCATCCTGAAACCGCAGGTGGCATTGTTTGAGCGGCACGGGTCGGCTGGGCTGGCCGCCCTGGAACGCCTGCTGGCTGCCGCCGCGGACCGGGAGGTGCTGACGATAGCCGATGCGAAGCGCGGGGACATCGGCTCGACCATGGCCGCCTACGCCGACGCGTGGCTCCGGGACGGGTCAGCCCTGGCCGCCGATGCGGTGACGCTGAACCCGTACCTGGGGTTTGAATCGCTGCGCCCCGCCCTCAACCTTGCCGCAGAAACCGGTCGAGGCGTCTTCGTGCTCGCGCTGACCTCCAATCCGGAGGGAGCTGACATCCAGCACGCCCAGGTCCGGGACCCGGCAGCCGCCGGGAACCAGGGTGGGGCCAGTATCGGCCGTGCAGTGGCCCGGATCATTGCCGACGCTGCTGCGTGGGAGAACCGCGACGCCGTCGGTCTTGGATCGGTGGGCCTGGTGGTGGGTGCCACGGCGGGCGCAGCAGTGCGCACGCTGGGCCTGGAACTGGGAAAGCTGAACGGTCCGATTCTGGCACCCGGGATCGGCGCCCAGGGCGCGGGGCGAGCCGAAATCGCTGACACGTTTGGCGGGGCCTCAGCCCTGGTCCTCGGAAGTGCCAGCCGCAGCATCCTCGCTGCGGGTCCCGAGCACGGCAAGTTGCGGGCGGCAGCGGAACTGGCGCTGGCTGAGCTCGGCAATTGATTTTGGGCCGCAACTACGGATAGGTTCAGTGCAAGCCCATTCCACAAGAATTTGCATCTACCCGAGCGATCAGCGCGGGACGGTGCCTACTGCAGGGGAGCACTTGTGAGCTTGAAGCCGCTATCGGACTCCGAACGGACGCAAGCGCGCGAGAAAGCCACTGCCGCCCGTGCGGTCAGGGCTGAACTGAAAGTGAAGCTGAAGACCGGTGAGACCACTGTCAGCGAAGTGGTCAACGGGATGTCCGAGGATGAAGCCGTCAGCCGGTTGAAAGTCCTTGACCTCCTGAAGGCTCTCCCCGGGGTCGGTGAGGTGCGGGCAGCAGGCATCATGAACGACGTCGGCATCGCCGCCACGCGCCGCGTGCGCGGGCTGGGTGTCCACCAGCGACAAGCATTGATCGAACATCTAGCAAAGCAGGATCCAACGCCCTGACCGGGGCGAGCCAAGGACGCCTGTGAGTGAGGAACCACGTGTCGCAGCCTCGGCTGACAGTACTCGCCGGGCCGACGGCCGTCGGCAAGGGAACCGTCTCGACCTACATTCGCGATAACTACCCCCAGGTCTGGCTGTCGGTCTCCGCCACCACCCGGCCAGCCCGTCCCGGCGAGCTCGACGGCGTCCACTACTTCTTCGTCAGCAACGAGGAATTCGATGACCTGGTCGGGTCGGGCCAAATGCTCGAATGGGCCCTGGTCCATGGGCGGAACCGGTACGGCACCCTGCGACGCACCGTTGACGCGGCAATGGCCGACGGCAAATCGGTGCTCCTGGAGATCGATCTGCAGGGCGCGCGGCAGGTCAAGGAGTCAATGCCGGAAGCGAATTTTGTGTTTCTGACCCCGCCCAGCTGGGACGAAATGGTGCGTCGGCTGGTCGGCCGCGGCACCGAAACGGAACAGGAGCAGCAGCAACGGCTGGAAACCGCTAAACTAGAACTTGCTGCGGAACCTGAATTCGATCACACGGTGGTCAATGACAGTGTTCAGCGTGCAGCGGACGAGCTTGTATCACTGATGGGACTAAGCCCGCAGGAGCGCTAACGCGCGGTCCGCGAGCCGATGTTCCACCAACAATCTGAAACATTTACGGAGTATTTGTGTCAACACAGCCTGAAGGCATCATCAACCCGCCGATTGACTCCCTGTTGGAGGCATCGGACTCGAAGTATGCCCTGGTGATCTACGGAGCCAAGCGCGCCCGCCAGATCAACGCGTACTACTCCCAGCTCCACGAGGGCCTGTTCGAGTACGTCGGCCCACTGGTCGACACCCGTCTGAACGAGAAGCCACTCTCAATCGCCCTGCGCGAAATCAACGAGGGCATGCTCGTCGCCACGCCGGTCGAATCCACCGAGCAGTAGCTTTATCCAGCTGCCAACCACGTGCGCATAATTCTGGGAGTCGGGGGAGGGATTGCCGCCTATAAGGTGGCTGCCCTCCTCCGGCTTTTTACTGAGGCGGGGCACAACGTGACGGTGATCCCCACCGATGCTGCCACCCGGTTCGTGGGGACCGCCACGTGGGAGGCGCTGTCAGGCAATCCAGTCAGCAACAGCGTGTTCGACGACGTCGACAAGGTCAACCACGTCCGGTTGGGGCAGCTCGCTGACCTCGTGGTCATCGCCCCGGCCACGGCCGACCTGCTCGCGAAGTCGGCAGCGGGGATGGCCCCCGACCTTCTCACCGGGACTTTGCTGATGGCCAGCTGCCCCGTCCTGATGGCACCCGCCATGCACACCGAGATGTGGCAGCACCCCGCTACCGTCGCCAACGTGGCCACCCTGCGGAGCCGGGGTACGCTCATCCTCGACCCGGCCTCCGGACGATTGACCGGCACCGACTCGGGTGCTGGCAGACTCCCCGAGCCCGCTGAAATTTTCGCGGCAGCAATGGCCGCCTATGACGCTGCCCACGGTCGACCTGACGCCCAGCACACCGGGTCAGGCGCCAAAACCGGGGCCGGAACCCTGTCCGCCCCCGGTTCCCTCACCGGTCGCCGTGTGGTCATTACCGCCGGAGGCACCCGCGAACCCATCGACCCGGTGCGCTACCTCGGTAACCGTTCCTCAGGCAAGCAGGGGATGGCGCTGGCCGCGGCGGCTCTCGCCGCGGGGGCAACTGTTGAACTGATCCTCGCCCACGTCGAAGTCCCGGCGCCAGACGGCGTCGAACTGGTCCAGGTCGAAACCGCCGAGGAACTTCGGACCGCGACCCTGCGCGCCGCCAAGCAGGCCGATGCGCTGATCATGGCAGCAGCCGTGGCGGATTTCCGCCCCGCCGAACAAATTCTCACCAAAATCAAGAAACGTGCCGACGGCGTCGACCCCGTCATCACCCTGGTCCGCAACCCCGACATCCTCAGGGAAGCCGTAGAGCAGCGAACCGCGGCGGGCGCCGGACCCGTGATCGTCGGGTTCGCCGCCGAGACCGGAGACCCGACCGCTGATCCCCTGAGCCACGCTCGGGAGAAACTCGCACGCAAAGGCTGCGACTATCTGGTGCTCAACCAGGTGGGCGACGGCAGGGTGTTCGGACTGGATGACACGGCAGCAACCATCCTTGCTGCTGGTGGCACCGAACCTGTTGAGGTCATCGGAACCAAAGCCGAGGTAGCCACTGCCGTGGTGGCCCGGTTAGCAGCAGCCCTTGCGGGCCGGGGCTAGCCGCCCGCACGCCACCCGGCACCGCACACAGTCCGTCACCCAACCGCCGTCCTGTCGGTCGAACCAAGTAGAGTGATCAAGTGAATTCAGCCAATCCCGTTCGCAGCGACCTGCGCCTGTTTACCTCGGAATCAGTCACCGAGGGCCATCCGGACAAGATCTGTGACCAGATCAGTGACGCCATCCTCGACGCCATGCTCAAGAAGGATCCCAAATCCCGGGTCGCTGTGGAAACCCTCGTCACTACCGGACTGGTGCATGTGGCCGGCGAAGTCACCACCGAGGCCTACGTGGAAATCCCGGAACTGGTCCGGCAGACCCTCCTCGGTATCGGGTACGACTCCTCGGCCAACGGCTTCGACGGCGCACGGTGCGGCGTGTCGGTGTCCATCGGACAGCAGTCACCAGATATCGCGAACGGCGTGTTCAACTCCCTGGAGACCCGCCAGGGTACCGGGCTCGACCCGTACGACGCGCAGGGCGCCGGCGACCAGGGCATCATGTTTGGTTACGCCAGCGACGAGACGGCAGTGCTCATGCCGACGCCCATCTGGTTGGCGCACCGGCTGTCCGAACGTCTGACGACCGTCCGGAAGGATGGCACCCTCGATTACCTTCGTCCCGACGGCAAGACCCAGGTCACCATCGGCTACGACGGCGACATCCCGGTATCGGTCGACTCCGTGGTCGTTTCTTCCCAGCATGCCCAGGGCGTGAACCTGGACCAGCTGCGGGCCGACCTCGCCACCTACGTGATCGATCCGGTGCTGGCGGCGTCCGAGCTGGATATCAGCAACGTGCGGCACATCCTCAACCCGGGTGGTGATTTCGTGATCGGCGGCCCGGTGGGCGACGCAGGACTGACCGGACGCAAAATCATCGTTGACACCTATGGCGGCATGGCCCGGCACGGTGGCGGCGCGTTCAGCGGCAAGGACCCCTCAAAGGTCGACCGTTCGGCGGCCTACGCGATGCGCTGGGTAGCGAAGAACGTGGTGGCGGCAGGCTTGGCCCGTCGCGCCGAAATTCAGATCGCCTACGCGATCGGGATGGCCCAGCCAGTGGGAATCTACGTTGAAACCTTCGGCACTGAAACGGTCGACCCGGCCGCTATTGGCAAAGCCATCCGCGAGGTGTTCGACCTTCGCCCGCTGGGCATTATCAACGCCCTTGACCTGCTGCGCCCGATCTACCAGAAGACCGCTGCTCACGGCCATTTCGGCCGCGAGGACGTCGGCTTCAACTGGGAACTCACCGACCGGGTGGACAAGCTGCGGAGCTATTTCAACGCCTAGGACGGATCCGGCCGGTAGCGGACACGGGGACGGCTCCGACGGCGGCGTCACTTCTCAGCCCCCGCACCGGACCGTGCCCGCTGCGTCCCCCAGCGGCGGGGCCGGCGGGGCTGTCCAGCTGTCGCTCCTCCAGGGCTTCCCGACAGCCCCACGGGCAGTCGGTGCCACCGTCCCCGCAGGAACCCTGCCGGTCGCCCAGGTCATCCTTGATTCGCCCCTGACCCACCTCGACCGGGTCTTCGACTACGCCGTTCCCGCGGAGCTCGCCGACGCAGCCCAACCCGGGGTGCGGGTCAAGGTGCGCTTCAGCGGGCGGGAATTCACCGGGTTTATCGTCGCACGCACTGCCACCACCGAAAGCGCCAAGCGGTTGCTGCCGCTGGCGAAAGTGATCTCCGAGCAGCCGGTTCTCACGCCCGAAGTACTGGCCCTCAGCAGGGCAGTCGCCGCCCGGTACGCGGGAACCGTCAGCGAAGTTCTGAAGGTCGCCATCCCGCCCCGGATGGCGCGCGTTGACGCTGCCTTCGCGGTGACAAGTGAGGAGGCTGCTGCCGGGGTTGTGGGCACTTCCGAGCCCGCAGCAGGTCAACCCGAGACAGGTGCGGGTCAACCCGAGACAGGTGCGGGCGCCGGGGCTGCGCTCCTCACCCGCTACGCCAACGGTGCCACCTTTTTGCGGCACCTCGCTGCCGGGCACAGTCCCCGTGCCGTGCTGACCAGCCTGGGCGGCTACGGGGCAAGCGACTGGCCAGCGGAAATCGCCGAGGCGGTAGCTGCTGTGTGGCACACAGGACGCGGGGCCGTCGTCGTCGTGCCTGACCAGCGGGACCTGGCACGGGTCGAAGCGGCATTGGACCAGCGCCTGGGCGCCGGAAACATTGCGCGACTGACCGCCGAGGACGGGCCAACGCCCCGGTACCGGAACTTTCTCAGGCTGCTGAGCGGGCAGGTGCGGGTGGCCGTCGGCACCCGGTCTGCCGCCTACGCGCCGGTCCAGGACCTGGGACTGGTGTGCCTGTGGGACGACGGCGACGACCTGCATCAGGAGCAGCGCGCTCCCTACCAACATGTCCGGGAGGTGCTACTGCTTCGCGCCGAGCAGGAGGGTTGCGCTGCGCTGCTCGCCTCCGGAGCCCAAAGCACCGAGGCTCACCGGTTGGTATCCACCGGCTGGGCGCAGGCAATTGTCGCCGACCGTTCCGAGGTTCGTCGAAGCACCCCGCGGGTCATCCATACGGGGGACGAGTTTCAACTGGCCCGCGATCCGCTCGCTGCCAGGGCCCGCATCCCGCATGCCGCGTGGAAGGCTGCCTCCGAGGGGCTGGCGCACGGCCCGGTGCTGCTGCAGGTGGCACGCACTGGATTTTCGCCGGCGCTGGCCTGTGAGGAGTGCCGCGAGCCTGCCCGGTGCACCGTGTGCACCGGTCCGCTCGCCCAGACCGGGCGCGGGGGCGCACCGGGATGCCGCTGGTGTGGCAGGCCGGACCTGCGGTGGAGTTGTGCCAACTGCGGGGGCCAGCGGTTGCGCGCCACGGTTGCCGGGGCAACCCGGACCGCAGAGGAACTGGGGCGGGCCTTCCCCGGGGCGACGGTCTACTCTTCCGCCGGCGAGCACATTCTGGACACCGTGCCCGACCGGCCCTCGGTGGTGGTCGCCACCCCCGGCGCAGAGCCACTGGCCCCCACCGGTTACGCGGCGGTGATTCTGCTTGACGGTTCGGCGATGCTCTCCCGCGAGTCGCTCCGGGCGGGGGAGGACACCCTGCGGCGCTGGTTCACCGCTTCGCTGCTGGCCCGCCCTGCCGCCGACGGCGGACTGGTGGTCATCACGGCCGACGATTCGACGGCGGTGGGTCATCTGGTGCGCTGGGACCCGCAGGGCGCCGCTGGCCGTGAACTTGCCACCCGCAGCGAACTCGGACTGCCGCCGGCCGTCCGGTTCGCGGCGCTGACGGGATCGCGGGAAGCGCTGGCAGTCTTTACCGCAGACCTCGATTCCCGGCTCTTCCTTCGCACCGTTGGCCCGATGCCTGTCGGCGGGCAGCCCGGTCGCACCGCGGGAGGGCGTCCTTCGGGACTAGGCCCACGAGCCGACAAATCCGACACCCAGACCTCCAGCGCGGACCAGCACCGGCTCCTGCTGTTTTTCAGCTACCGCAGCGCACCCGCAGCGACCGCCTGGCTGAAAGCCCGCAAGGCAGCCCTGTCAGCCAGGGGAACGTCAGAGCCGGTCCATGTCCGCTGCGACGCGGCCGATTTGATCTAACGCACCGGAAGACCCCCATCTGCCGGCGCCCATCCGTGTGCTCATTCGTGTGCCCATCTACCGGCGCCCGCCTGCCGGTGGCCATCTACCGGCGCCCACCCGACGGCGCCCACCTGCGTGCTGACTACCGGCGCCAGGGCGGCTTGCCGGCATGCTCGACCGTTGCAATAGCGGCAGCCTCAAGCAACTGCTCGGCCGACCGGTCCCAGGAATACGTTCCGGCCTGCATCCTGCCGGCCCGGGAGGCGGCATGCCACTGGTCAGGTTCGGCCAGGGTCTTGACTGCCGCCGTGAACTGTGTCGGATCGTCGGGGTCAACATAGAGGGCCGCAGCCCCGCCCACCTCCCTGAAGATCGCGGTGTCCGCGGCGATCACCGGGGTGCCGGCGGCCATTGCCTCAATGACCGGCAGCCCGTATCCCTCGGCTCGGGACAGCGTCACGAGCGCCGCCCCCGAACGCAGCAGCTCCTGGTACCGCTCGTCACTGACCCCATTGTGGAAGATCACCTGTTGGCCGGGCGGGATCAGCAGTTCCAGTTCCCTCCGCCGGGCATCGGTGATACGGCTCAGCAGATGCAGCGTGTACCCATCGAGTCCCCGCATTCCGGCCAGGATCGTTTCGACATTCTTGTACGGCATGAAGGAGCCCATGTAGAGCAGGTCCCGCCCGGGTTCAACTCCCTCGGGGCGCACCACGGTGTCCGGCTGGGGTGCGTTGCCGACGATCCGGACCGGACGGCGGGTCAGCCGGTGTTCACTCATTTGCCCCCGGGTGGTCTCGGAGATGGTGGCGACGACGTCGGCCCGGTTCAGCAACACCCGCTGCGGCCAGTAGGCGAGGTGGTACAGCCGCCAGAGGGTCCGGACCGGCAAGGGCAGGGAACCGGGCGGTTGGGGATTCTGGTAGTAGATCAGATCATGCAGGGTGAGCACGAGCGGGTACTTCCGGCCCCAGCTGCCCATGGTCTGCATGGGGCAGACGACGACGTCGGGGCGCAGCCCGTTGATCTGGCTTGCCACGAATAGTTCCCGGGGGGACAGGGGAGAGGTGATCAGCACGTGGGGTACGTCGGGCAGGAGGCCGAGCTGTCGGTGGTCGGAGATGAGCATCGCCACGTCTGCCCGTTCCGCAACCGCCGCAATCAGGCTGGCCCCGTAGCGGCTGATGCCGTCGTGATGGTCCAGCCGGGTAAACCGGGCGTCGAACAGGATCCTCATTCGGGTCGTCCTGCCAGGAAGTTTTCGATCAGCCGAGCCGCTTCGTCCGGGGTCTCGTAATGCACCAGATGACCCACCTCGGGAATGATCTCAAGCCGGGCATCCGCGATCAGGCCAGCGAGGTCGCGTTGACCGGCCACCGAGCCCAGGTCATCCTTTTCTGCGGCAATCAGGAGGACCGGCATGGCCAGTCGTGTTGCCACATCCCTGACCGTCCCGGTAATGGAGGCCTGAAACGCCTCCAGCAGCACCCGGCGGCTGGCATAGGTGCTGAAGTAGCTCAGATGTTGTCCGTGGATGTACCTGCGCAGCGCCCGGTCCTTGGTCTTCGCCATCATCGCACTCATGCCGAGGACAATCCCCGGATTACCGAGCAGCGCGAGCCCCAGCTTCTCGGGCATGGCCGCCCCTACCCGGTAGTACACGGCCGCCAGTTTGGAAGCGAGCCGGTTGGCACCTTCCAGCGCGGGTTCGCAGATCGGGTTGATCAGCACCAGGGCCGCGATCGCCGACGGATGGGCGGCCGCCCACCGCGCCGCGACGATGGATCCGAATGAATGGCCGAGCAGCACCGTGGCGGGTCCCAACGCCAATGCGGTGAAGCTGAAGCCCACGAAATCGGCGTAGGCGTCGACGTCGTGCACGCCGTCGAGCGCCTCGGACTGGCCGAAACCGGGGAGGTCGGGCACCACAATCCGGTGAGACGGCAGCGCTTCGACGATGCGGAGCAGGCCGTGGTGATCGCCCCTGAACCCGTGCACCATGAAGAGGGTGGGCACGTTCGCGGGAGCGCCGGGCGCCGGGGCGAAATCCCAGTACCGCTGCGTTGCGCCTAGGTAGGAATGGGTTGTCTCAGTGGCCTGGCGCGTCACGGTGATGGCGGTGGGAACCAATGCTAGTTCACCTGGTCTGGGTGCGAACCAAAGCGGGTGTTCCGCTCTAGACCCTCAATGGCCGCGAGCTGTGCGGGGCTCAGCTCGAAGCCGAAGACATCGAGGTTGCTGGCGATCCGGTCGGGGCTGCTGGCCTTGGGGATGACCAGGTGGCCGGACTGCACATGCCAGCGGAGGACAACCTGCGCCGGGGTCCGGTCCAGCTCCGCGGCAATCGCCCCGATCACCGGGTCGGCCAGGATCGCACCGCGGCCCAGCGGACTCCACGCCTGGGTGCGGATGCCGTGGGCGTCATGGAACTGCCGCAGTTCCTCCTGCTGGAGGTAGGGGTGCAGTTCAATCTGGTTGACGGCCGGGACCACCGACGTTTCGCCGAGCAGACGCTCCAGATGGGGAAGCTGGAAGTTGGAGACACCCACCGCCCGCACCCGGCCATCGTGGTACAGCTGCTCCAGGGCGCGAAAAGTATCGACGTATTGATCCCGGGCCGGGCAGGGCCAATGAATCAGATACAGGTCAACGGAGTCCAGACCGAGCGCCTGCTGGGAGGCGTCGAAGGCGCGGAGGGTCGAGTCGTAGCCATGGTCGTCGTTCCACAGCTTGGTGGTGACAAAGACGTCGTTGCGCTCCAGCCACCCAGCACCGACGGCGTCGTTGATGGCACCGCCGACCCCCGCCTCGTTGCCGTACATGGCGGCGGTATCGATGGTGCGATACCCAATTTCGAGGGCCTGGGCGCAGAGGTCGTGGGTCGTCTCGGGCGGCACCTTGTAGACGCCGTACCCGACCTGGTCGATTTGTACCCCGTTATTGAGCGCGATTTTCGGTGCCTTGTGCATACCTTGACAATACCGAAGGGCGATTGGGTCAGCGGGACCCGCCGTGCACCAGCCGCCGCGCCGACCCTTCATCGAGGATGAGGTCGGTGGCGAGCCCGGCCGCCAACGCGCCGCGCAACCCGTTGATCTTTGTCTCGCCCGACACGACGCAGATCCGCCGGCGCACCTGCCGGAGCAGATCCAGTTCGGGTCCGGTGCTGCGTTGGTTGAGGAGCAGGTCGCTGTGGGTGCCGTCGGCGCGGAAGAACATGGTTGCGACATCGCCAACCACCTGGTGCTCGTCCAACGCCCGGAGGTCGTCGTCGTCGAGGTAGCCGCCCGAGTAGACATGACTGGGGATATTGGCGTCGATGGACCCGACGCCGAAAATGGCCATCGTCATGCGTCTCTGGAGGTCCAGGATTCTCATCACGCTCCGTTCGGCCCACATTGCGGTTTTGGTTTCGGCGTGGTCGAAGAAGGCCGGCACGGGGAACTGCTCCACCCGGGCGCCATAGGCCTGCCCGAACCGGCGGAGGATTTCGCTGGCATAGGTGATGCCGGTGGTCTGCGTGTTGCCGGCGCCGTTCAACTGCACAATGGTGCTGTCGTGGGTGACCTTGCGGGTCAGATGATGGCTGACAGCGCTGAGGGTCGAACCCCAGGCGACGCCGATAATGGCGTTCGAATCGACCAGCGGACCGATGGTCCGGGCCGCCTGGATGGCTACCCGGTCGAGGACGTCGGAGTCGCTCACGATGTCGGTCACCGGTACCACATGGGCTTCCACCCCGAACTGTCGCCGGATCTGCTGTTCCAGCGACGGTGCCCGCTGCAACGGATTGTTGACCTGGATCTGCACGAGCCCGGTGTCCCGGGCCATCGACAGGAGCCGTGACACGGTAGATCGTGAGGTCCGCAATTCCCGCGCGATGGCGTTCATCGTGAGGTCCTGCAGGTAGTACATCTGCGCGGCCCGCAGGGCGTCACCGCTCCGGGACCGCTTGAAGTCCTCAGCGGAAGATTGTGCAGCGGGGTCCGATCTTTCAGCCTTTGGTCGAACGTTCATAGCCAAATCCTCCGTCACTTCTGCACGTATGTGCAACACCATTGACTATTATTCCCAGCATTTCAAGAATAGGTGGGACGGCTGCGGATCCAATGCAGCCTGCAAACTGTTGAGGAGAATGTTTTGGCTGAGTCCGCCAGTGCGAATGGTGCCACAAGCACGCCCGCTGAACGGCCGGGGGTGCAACGGTTGAAGGAAACGCCGCGCGCGTCGGTGCTGATTATTGGTGGCGGCATTAACGGCGTAGGAACCTTCAGGGACCTGGCGCTGCAGGGTGTCGACGTAACACTGGTGGAACGCGGTGACTACTGCCAGGGCGCCTCCGGTGCTTCCTCGCACATGATCCACGGCGGTATCCGGTACCTCGAGAACGGCGAGTTTCGGTTGGTCCGCGAGTCAGTGGTCGAGCGCAACGCCCTGCTGAAGACAGCGCCGCACTACGTCAAGCCGCTTCAGACCACTATCCCCATTTTCAGTACCTTCTCCGGAATTCTCGCGGCTCCGCTGCGGTTCCTGACCCACCGTCAGCACGGCCAGCCCCGCGAGCGGGGTGCCTTCCTGATCAAGGCGGGCCTGACCATGTATGACTGGTTCTCCAGGGATGGCGGCGCCGTACCGCGTCACCGCTTCGCCGGTCGCAAGGCGTCGCTCGCCCAGCTGCCGGACCTGCGGCCTGATGTGCGCTACACGGCCACCTACTTCGATGCATCGGTGCACAACCCCGAGCGGATGACCCTCGATGTGCTCCGCGACGGCCTTGCCGCCAATGCCGAGGCGCGGGCCACCAACTACGTCAGCGCCATCGGCCGTGACGGCGATTCGGTGCTGCTCCGCGACGAGCTCACTGGCGAGGAATTCGCCTTCGCCGCCGACGTCGTCGTGAACGCGACCGGCGCCTGGGTGGACGGGACCAACGATTCGCTGGGCGAACGCAGCAAGTTCATGGGCGGCACCAAGGGCTCCCATATTGTCCTCGACCACCCCGAACTGCTGGCGGCCTGCGCAGGGCGTGAAATCTTCTTCGAGCACACCGACGGCCGGATTGTGCTGGTCTACCCGATCGGCGACCGCGTTCTGGTGGGCACCACCGACATCGATACCGATGTGGACACCCCGGCCGTGTGCACCCCCGAAGAGGTGGATTACTTCATTGAACTGATCGGACACGTCTTCCCGGCCATCGTCGTCGAGCACGGCCATGTGGTCTACAGCTTCTCCGGTGTCCGACCACTGCCACGGCACGACGACACGCAGCCGGGCTTCGTCTCCCGGGACTACCGGATTGAGAAGCGCCAGGATCGCTCCGGCGCCCGGACGGTGACCACCCTCAGCCTGGTCGGCGGCAAGTGGACCACTTTCCGCGCACTGTCAGAGCACATGACCAACGACGTCCTGGAAATCCTCGGCAAGCGCCGGACGACGACGACGGCGGGTCTTGCCATCGGCGGCGGGAAGGGGTTCCCGAGAACTCCCTCCGCAGAGAAGGCCTGGGTGAGCGCCCACATCGAACCGGGGCTGTCGGCCGAGCGGGTCGAGGGTCTGCTGACCCGATACGGGACCCGTGCCGTCGACGTCATCGAGTACCTGCGGGCGGGCCAGGATCAAACCTTTACCTCCACCAGCGAGCTCAGCCACCGCGAGTTGGCGTACATGGTCGAACAGGAACAGGTAGGCCATGTGGCTGACGTCTTGATCCGCCGGACCTCGATCGCCTTCAGGGGACTGGTCAGTACCGAACTGTTGCACGAGCTAGCGGACACCCTCGCGCCGCTGCTGGGCTGGAACGGTGAGAAGGTGCAGGCTGAGATTGAGCTGGCTGAACGGGTGCTGCGGGACTGGCACAACGTTCACGTTGAAGATTTGGTGGCGTAGCCGGGATCTGGCGCGCAACCATTGCCGCTCCCGGAGCGGATGCAGGACCAACGGCAGCTGTTGCCGGGGGGAGCAAGAGAGCCACAGCCGCGGGCTGGGTTCGATAAAAATGAATAATTAAAGGAGTCAAAGATGTCTCTGGAAGCATTCGTTGCCGAAATGTTCGGCACCATGCTGCTGTTGCTGCTGGGTACAGGTGTCGTTGCCAACGTCGCTCTGGCCGGTACCAAGGGCAACAATGGCGGATTTTTGATGGTGAACTTCGGCTGGGGTCTCGGCGTCTTTGCTGGCGTCTATGTGGCGGCCCTATCCGGCGCGCACCTTAACCCCGCCGTTACGGTCGGCCTGCTCGTCAATTCAGATATAGAAGCGCTCGGCCCCGATATCGACAAGACCTTCATCAACGTCCTGCTGTACTTTGCGGCCCAGCTGATTGGTGCCATGATTGGCGCCTTCCTCTGCTGGTTGGCATACAAGCAGCACTTCGACGCTGAGCCCGACCCCGCCAACAAGCTGGGCGTTTTCTCCACCGGACCAGCGATCCGGTCGAATGCCTGGAATGTGATTACCGAAGTCATCGGTACTTTCGTGCTGGTTTTCGTAGTCATTTCGTTTGCTGGCACCCCCTCGGGCCTCGGCCCTCTGGCGGTTGCGCTCCTGGTTGTCGGTATCGGCGCCTCCCTCGGTGGGCCCACCGGCTACGCCATCAACCCTGCACGTGACCTCGGTCCCAGGATCGTTCACGCGTTGCTTCCCATCAAGGGCAAGGGCGGCAGCGACTGGGGTTACGCCTGGGTTCCAGTGGTTGGTCCACTGATCGGTGGCGTTCTCGGCGGCCTGGTCGCCATGCTGGTCACCTTCCCCGCAGTTACCGGATAGCACTGCCCGGCCAGCACACTCGCTGGCTAGCACTCAACCGGCCGGGCGGTCCTCCGACCGTCCGCGCCGGAATTATTCACCGACGGAATACTCAAAGAGGAGCACTACATGTCGAAGTATGTAATTGCGATTGATCAGGGCACTACTTCCAGCCGGGCGATCGTCTTTGATCACAGCGGGGACATTGTGTCCTCCGGCCAGAAGGAACACGAGCAGATTTTCCCCAAGGCCGGCTGGGTCGAGCATGATCCCCTGGAGATCTGGAACAACACCAGGGAGGTCATCGGTAACGCCTTGTCGAAGGCCAACCTGACCCGTCACGATATTGCCGCCGTCGGCATCACCAATCAGCGTGAAACTGCTGTGGTCTGGGACAAGACGACCGGACAGCCGGTCTACAACGCGATTGTCTGGCAGGATACCCGGACCCAGTCGATCGTTGACGAGCTGGCGGCTGACGGGGGAGTGGAGCGGTTCAAGGCGAAGGTCGGGCTGCCGCTGGCCACCTATTTCTCGGGCACCAAGATCAAGTGGATCCTGGACAATGTGGACGGTGCCCGGGCCAAGGCTGAGGCCGGCGATCTGATCTTCGGAAACACCGACTCGTGGGTCACCTGGAACCTCACCGGCGGCACCGACGGCGGCGTGCACATCACCGATGTCACCAACGCCTCGCGGACCATGTTCATGGATCTGGAGACCCTGTCCTGGGACGACGGAATCCTTGAGGCCTTTGGTGTGCCGCGGTCCATGATGCCGGAGATCAAGTCCTCCTCCGAGGTCTATGGGACTGTCCACACCTCCCAGCTGCTCCGCGAGGTGCCGGTTTCCGGCATCCTGGGCGACCAGCAGGCGGCGACGTTCGGTCAGGCGGCGTTCGAGAAGGGCGGCGCCAAGAACACGTACGGCACCGGCAACTTCATGATCGTCAACACCGGTGAGGAGATTGTTCACTCAAAGAATGGTCTGTTGACTACCGTCTGCTACAAGCTCGGCGACGCCAAGGCCGTCTACGCGCTGGAAGGCTCGATCGCTGTGACCGGGTCGCTGATCCAGTGGCTGCGGGACAACCTCGGCATCATCAAGTCGGCTCCCGAGGTGGAGGAGCTTGCCAGAACGGTCGAGGACAACGGTGGGGTCTACATCGTGCCAGCGTTCTCCGGCCTGTTTGCACCGTACTGGCGCGGCGAAGCCCGCGGCGCCATTGTGGGTCTCACCCGATTCGTGAACAAGGGGCACATCGCGCGGGCCGCCCTCGAAGCCACCGCGTTCCAGACCCGCGAGGTGCTGGACGCGGCGAACGCCGATTCGGGAGTGGACATGGAGGATCTGCGGGTCGACGGCGGTATGGTCGCCAACGACGCGCTGATGCAGTTCCAGTCCGACATCCTCGGTATCCCGGTGATCCGGCCGAAGGTCACTGAGACCACCGCGTTGGGCGCAGCCTATGCGGCAGGTCTGGCGGTGGGTTTCTGGAAGGACACCGACGAGTTGGCTACCAACTGGGCCGAGGACAAGCGCTGGACGCCATCCATGGATGCGGGGGAGCGCGATCGCCAGTTGCGGCTCTGGAAGAAGGCTGTCACCCGGACGTTCGACTGGGTTGACGAGGACGTGAAGTAAGCCCTACTTTCACTCCAGGCTTGACCGGAAGGGGCGGTGGCTATCCGAAAGGATGGTCACCGCCCCTTCCGCGTGATCGGCCTGCATGTACCTCACGTTTAGCCGAGCAGTACCTCCGCCGATCAGAACCTCCGCCGAGTAGCTGGCTGTGGCGGGCCGACGGCGTTTTGAGTCTCCAGAGCTAACGCCTCTACGGCACCTTTTCAGCACGGCCGGCGCGGTTAGAACGGTGCCGGGTCCGGTGGCGGCGGTGCCGGTGGTGGGTCCGGCCGTGTGATGTAGGTTTCGCCTGCCGGTGAGATGGCGATGATGGTCCCCGGCTCGGGTTGTCGATAGTGCCAGTAGCCTTCGGATTTGAGCCGGTGGTGACGCTTGCACAAGGCAGCGAGGTTGCCGTAGCTGGTCTTTCCACCGTTGGCCCAGGGTTTTGTATGGTCGAGTTCGCAAAACACTGCCAACCGGTTGCAGCCTGGATGACGACACGTCCGGTCCCGCACTCTGATGCTGTCTCGCAGGTCCTTCGGCACCCGATAGGTGGTGGCATCGGCACCGAGACGTGCCCCGGTAAAGGGGTGGGTGAGGATGCGTGTGAACGACGGCGCATGCCCCGCGAGTTTGCGGGCCAGGTCGGGGTTGATGGGCCCATACCCTTCAAGTTCTCCCGGTACATCCCCGCCAAGGAGGGTCATCACTGGAACAGTGACGAACACCTTCGCCTGAACACCCTGATAGCTAGCTCCACCGGCTTGATCGGCGCTCGGCCCGGAGCTGGTGAGGACGTCAGCAAACACGTCAGCTCGCAACTGGGTGAGGGTCCGGGGCTCATCCGGTCCCTGGAGGTTGCGGGCGGCGGTGTCGACCCGATGGAAGATCCCTGCGGCTTGTTCTACAGGCAGATACGCTTCAAGCCACGCCATCCCGTCATACGCAGGAGTTAGTTGCAGCAACCGACCCTCGACGGCCTTCTTATGCCGAGTGGTGGTGGACTCGGGGTGCAGTTGCTCGCGTAGCCGTCTGGCCTGATAGCAGAACCGACTCACAGTGGTTTTGCACGCCATGTCGACCAGGCGTTTCTCGAATGCCGCCAATACCTCGGGCGCGGCGTCCGGGATACTGGTGGCCTCTTCGACTACGGCCCAGGCATGGCGCCTCGATAGCCTCCCGTCCTCAAGTGCACCCAAAGCCACCCGATAATGCCGGGTCAGGAGTTCACTGTGTTCGATCAGGGCCCCGGCAGTCCGCTCCGGCAAATGCAGGGCGGCTCCAACTTCTGACTCCGTCAGTGTCCGGGCATACCCGAGGCGGCCAGCGGGGCCCATCGATTCGGTGGTCAGGTCAAGGAGGCGAGTGGTGATCTTCGCTTCCTGCGCATCGAGCCAGGACCTCGCCCGGTTGACGTCCCGCAACGCGTCCAACGCCTGAGCCCCGTCCAGCTCACCGACCGCAGTTAACCCCAGCCATCCCGCCAACGCCCGGGTATCCGGCGACGGGGCATCCGGTGAGTCAGGGACGGTGTCAGCCAAGGGAGCCGTCCATATCGCTTCGACACTCAGCGGACCGCCGGGACCGTACCCGGTCGCAGTTCCCGCAGCCGCAGTGGTCCCCGAAGTCCGGGCAGACGTATCCGCGGACCCGCAGTTGGAGGCGGAATCCGCGCCGAATTCGGGAGAGAATCCCGATCCGGTAGAAGAAGCTTTATTGCTTTTCATACCTCCATTCCATCATTCGCCTCTGACAGAATGAGGTGCGTGGGAGGGGGTACGGAAAAGAATTTTGAATTATTTTCGTGGCCCGATCGGAACAGAGCAGACGGCATTGGCTGGCCCCAAAACCAGCTCATCGTTCGGTGCGGGAGCCTTTGGGGACGAGTCATCCTGGAGGTTAGGGGATGACCCATTCCCAGGCGTCTTCGCCCAGATAGGACAACACCAGCGTTCCCTCCAGCGCGGGGACATCGAGGAGAACCGTTCCGGCTGCAGTTTCTCCGGGCCCAATGGATTGCGGCAAAATGGCTGTCTCTGGCATACAGCCGTAGGAGTTGCCAAACAACATGCCGTTGAACGTGGTTCCGTCGGCCTGAATGAACTTCCAAGCCCCAGCGTCAGCGTAGAAGCTGCCGCCGAGTTCGTCCTTCAACTCCGGCTGGGTTTCCACATCGAGTTGAACTGCCAGGTAGTGACCGTTAATCGGCGGCTGAGCGTACTCTTCGGTGCACTGGGTCGGGGCGATCGACGTCACGGTGAAGTCGATGATGTTCGTGCTTCGGTCATTGGTATTGAAGATGCCTGCAGGTTCGCCAATGTCCTTGACCAGGTTGCCCCTGTCGCTCGTCTCCGGCTCTGCTGTTTCCGCCGGCTCAGGGGGCGGTTCGGGGGACTGCGAAGACTCCGTCGGTAGTGCCGATTCCGAGGATTCAGAGGATTCCGAGGACTCCGCAGGCACTACCGGTGATGGTGTGATCGTCGTCGCGGTCCCATCTGCCGCGGTAGTGGGAGCTCCACCTGAACAGCCGGTCAAAGCAACTAAACCGACTGCGCAGAGTGCGATGCGTATTTTCATGTCGATGACTTTCTGAAGAGTGTGTCGATGGTTGGGGAGCGGTTGGAAGCGGCCCCCATGCCGCTTCCAACCGCAGACTGTGGGTTTACTTAGTACTGAGGGAGACTTAGGAGATTATTGGTCTCCCGTCCGTCGCTGACAGTGGTGATGTACTTGGTTCCCAGTCCGCTGGTTCGGACCACCACCGGTGCCTGTGCACCGTTGGTGCTGCGGCTTTGATAGGTCTCAGTGCCAGCCGTAATCTGCTGCACGATCTTCGTCCTGGAGGATTCGGACAGCGGACCTGTAGGGGTATCCGAGTGGTTGACCCGGGAAATGTGCTCGCTTCTTGTACCTGGGCTATCCAAGTGAATCTGGCGAATGTACTTCATGGCAGTCCTTTCATGGGTGGTGATGGTGCCTGTGGGAATGAACGCTACGGTCACTCATTCATCCAGAAGTCGAATAGACGCGATAACCCCTGTTATCAACCGGGCAGGCTGTCCGCAACAACCAACGGGTAGGGTCAGAACGTTGAACCGTTGATTAGGGAGGAGGCATGCCGAATATGACCAAGGCCGATATGTCCCTTGCCGATGTTGCCCGGCTGGCCCAGGTTGCCCGACCAGTGGTCTCCATGTGGCGACGTCGTTATCGTGACGCCGAACTTCCTTTCCCAGCGCCAACCACCAGCCCACCGAGCCACCCGGCATTCGACGCCGCTGAAATTGGTCGATGGCTCCACGACACCGGTCGCGGCAACAACCCCTCCGCGCTCCTTGACGCCGACGCCTTTCGTTCGGGCATAGTTGCTGATCCTGCGGAGACTGATGCGTTGACGGCCCTCCTGTGTCTGAAGGTTCTCAGCGGGAGGCGACTGAGCGGACTGTCCGCCGTCGAACTGCTGGATTTAGCTGACGACTACGACCCGGATAACCACAGCCTCTATCGCGAAATGGAAGCGACGGGCGACCAGCTTGCCTTCCTCGCAGCGACCGCAGAGGCGCTGGCCGACGCAGCCTACAGCCCGGCGGCGGCCTTCGACCTGCTGCTCACGTCCCAGCGGAGGCTCGGGCTGCAGGGCGGAGAGATCCACCAAGATGCCGTCAGCCTGGTGGCTGCCGCGGCAGTCGCGCTGCTCAATCGGCACGATGGATCAATGCTGGTTGTGGATCACTCGCCAGGAAGCACCGACACTCTCCTGAAGCTGGGTGAGGGTGACGGGACGGTGCGATGCGTCCTCGCCTGGGAGGGGTTCGACTCGGCAGTATCTCGGCGTGGTTTGCGTCGTCTCCTTACTCACGGCCTGGCGCTTGAGACAGCGGACGACGACGCCGGCCCCGTGGGCGAGCAGGATTCAGCACTGCATCTGGCCCAGTTTCCTCACGCCGAGAACCAGGACCCGGACGACGTCGCGATCCTGAACGTCGTCGACAGGATCTGTCTGCGGCTCACCGATGATGACCGCGCTGTGGCACTTGGTCCCGCGAGCGCGCTCTGTGATGCGTTGGGTGTGGACGGCGCGGCAGGGGAGAGCGAAGCTATCCGGTCAGCCACTTTGCGCACGGGGCGGCTGCGCGCCGTCGTCCGCTTGCCTCAAGGTTTGCTCACCTCGAAGCCCCGCCAGGCGATGGCCCTGTGGGTACTCGGCCCCGCACACGCCGAGGTGGCATTGGCCGATCGGTGGACGATGGTGTCTGACCTCTCCGGAACCTCACTGTCCACCACGGACATCGAAGATCTGATCAGCGACCTCGCCGCTGCAATGGGCAACCAACGATCGGTGGAGAAGCATTCATTTCGGTTCGCGCGGCTCGTGAGGACGTCGTCGTTGCTCGCGGCACGCGGCTCACTGGTTCGGGTTCGGCCACTTCCACGCAACAGGACCGCTCAACCAGCTGACGCGGTGCTAGACATCGAAAATCTCCTGTCATCACTCCAACAGCCGCAAACCGTTCGGGGTCTGGATATGCGGGTAATCCCAACGCCGACCCCGGAGAGCCCGGTGGGGAGGGTTCTCGGAGACCTGGCCGACGCCGGCGCGGTCGCCTACCTCCCCGGGAACCGGATCGATGCGGCGGACCTTCACGCTGGTGACCCGAATGCGCCCGGTGCCATCACAGTGATCACCGCCGGGTCGCTCCTCGACGGGGATCCACCAGCGGTGATGGATCGGTTCAGGTTCGCTGCACACTACCCGGCCGGCCGACTCACCGAGCCGGGCGACGTCGTCTTCTGCACGGGGCCGCGGCCCGTTGCTCTGGTGGATCCCGACGGCGCCGCCGTCGTCGCGTACCCGGCCCGCATCCTCCGGATTATTGATGGAGGATCACCCCGAAGAGGTCAGCCGGGACTGGTAGCGAGGCTGCTTGCCGAAGACATCAACAGCCAGGCGCCGACAGCACGGAGGTGGAGGTCGTGGACAGTCCGCGCGGTCGACGTCGACCAGCGGGATCTTCTCAGGCGCACGCTCGACGCCGTCGACCAGGAGCGGCTCGCCGCGCTCCAACGCGTCAATCAACTCAACCAACTCGCTACGCTGATCATGGACGGCGTAGCCAGCAACACCGTGACCCTCGGCGAAAACACCCCCGCCGCCCCGATGGAAGGAACGCCCTAGTGCCCCCGAAAGTAAAGGTAGACGCCCTGCCGTCCACCATGAAGGAACTCAAGGACACCCTGTGGAAGGCCGCAGACAAGCTGCGTGGCTCCATGGACGCGTCCCAGTACAAGGATGTGATCCTGGGCCTGGTGTTCCTGAAGTACGTTTCGGACGCGTTCGACGAACGCCGGGAGCAGATCCGGGTTGAACTTGCCGCTGACGGGTTCGGCGACGAGCAGATCGCGCAGATGATCGACGACGTCGACGAGTACACCGGGCGGGGCGTCTTCTGGGTGCCGACGCAGGCTCGCTGGACCTATCTGGCCCAGAACGCCAAGGGGACGCAGGCAGCAGCCGGCGAAGCGGCCAAGACCATTGGCGAGCTGATCGACGACGCGATGGACGCCGTGATGGGCGCCAACCCGTCGCTCGCGGCAACGCTGCCGCGGATCTTCAACCGGGACAACATCGACCAGCGCCGTCTCGGTGAACTGCTGGACCTCTTCAACTCCGCGCGGTTCACCGGACAGGGTGCTAAGAAGGCGCGAGACCTCCTCGGGGAGGTCTATGAGTACTTCCTGGAGAAGTTTGCGAAGGCCGAAGGGAAGCGGGGCGGGGAGTTCTATACGCCGGCCGACGTCGTCCGCGTGCTCGTCGAGGTACTGGAGCCCGATCACGGGCGCGTCTATGACCCGTGCTGTGGGTCGGGTGGCATGTTTGTGCAGACGGAGAAGTTCCTCGAGTCGCACAACAAGGAGGGCTCGAGCATCTCCGTCTACGGGCAAGAGCTGAACGAGCGCACCTGGCGGATGGCGAAGATGAACCTCGCTATTCACGGGCTCAACGGCAACCTGGCCAGCCGCTGGGGTGACACGTTCGCACGTGACCAGCACCCGGATTTGCAGGCCGATTTCATCATGGCGAACCCGCCCTTCAACATCAAGGACTGGGCCCGGTCTGAAAGTGACCCCCGCTGGAAGTACGGCGTCCCGCCGGCGGGCAATGCCAACTACGCGTGGATCCAGCACATCATCTCGAAGCTCGCACCGGGTGGCAGTGCCGGTGTGGTGATGGCCAACGGGTCCATGTCGTCGAATTCCGGCGGCGAAGGCGACATCCGCGCGCAGTTGGTGGAGGCCGATCTGGTGGCCTGCATGGTCGCCCTGCCCACCCAGCTGTTCCGCAGCACCGGCATCCCGGTGTGTCTGTGGTTCTTCGCCAAGGACAAGTCGTCGGGAGCCGTCGACCGGTCGGGTGAGGTGCTGTTCATCGATGCGCGGAACCTGGGCTACATGGTGGACCGGGCCGAGCGCGCACTGGCGGACGAGGACATCGCGAAGATCGCCGAGACCTATCACGCGTGGCGCGGGTCAGCGTCCGCGCAGGGGTCGGGCATCGAGTACGACGACATCGCGGGGTTCTGCAGGTCCGTGCCGTTGACGGAGATCAAGGCGGCTGATTACGCCCTGACGCCGGGCCGGTATGTCGGAGCGGCCGACGTCGAAGACGACGGGGAGCCGATCGAGGAGAAGATCGCCCGGCTGTCAGCCGAGTTGTTTGAACAGTTCGCTGAGTCGGAGCGGCTTGCCGCAGTTGTGCGGCAGCAACTGGGACGGGTCTCGTGAGCATTGGGCCGACCATCGAGGAAGTGTGTTCTCAAATTGTTGACTGTGAACACAAGACCGCGCCGATAGATCCCAATGGCGAATATTTCGCGGTAGGGACCCCCGCGATGAGGGGGAATGCGATCAACTATGCGGAGTCGCGAAAGATATCACGAGACACCTTTCACCTCTGGACACGACGCATGGTTCCTCGACCCGGCGATCTACTTTTCGCGCGTGAAGCGCCCGTTGGGCCGTTGGTACTTATTCCTGATACTGGAAACGTCGCGCCGGGACAGCGCACAATGCTACTTCGCCCAGATGCCGAGAAAATCGACGGCACCTTCCTCTTTTATCTGCTGACTTCACCCCGCCAGCAAGAGCTGTTGCTGTCCAAAGCAACCGGATCGACCGTCGCTCATCTTAACGTTGCTGATGTACGCTCATTTGTTCTTCCCGAGCTTCCACTACTCGCAGAGCAGCGGGCGATTGCGGAGGTGTTGGGTGCGCTCGACGACAAGATCGCCGCAAACGCCAAACTCATTGAAACCCTTGATCTGCTTGCTCGTGCCCTCACGAAGCGAGCAATTGAGCCCGGTGTGTGGCAACCACTCTCTACGATCGCCCTGATAACTATGGGGTCGTCTCCTGCGGGAACCAGCTTCAATGAAGCTCACAGTGGCGTTGTCTTTTATCAAGGGGTCAGAGATTTCGGCGTGAGATTTCCGGCCAATCGCGTATGGACGACAAGTCCATCCAGATTCGCGAAGACGGGAGACACCTTGCTGAGTGTTCGCGCACCCGTTGGGCGTGCCAATCTCGCGAAGGAAGAGACGTGTATAGGCCGCGGTTTGGCATCTGTTCGTTCGCGATTCGAAAGACCTTTCACACTCTTTCACCAATTAAAGGACATTCCTGAGGCGTGGGCACCGTTTGAGGCTGAGGGGACTGTGTTTGGCTCCATCAACAGAAACCAGCTGGAATCTTTAGCGGTACCTGTGATCCAGTCCAAAGTGGAGGTAGAACTGGAGATCAGACTCGAATCGATTGAGGGGTCGATATCGGGAGCCTTAGACGAAAACATTACCCTCGTAACAACCCGCGATGCCCTCCTTCCGCAGCTCATGTCCGGGAAGCTGCGGGTCAAAGAAGCCGAAATGCTGGTCGAGGAACTGGTCTAGAGCTATCGGTTCCGCTGGATACGGTCGAAGTGAAGTCGCCCCATCCAGGGGAAAGCAGCAGAGACGCCAACCTCAAATAACCGGTTAGGAATGGATGTCGGCCATGAGTGAGCTCTCGTCCGGCGAACTCCAATAAACACCCGCTTCAAAGGGCTGGAATTCGCGCCGGTCCTACTCCGCAGGGCTGGCAGGAGTCTCGATCTGGTCGAAGGCCGCGGTGAGTCCGGCAGCGCCCACCACTACAACACGGCGGTTACGGATCGGAGGTGCGGTGCCCAGGGCCACTCGACGGTCCGTGAGGGTCGCTATGCGGAGGCCCTCAGCGGCTCGAGGGCGGCCAGGGCGAGATCGAGGCCGAAGATGAACTCCTCCGCGGGATCGTAGCCGGCAGCGACAAGCGCCCCGGCCGATTCGTTGAGGTAGGGGAACTCGCCTGTAGGAAGCTGAGGCAGGTAGACCTCCTCGGCCATGTCCGCGAACTCATCGGCTGTATCGAACGGCAGGTTGGCTTCCTGCAGGGCATAACCGTAGACCAGGCTGTCGAGCAACCAGTTGGCGTGCGTCGCCATCAGAACCGAGAAGCCAGCCCTCCGCAGGCAGGCGGTGACCGCCTCGCGGTGACGGAGGTGCGCCGCCCCCGGTGCTGTCCGCGAGTCCAGCAGGCCAATCGCCCACGGGTGGCGCGCGAGAACCTGACGGGCGGATATCGAACGCCGTCGCATCGCCGACTGCCAGTCGGTCTCCTCGGGCGGTAGCTCAATCTCCTCGAACACGACGTCGATCATGGCGTCCAGCAACTGTTCCTTGCTCGCCACATAGTGGTAGAGCGACATCGCGCCCGCACCAAGCTCGCGAGCCAGCCGACGCATGCTCAGCCCTTCGACCCCCTCGCGATCGGCGAGTCGGATCGCCTCGATCACCACCCGCTGCTTGGTCAGCCCCGCGTCTGCAGCGACCTGACCTTGTTCCCCAGCAGCCACAATTTCCTCGCTCTCTCAAAATGCTTGACAGCAGTACAGCGTAGGTTCACACTCTATCGTACAACGTACGTCGTACGCTGTACGGGCGGCGAAAGTCGTTGCTCGGACGCAAGGAGGCTTCTGTGAAAAACGAACAGCGATCGAATACCGGAGCACCCCTGTCGCCGGGGGCGAGTCTGGGCGGGGCGGCGACTATGCGGGCCGCTGTCCAGCACCGCTACGGCCCGCCCTCAGTGCTCGAGGTGTCCGACGTCGGGCGACCGCTACCCGGTCGAGGCGAGGTGCTCGTCCAGGTAGGCGCGGCCTCGGTGCACCCCGGCGACTACTTCGTTATGACCGGCGAGCCGTTCATGGTGCGCCTGGTGTACGGGCTCCGCCGGCCGCGCCATGGCACGCCCGGCATGGACCTCGCAGGAGTGGTGGCAGCGGTAGGCAAAGACGTCACCACTCTCCGTCCCGGCGACAAGGTGTTCGGCTGGAGCACCGCTGGAGCACTCGCGGAGTACGCCTGCGTCCCGGCGCGCAACCTCGTGCCCGTGCCCGCCAACCTGTCCCTCGTGGACGCGGCAGCCGTGCCCACTTCGGCCATGACGGCATTGCAGGCATTGCACAAAATCGCAAACGTTCGACCGGGCCAGACGGTGCTGGTCACGGGCGCGTCAGGCGGCGTGGGCTCCTTCGCCGTACAGATCGCCACGGCGCTGGGTGCCGAGGTGACGGGTGTGTGCAGCACCCGCAACGTCGACCTGGTCCGGTCACTCGGTGCCGACCACGTCATTGACTACACGAGGACCGACTTCACCCAAGCCGGGAAGCGTTACGACGTCATCCTCGACAACGTGGAAGCCCAGCCCCTGGCGGCTGTCCGCCAGGCGCTGACGGCCACCGGCACCCTGATCCCCAACAGCGGACGCGGCGGCCGCTGGTTCGGCCCCCTCGGTCGGATCGTCAAAGCCCGTATGCTGTCCGGTTTCACCCGTCAGCGGTTGAGGCCCTTCACGTCGATCGGGAAGCGCCAGGACCTGCTCACCCTTGCCGAGTTGCTCACGACCGGGCAGGTCAGGCCCGTCATCGACCGCACCTACCCCCTCGACGAAGCGGCCGATGCCCTGCGCTACGTCGGAGCCGGCCACACCCGAGGGAAGGTCGTGATCACCGTCTGACGACCTTCACCGACGAGAACGACCCACCCCATGCGTATGCACGCCCAGACCTGCCGCCACTCCGGCGACCGGACCGCTCCAATCGAAAGAAAGACCAATGCCCCTCCGAACGAAAACCCCGAAACTGCTCGACACCCCGCGAATCCCCGTGCAGGCCAAGCTCGCGGCCGCCTGGACCAGCTTCATGTTCCTCGTCATTTACATCGACTACTTCCACCTCTATCAGCCCGGCGAAATTGATGTAATCCGGAGTGGCGAGATCTTTGTCTTCGACATCACCGGGACATTGGTTTCCATTTTTTTCGTGATCATAGCGATCCCGAGCCTGATGGTGCTGCTCTCGATGACGCTGCCCGCCCGGGCGAACCGCGCCACGAACCTCGTCGTTGCCTTGCTTTTCATTCCCCTCTCCATCTTCAACGCGGCAGGGGCAACCTGGGACTGGGCCTTTTACTACGGCCTCACCATCGGAGTCGAGCTGCTGATCCTGGCCTTCATCCTTCGCTCCGCCTGGACCTGGCCCCGCACCGCACCGTCGACAACCATGCCGACCAGCTCGGACCGGGAAGCCGTTCGCGCCCAGCAGCAAGCGTGAACCCAAGTGGATCTACCCGGCGGTAGGGGCATTCAATGGCCCCAACCGCCGGGTCAGGAACGCCGAACCGCCTCTGTCACAAGGTCGAACCGGTGCAACACCTAGACTGAAGCCAGTGATCGGCAACACACTGGGGGAATAGCATGACAGCAGTAACAGGTCTCAGCGAAGCGCTCTGGGAGGGCCTCGCCATGGAACAGCTGGCCGAACTCGGCTGGCGACCAGGCACCGGCGAGTCCATCGCACCCGGATCGGGGGAGCGCGACACCTGGGATGACCTGCTCATCCGACCCCGGTTGCTCGCAGCGTTGCGGAAATTCAACCCCACCGTGCCGCAGCAGTACCTGCAGCAGGCCGTCGCCGAGATCACCGCCCCCAAGTCGACCGATGCCATCACCGAAAACCACCGCATCCACACCTATCTGACCGACGGCTTCCGCGGCATCAGCTACATCGACACCGACGGTACCGAGCACAATCCCACCCTCCGCGTCCTGAGTGCCGTCGCCGACGACAACGACTGGCTCGCCGTCAACCAGGTCACCCTCCGCCAGGGAGACTACAAACGTCGCTTCGACGTCGTGCTCTACTGCAACGGCATGCCGGTCAGCGTGATCGAACTCAAGAGGGCCGGGAGCCGCTCGGCCGATGTGCCCGCCGCGCACGCCCAGCTGCAGACCTACCTGCGCGAATTCCCGCTCGCCTTCCGCTTCTGCGTCTTCACCCTCGCCTCCGACGGGATCCTCGCCAAGTACGGCACGCCGTTCACCCCGTTGAACCACTTCTCACCGTGGAATGTCGACGACGACGGCGAACCAGTGGCGCGTGACGCCCTCGTCGACGGCGAGCCGGTCACCGAACTGGAGCCGGCCCTCGACGGCCTCTACAGCCTTGAACGGTTTGTCCAGCTGGCCCGCAACTTCACCGCCTTCGACGAGAACGCTGACGGGCTGAGTAAGCGCATCGCCAAGCCCCACCAGTACTTCGCCGTGTCCAAGGCCGTCGGCAGCACCGTCCTGGCGGTCGCGAGCAACGGCAAGGCCGGCGTCGTCTGGCACACCCAGGGCTCAGGCAAGTCCATGGAAATGGAGCTCTACACCAACCAGGTCACCCGGCACCCGAAACTCCTGAACCCCACCATCGTGGTGATCACCGACCGCAATGAACTCGACGGCCAGCTGTACGAAACCTTCGCGCAAAGCCTCCTGCTCCCGGAGAAACCACGGCAGATCCGCCGCCGGGCCGAACTGCGTGAGGAACTCGCCAGTCGAACCACCGGCGGCATCTACTTCACCACCCTGCAGAAGTTCGGCCGCAGCCAGGAGGAGAAGGACGCCGGCATGGACCACCCGTTGCTCTCGGACCGGCGGAACATCATTGTGATCGTCGACGAAGCGCACCGCAGCCACTACGACGACCTCGACGGGTACGCCCGCCACCTCCGCGATGCTCTGCCGCGGGCCACCCTGATCGCGTTTACCGGGACACCTATTTCCTTTGACGACCGGAACACGCGTGACGTGTTCGGCGAGTACATCGACATTTACGACCTGAGCCGGGCGGTCGACGACGGCGCCACCGTTCCCGTGTATTTCGAACCACGGCTGATTAAGGTGGCACTGGCCCAGGACGTCACCGAGGAAACCCTTGACCAGGCGGCCGATGACATCACCCGGAGCCTCGACGACACCGAGCGGGCACGGATCGAGGCGAGTGTCGCCGTCGTGAACGCCGTCTACGGGGCACCGCAGCGCATCGCCGCCCTCGCGGAGGACCTCGTGACGCACTGGGAGAATCGCTCGGGCAAGATGCGCCAGTTCATCGAGTCGCCCGGCAAGGCCATGATTGTCGGCGGCACCCGGGAGATCTGCGCCAACCTGTATGCGGCAATCATTGCGCTGCGCCCCGACTGGCACTCGGCTGACCTCGACAAGGGCAAAATCAAGGTGGTGTACTCCGGGACGCCGTCCGACCTTCCACCGGTGGTTGACCATGTGCGCCGGGACTCGTTGAACGCGACCATCAAGGAGCGCCTGCGGAATGTCGACGACGAACTCGAGATAGTGATCGTCAAAGACATGATGCTCACCGGGTACGACTCGCCGCCGCTGCACACGCTGTACCTGGACCGGCCGCTGAAGGGAGCCCTGCTGATGCAGACGCTCGCCCGGGTGAACCGCACCTTCCGCGGCAAGCAGGACGGGCTCTTGGTGGCGTATGCGCCGCTGGCCGACAATCTGGCCAAGGCCCTGGCTGAGTACTCCAAGACCGACCAGCAGAACAAGCCGATCGGCAAGAACATTGACGAGGCGGTGGAGCTCACCAAGTCCCTGGTGGAAATGCTGCGCGAGATGCTCGCCGGGTTCGACTGGCGCGCCGTCTACCGTGCGGGCACCCCCAAGGCCTTCAAGAACGCTGTCACCGGCTCGGTCAACTACCTGCGCAGCGCGTTGACACCGGGCAACCAGCCCGACGACGGCGCTGAGACCCTCGCGGAACGGTACCGGAAGGCCTCGAGTCAGCTGTCCCGAGCCTGGGCCCTGTGTTCGGGGGCCCAGAACCTGGCCGAACTCCGCCCGGAGATCCAGGTCTACGAGGAAATCCGCGTCTACATGGCGAAGTTCGACGCCGCTGACCGGCAGGCCCGGGGGGAGCCGGTGCCCGAGGATATCGCGAGGCTGCTCGGGGATCTGATCGCGACGTCGACCTCCACCGGGGACATCCTCGACATCTATGAGGCCGCAGGGATGCCGAAACCATCCCTGGGCGACCTGACGCCCGAGTTCATCGCGAAGACGCAGCAGGCCCGGAATCCGCAGCTCGCCATCGAGGCGCTGCGGAAGCTGGTGGCCGAGGAGTCGGCGAAGACCACCCGCAACAATGTGATCCGCGAGCGTGCCTTCTCGGAACGCATCACCGAACTGATGAACCGGTACACGAACCAGCAACTCACTTCAGCGGAGGTGATTGCCGAGCTGGTTGCGCTGGCAAAGGAAGTTGCTGCCGAGGCAGCCCGCGGCGCGAAGTTCTCTCCACCGCTCAACGAGGACGAACTGGCGTTCTACGACGCCGTGGCGCAAAACGAGTCTGCGGTCGAGGTGCAGGGGGAGGGGATCCTGGGACAGATCGCCCGCGACCTCGTGGCAGTGATGCAACGTGACGTGCGGACCGACTGGACCGTGCGCGACGACGTCCGGGCGAAGCTACGGTCCTCGATCAAACGGTTGCTCGTGAAGAACGGTTATCCACCCGACAAGCAACCGGCCGCCATCAAGTTGGTCATGGAGCAGATGGAGTCCATGGCACCGCGCTACGCGGAAGCCCGGGGCTAGGCTGCGATGGCTAGAACACATTCCTACTGATGACTGATAGCGAGGCCAGACATGGTTCCAGGTAAACAGGTCCGACTTTTCCTGACCGATGGTATGCCGGGCGGACTCCTGAGGGCCGAAATCATGAACTGGCCTGGACAGATTATCGCCGGATCTCGGTCGGACCTAGCATCACTTCTCGCCCGGCCAGAGTCCGGGAAGACCGGGGTGTACTCTCTGACCGGAGTGGACGAGGCCGACCCCATCAACAATCGCATCAGCTAGATTGCTCCTGACACCGGAATGAGCCGCGCCCAGGGTAAGGACCTTTTCGTTGCCCAACTTGACCGAACCGCCGGGGTAACCCCGTGTGCGAGAGACCGTCCGGGTGGCCAAACCGATGAGTCGTGATGGTGACCGCTAATTGTGCAGGATCGGAAGCATTTCTATCTGATCCGGCACCGTCACAGGCGCGGCGTAAATCGTCACTGCAGGGTCACTGTCGGTGGGTGTGCACAGTTCCGGGTCGCAAGCGCCGATCAGCCGAGTTAGGCTCAGGGCAGCTGTAAGGACATGTATGAGCCACGTGGTCTAGTCGTTCACCGCATACTGCTGATCGTGCGCCGACAGGCCAACGGTTGCCGTGGGCGGCAGTAGTCACCAACGAAACTCGAACCGTAGCGCCCGCAGGCAGTCTTGCGGCTACCACCCGCACGAAAGCGGCCAAGATGCCTGCTTCTTTGGGCCAGACGGTAACAGTACCGGGAACGTAACGGAACTCGTTATGCTCCACCTCAAACCCGACAAGTCGCGGTGGGCCCCGTCGGATTTCGCCATGAGAGAGAATCTTATCGACTGCGCATCGGTGGTCTTTTGTAAGTATCGGTACCCGTGGGTCCGGAAATGCAGCACGGAGTCGATCGCTGATCTTGAGTCTCGAGCGCTGTAGAAGAAGGGTTCTCACGAAACCCGTCGGCTTCGCCTGGCGTGGAGCAGCTCTGCGATAGTGATCCGCGCAGTTTTCCGACAGAAGCGTGCAGAGATGACCGGGGGTTTTGTCGAAGGATCGGCGGGGGCTTTTTGGCCACCCTGCTCGAGATTGTGAGCGCATACTAGGTCCGTCATCTGGCTGGATACCCCTGGGCTCGGTGCAGGCCTTCACAAGCTGTAGCGGGTTTAGGACCAAGACCGGTCGAACAATAGGAAAACGGTGAAAAAATCCAACATCAATCAAGGGTTCCATGAGCGCGGGCGGAATCAACCACGCGCAAGGCTCGGATTATTTTCCCGCGTGTCGACGGTAGGGGTGTATCCCTGTGGCATCATGCTTTCATGAGCACGTCACAGACAACGACGGTAGCAAAAGCAGTCTCGAACCTTCTGGGGCGCCTTTTCGGGATTGAAGCTGTAACTGGAACTGTTGGAGATGCGGTCGACGTCTGGGCGGCATACCGGTCCAGGGACACCGCTGGAGAGTATTTGTCTAAAGCATCGAAAGATCTTCTTTCGACTGCACTAATGGCGGACTTACAACACGAATGTCCTGGGCTGGATGAGGGAGACATCATGTCCGCGTGCCATGCAGTCAGAGATGTGATTGATGTGGCGTCGGACGACGACAAGTTTGTGTCAATTCTGACAAATCCCGGTGACTTTGCTAGAAGGGTGTCAGAGACACGCGATTGGAAGCAAAAGCTGGTTCTGATGTCCGATTCAGGGGCGCACGCTAGCCGCGTCTTGTTGGATCGGAGTTGCCTAGAAGTCGCCCTACAGATCCAGAGGAATCCTGACTTCGCGAATAGAGCACTTCGAATAACCCTCAACTACCTACAAACTGCATCAGGGGACGTTGCGGCGACTCTTCAAAAAGGTGAAGCTGATAAATATAAAATCAAAAAAGACTTCTACATTTTCACAAAATACTATAATTCTATAATTATTCGTCTACTTGACGAGGTTCGAGTATATGGATTTGATGTGGACCCATTACCTCAAACGTATAGATTCTCCAACACCTTCGTTGCGCCGACGCTATTGCTGGTCCGTGACATGGGAGCCCCAATCAAGCGAACAGCCCAAGAAGCACTTGACGAAAGTGATTTCCTCACTATTCTCGGAGAGCCCGGGCACGGAAAGACTTCACTTGCCAAATGGATCATCATGGAGCAAGCACGCCACAACCTTCTCTGTAACGATACATCAGACATGTTGGTTCCCTTTTTTGTCGAACTTGGATCGAATAGCGAAAACCTTAGCGTTCACGACTTAGGTGAACCGTATATCGGTGCACTTCCAATGGACAGGCCGGATGGGTGGGCGTCGGACCTTGTTCAAGCTGGCAAGGCGCTAATCGTTGTCGATGGACTTGACCAAATAGGGGCGCCCCAGCGAAGCCGAGTACTTGTTTGGCTGCAGGAACTCAACGAAAAGTATGCCCGTCGGGGATTGAAAATTGTATTGACTCTCCGTTCGTCCTTGGTCAGCCACGACCAGAGTCCAATTACCGGGAGTTTGTATCATCTGCACCCAGTGGCTGACGTCACCTTCCTAGGCCAACTAGTTTCACGTTGGCACTCGGCAGCCACCCACTCGGTCGACCGAAATCGAAGTGTGAGCGCGTTGGAGCTAATTTGCCAAATAGAAGAAGACGTGGTTCTTCGGATCCTCGCCCAGAATCCTATGGTTTGCATCGCAGTCTGCTCAGTAATGCAAGGACGACTTCTCAGACTCAATCTCCCTGAACTACTTGACGACCTACTTGCCATGTTCCTTGCTAGGCGCGACATGGAGCGTAACCACAGCTTAGCTATACTCGGACTGAACCAATCAAGATCGCTAGTCCAGGCCTTGGCAAACCAGTGTTTCCGGGCTGGGAACTTCCAACAAACACGCTCGGCTGTTCGAAAATTAGTCTCCCAATTTGCCGCTCAACCGGGAAACGAAAACTTGCAAGACTACCGAGAAGGTGAAATTCTCGACTCGCTTATAGAACGTACTGGAATATTGAAGTCTCTCGCCAACGGAGATGTGGCCTTTTCAACCCCCGTTATTTCTGAGTATCTAGCTGGTTGCTTCTACTCCTCAAATGACTTCGAGAACGAACTAGTCGCAAGTACCAGTTTGGACCAGTGGATGGAGGTGATGCGTTGGTGTCTCTTGAAACTCCCCCCTAGAAGACGAAACAATTCTGCAGGTGCGCTTCTTGAATTGTTGCCGTATCAGGACAGGACCCAGGCGATAGCAATACTTGCCGCGTTGAAATGTGTATCGCTGGTTTGCGAATTAGATATTTCACTTTCTGAGACCATAAATAAAAGCTTCGATGAATACGTCGATCCAAGCGACCCGGAAAACTACTCTCTTTTTGTTTCGATCGGAGACGCAGGGGTCGATTCGATCGGAAAATCGATAGAGAGGGAATCACTGCCCGAGGCCCGTCGCTTACTTATAGGCTTGTTGATAGATACCCCAGGTACGCGGGCGCTTGAATTGCTAAGTGGACTCCCCGTAGCGGATATTATTCTTTACCGAAACATGATCCTGAGTGGGTGGCGAGGGAGGAACATCGAGTCCTATGCGAAAGCTCTATTTTCTAAACCGTTGAAACCTGGCGAGTCTTTTTTGGTGGTCATTCGAAACGAACGGCAGTTATCCAGTACGGTTTTTATCCACGAAACGTTTGACCTAGTATTCGAACTGGATGATGGAGTATTCGATTGGGATTCAATTAGAAAACTGGATCGGCGAGTTCGTCGTGCCACGCTTCGAAACTTTGGTTCAGAAGACCTTCGATCGTTTTTATCACGTTTCCGTTTTATTGATTCTTTAGTAATTATCAACTCAGCCACACTGCCGCCTTTAGATTTGGTTTTTCACACCAAGAGTCTTCGCATCACCTCGGCAAAGGATACTGAATGTCAGATCGCCATTGGCTTTCTGGCTTGTTTTGCCGAGCTTGAGAAACTTTCGATTGGGGGCGACGTTCGCCTTGTAGGTAGTGCTGTCCTCCGGGATTTTCCTCGGCTGAGTGTTTTGGAACTATGTGACGCAGATTTCCTCGATATCGCAGTATTTTCTCCTTTGGTAATCAAAACCTTGATTCTGCGAGACTGGCCTTATGTCGATTTGACTAGGATTGCGCCGCTGACATCCGTTGAAGAGTTAATGATTTTCCATTCTCCACTCCTCGAGGATATTTCCGCCGTAGTCAACCTTGATCTATTGAACGTTCTTTATATTATTGGTTGTCCGAATTTCGAAGGTGTTGTTAGTATGGACGCCAGGATGGACATCAATGATGCTACTTTCGATTCAGGTTATCCGAGTGCATATGTTCCAGATACTCCTTTTGGAGTCGATAACGAGAGTATTTATGGAATTGCCGATGTCGATGATAAGGTCGAGGATGCGATTTGGTGGTGCAATCAGCAGGATGAAACTATTGAATCGGAGAAGGTTAGAAGCCGTGATTCTTTTGATGACATTCCTATTGGCCGGCTTGCGGTTGACGACGTAAGTGAAACAGATTTTGAGCGATCTCCGTTGTACGGAGGGTCCCGAGCCGAGGAGCATCGCGTTGCTGATTTGTCTCGTGATGCCGAGCTGTTCTCAACGACTTTTAAGAAGATTGCTGCTATCTGCGCAGATTCCTCCGCTCAGAATGCTGGACGTGCCGCAGAGCTTCGTGATCTGGCGGAGCATATAGCGGTTATATTTGACGAGTTTGTTGAAAATCCCATCCTCACACTGCCGTATCCGGCCGAACTGGACGAGTTTGCGAGCAAGGCGAGGGCAGCCCCTGCGGGGCTGCCCTCGGCGATAAGAAGCGTATTGGACAGTACGGGTGACTCGGGAGTTCGTGCATGGGCATCAGTGCACGTCTAGCCGTGGTGCGGGTCCAAGCAGATGTATATGCGAGGATTCCCGGACCGGAAGGGGCTCTGTTTCATAGCAGGAGCACTCGTTTCCCGTGACTGCCCTTATGCACACCTCGGCGGAGGGGATAAACGAAAGGGGCAAGTACAACCCCAAGCAAACGCGCCTAGGCCAGCACCGTGTGCGAGACGCTGTCCGGGTTGCCGAACCGGTGAGCCGTAATGGACACAGCTTGCTCGTGCAGGAACGGCAGCATCTCGATCCGACCCGACTCGGTGACGGGTCCGGCGTAGATGGCAACATCCGGATCCCCGGCGGTGGCCGCGCACAGTTCCGAATAGCCGCCGCCAATGAGGCGGACCCGGCCCAGCGAAGCCGTGGGTGCGTGCTTCAGCCACGCGGCGTCGTCGTCCACGCCGTGTTCAATGTTGTGCGCCGAGAGCGCCGCGGTGAGCGCCGGCGGTAGCGGGTGAGCCGTCGAAACCCGCAGGGAGGCACCGGCACGCAGGCCAGCAGCAAGCACTCGGACCAAACCGGCGAGGGTTCCGGCCTCGTTGAGCCGGACCGTCACAGCACCGGGAATGTAGCGGAACTCATTGCGTTCCACCCCGAGGTCCGACACGTCGCGGTTGGCACCGAAGGACCGGACCCAATGACGCTGATCGTCCGCGGTGGCCCTGGCCAGGAACCCCTGGTCGACGGCGGGGATGTCGGCTGCGTGCAGCAGATCCCGCACCGGCTCACTCAATGGAGCGTGAACATTCCCGGGATGCAGCTCAACCGGGTTCCAGCTGCCCAGGTGCATCAGATAGTTGGGGCCACCAGCCTTGGCACCCGGCCCGACAGCCGAACGCTTCCAGCCACCAAACGGCTGGCGCTGAACAATTGCACCGGTAATGCCGCGGTTCACATACAGATTGCCTGCCTGAACAGCGTCCAGCCACTGGGCGAGTTCATCGCCATCCATGGTGTGAATGCCTGCCGTCAGCCCGTAGGGGCTGGCGTTCTGCCACTCGATCGCCTGTGCCAGCGAGTCCGCGTGCATCACGCCGAGCACCGGACCGAAGAATTCGGTGAGGTGGAAATAGCTGCCCGGTTTCACGCCCGCCCGGACGCCGGGGCTCCACAACCGTCCGGTCTCGTCCAGTTGTTTGGGCTTGACCAGCCAGGTTTCACCCTCGCCAAGCGTAGTCAGCGCGTCGCGCAGTTTCCCCTCAGCAGGCTCGATGACAGGACCCATCTCGGTAGCCGCATCTTCCGGGTAACCGACCTTCAGCGACGCCACTGCATCGACCAACTGGTTGCGGAACCGCGCCGACTTCCCGGCCGCACCGACGAGAATCACCAGCGACGCAGCCGAGCACTTCTGCCCGGCATGACCGAACGCGGACTTGACGACATCGGCCGCGGCAAGATCGAGGTCCGAACTGGGAGTGACGATCAGCGCGTTCTTGCCGCTGGTCTCGGCCAGCAACGGCAGGTCATGCCGCCAGCTACGGAACAACTTCGCCGTGTCGTAGGCGCCGGTCAGGATCACCCGGTCCACCGACGGATGCGAAATGAGGTGCTGACCCACCGGCCCCTCCTCAACATCCGCGAAATGCAGCACCTCGCGGGGCACCCCAGCGTCCCACAACGCCTGGACCAGCACTGCCGCGCAACGCTTGGCCTGCGGTGCAGGCTTCACGACGACGGCGCTGCCCGCCGCCAACGGGGCCAGAGCCGACCCCGCGGCGATGGCCACCGGGAAGTTCCACGGCGGGGTGACGACCGTCAGGCGTGCAGGCACGAACTCGGCGCCCTCCACCTGGTCCAGTTCCTCGGCAAGCAGTGCGTAATAGTTGGCGAAATCGATCGCCTCGGAGATCTCTGGATCGGACTCGGCAACCGTCTTGCCCGTCTCGCTGGCAGCAACCTCCACCAGGTCACCACGGATCGCCGCGAGTCGAGCCGCTGCGCTCCGCAGCACCTCGGCCCGTTCGGCCCCGGTCCGGGACGCCCATTCCTGCTGGCCGGCAAGGGCCGCAGCGATGGTGCGCTCGACGTCGTCGTTGGTGTCCAGCCAGGACGCCGTTACCAACTCAACCCCCAGGGTCGACCCTGGAACCCGCTGAAGAATCTCGGTGGCCCAGTCCCTGATGACGGGCAGCGACGGGTCGGAGTCGGACTGGTTGGCGAACTCGCCGGGTGCGGATTCCACGAACCGGTCGACGCTCTGTGCCCGGTTGGGACCCGGCACCACCGCATCCACGGCCGCCAGTGAGGCGAGGAAGCGCTGCTTCTCACGCTCAAACAGGTGAGGGCTCTTGTTCAGCTCAAAGACAGCCGACATGAAGTTTTCCTGGCTGGCATTTTCTTCGAGCCGGCGGATCAGGTAGCTGATGGCGACGTCGAACTGGGCCGGGTGGACCACCGGCGTGTACAGCAGGAGCGACCCGACGTCCTTCTTGATCTCCTCCGCCTGCTCCTCAGCCATGCCCAGCAGCATTTCGAACTCGATCCGGTCCTCGACCCCGCGCGCCACTGAGAGCAGGCGTGCGAAAGCGATATCGAACAGGTTGTGACCGGCGACGCCGATCCTGACCGCTGCCGCGTTGTCCGGACGCAACGCCCAATCGAGGCAGCGCTTGTAGTTGGTGTCGGTCGCTTCCTTCGAGGGCAGGGTGGCAGGCTCCCACCCGTGCACCTTCGCGTCGACCAGTTCCATGGCCAGGTTGGCGCCCTTCACCAGCCGCACCTTGACCGCCGAACCGCCTCGGGCACGACGCTCGGTGGCCCAGCCGGTGATGTCCTGCAGCGCGCCGAGCGCGTCCGGCAGGTAGGCCTGCAACACGATCCCTGCTTCGAGGCGCAGCAGGTCCTCGGTATCGAGGATGCGCTTGAACACGGCGACGGTCAGGTCGAGGTCGTGGTACTCCTCCATGTCCAGGTTGATGAACTTCGGCGCCGGGGAGGAGGCAGCCAACCGGTACAGGGGGAGGAGCCGCTCCGCGACCCGCTCCACCGTCTCGTGGAAGTCCCACAGGTTCATGGTGCTCACCACTGAGGACACCTTGATGGAGACGTAGTCGACGTCGTCGCGGGCCAGCAGTTTCTTGGTCCCGGCGAGGCGTGCGTCTGCCTCTTCGTGACCGAGTACCGCTTCGCCCAGCAGATTAATGTTGAGTCGAACCGATTCGCCCCGCAGACCGGCAATAGCCTTGCCGAGCTTCTGTGGGCGGGCGTCGACGATGAGGTGCTCCACCATCTCGCGGAGCACCCGCTGCGCCACCGGGACCACGATGCCGGGCAGCGTCGGGGCGAGCGCGCCGCCAAGCTTCACCGCGCCGCGCATGTACCAGGGCAGGAACGACGGCGTCTGCCGTGCCAGCTTCGAGAGGTTGCGTGCGGCGACCGCGTTGTCTTCGGGCCGGATCACCCGGTCAACGAAGCCGAGTGTGAACTGCAGCCCGGCGTCGTCCTTCAGTACCTCGGCGAGCAGTTGCGCCGACCGCGACCCACGGGTGACTGTCGGTTCTGGGCGGCGGACGTCATCCAGGTGCAGCCACCGGCGGACCAGTGCGACGGCGTCGTCCCCCAGGTCTGCGGGAGCGGGATCGGCTGTGGGAAAGAGCTGTGTCATGCGATCGTGCCTCACAATGCGACGGGCCACCGTCATCGGATCCTGAGTCAGGTGGGTATTCCCCTTGCGGGGCCGGTGGCCGATCAGGCCGGGGGCGCATTCCGCCTCGGCATGGCAGTGCGCGACCTGCGGGCGCGCGTACCAGAATCATCGTAACCCGCGCCACCGGTCGCCGTCGCCAATCTGCGCTAGAGTGGGTCCCATGTCTGTAGTACTACTCCTTAGCTAGCCGCACGGTCAACCGTGTGGCATGCCCCTCCCTGGCTGAGGGGCTTTTGTGTGTCTAGGGGCAATTGATCAAGAGGACAGGGCAACAACAGTGAGCACGCAACCCGACGCCGGGCAACCGGACGAGAACACCTACAGTTTCGCTGACATCGAAGCCCGATGGCCCGCGGAGTGGGACCGGCTCCAGCCGTTCAAGCCCGCCGACGACGGCTCCCGGGAGCGCCGGTATGTGCTGGACATGTTCCCGTACCCCTCAGGTGACCTGCACATGGGGCACGCCGAGGCGTTCGCGATGGGCGACGTCGTCGCCCGCTATTACCGGCAGCAGGGGTTCGACGTCCTGCACCCGATCGGCTGGGACTCGTTCGGGCTGCCCGCCGAGAATGCGGCGATCCAGCGCAACGCGCACCCGTCGGAGTGGACCTACACCAACATCGAGACGCAGGCGAACTCGTTCAGGCGCTACGCGATCAGCGTTGACTGGTCCCGTCGGCTGCACACGTCCGACCCCGGGTACTACCAGTGGACGCAGTGGCTGTTCCTGCGCTTTTTCGAGAAGGGTCTGGCATACCGCAAAAACTCTCCGGTCAACTGGTGCCCGAAAGACCAGACGGTGCTGGCCAATGAGCAGGTTGTCAACGGTGCCTGCGAGCGCTGCGGCACCCCCGTCACCAAGAAGAGCCTCAACCAGTGGTACTTCAAAATCACCGACTATGCGGATCGTCTGCTCGACGACATGGACCAGCTGCGCGGTCACTGGCCCGAGCGGGTGCTGGCCATGCAGCGCAACTGGATTGGTCGCTCCGAGGGTGCGCACGTCGACTTCGTCATCGAGGAGGCCGATGGTCAGCCGGCCCAGAGCGTTCCCGTGTTCACCACCCGACCCGACACGCTGCACGGCGCCACGTTCTTTGTGGTGGCGGCAGACGCCCCGTTGGCCCTGGACCTGGTCACCGAGGCCCACCGGGCCGAACTGGAGGAGTACCGGGAGGGCATCAAGTCCCTGTCGGAGATCGAGCGGCAGTCGACCGAGCGCGAAAAAACCGGCGTGTTTACCGGACGTTGGGCGATCAACCCCCTGAACGGGGAGAAACTGCCGGTCTGGGCCGCCGACTATGTGCTGGCCGACTACGGCACCGGCGCCATCATGGCCGTGCCCGCCCACGATCAGCGCGACCTGGACTTTGCCCGTGCCTTCGACCTGCCGGTCCGCATGGTGGTGGACACCGGTGCCGAGGATCCGGCGGTGTCAGGGATCGCCACCACCGGCGACGGCACCCTGGTGAACTCCGGTGAGCTGGACGGGCTGGGCAAGGATGAAGCCATTGCCCGCGCCATCGACCTGGTCGCCGAGCACGGCACCGGCGAGCAGACGGTCAACTACCGGCTGCGCGACTGGTTGCTGTCCCGGCAGCGATTCTGGGGCACCCCCATCCCGATCATCCACTGCGCCACCTGCGGCGAGGTACCGGTCCCGGACGACCAGCTGCCCGTCACGCTGCCGGAAGACCTGCGCGGCGGCGATCTGTCCCCCAAGGGCACCTCACCGCTCGCCGCCGTGGCGGACTGGGTTAATGTGCCCTGCCCGCAGTGCGCCGGGCCCGCCCAGCGGGACACTGACACGATGGACACCTTCGTCGACTCCTCCTGGTACTTCCTGCGGTTCGCCTCACCGGATACCACTGACGCGCCGTTCGATACCGACGCCGTGAACCGCTGGCTGCCCGTCGGCCAGTATGTGGGCGGCGTCGAGCATGCCATTCTGCACCTGCTGTACAGCCGCTTCTTCACCAAGGTGCTGTTCGACCTGGGACTGATCGGGTTCACCGAGCCGTTCTCGGCGCTCCTGAACCAGGGCCAGGTGCTCAACGGTGGCAAGGCCATGAGCAAGTCCCTGGGCAATGGCGTGGACCTGAGCCAGCAGCTGGACAAGTTCGGTGTGGACGCCATCCGGCTGACCATGGTGTTCGCGTCCCCACCCGAGGACGACGTCGACTGGGCGGATGTCTCGCCGTCGGGTTCGTCGAAGTTCCTGGCCCGTGCCTGGCGCCTGGGCTTGGACGTCACCAGTGCGCCCGGTGTCGACGTCTCAGGCGGAGACCGCGCGCTGCGGTCGATCACCCACCGGACCGTGGCGGACAGCGCTGCCCTGCTGCAGGGCAACAAATTCAACGTGGTCATCGCCCGCGTGATGGAACTGGTCAACGCGACCCGCAAGGCGATTGACTCGGGCGTCGGGGGCGCCGATCCGGCTGTCCGCGAAGCCACGGAGGCGGTGGCGATCATCCTGAGCCTCTTCGCCCCCTACACCGCGGAGGACCTGTGGAACCGGCTGGGGCATCCGGCCTCGGTGGCAACAGCGGGCTGGCCTGCGGTGGACGAGTCGCTGCTGGTGCAGGAGACTGTGGTGGCCGTCGTCCAGGTGCAGGGCAAGGTCCGTGACCGGCTGGAGGTGTCCCCGGACATCACCGAGGACGCGCTGCGGGAGTTGGCGCTGGCCAGTGGCCAGATCCAGAAGACCCTCGACGGCAGGGGAATCCGGACGATCATTGTGCGGGCTCCGAAGCTGGTCAATATCGTTCCGGAGTAACCCATGCGGGCCGACAAAGCAGTGAAGTCTCCAGCAGTGAAGTCTCCGCCGGGACAGCGGGTTCCGGTGCTGGCTGAACCACGCCCGTCGGCCGCGGAACAGGCACCACGGACGCCGGCAAAAACCGGCTCTGCGGCCTGGTACTCGATGAGGTGGCTGGAGCGACTGTGGGTCCGTCCGTCGGGAACCCGTGCCGCGCAGGAGGCCGCCGCACCGTCCCGCATCGCTGTGGTGACGGACTCGGCTGCGGCCATACCGCCCGAGTGGCTGGCCGCCGGCGGTGCCGCGCGTGGCGTCGTCGTCGTGCCCATGCCGGTGATGATCGCCGGACGGATCTTCGGTGAGGGCACCGACGACCTGACCGGGCCGCTGTCGGTGGCGTTGGCCGAAGGCGCCGAAGTGCGCACGTCCCGGCCGTCGCCGGGCCAGTTCGAGAGCGTCTACCGGCGGCTCGAAGCCGACGGAGCGACGGGAATCCTCTCGGTGCACCTCTCGGGCGACCTATCGGGGACCACCGACGCGGCGCGCTGGGCGGCGGCAGCCGTCTCCATCCCGGTGGAGGTGCTCGACTGCCGGACGGTCGGGATGGCGATGGGTTTCGGTGTGGCGGCGGCCCAGGCGGCTGCGCGTGACGGGGTCGACCTTGCTGGAGCGTCAGCGGTAGCGCGCGCGGTCTGTGATTCGTCGACGCTCAGATTTCTGGTACCCAGCCTGGAGCAGCTTCGTAAAGGGGGCCGGATTGGCACGGCAGCGTCCATGCTGGGAACACTGTTATCGGTGAAACCGATCCTCAGTGTGCAGGAGGGACGGATCCTGCCGCTCGAAAAAGTGAGGTCCCTGCCCAAAGCTACCGCCCGCCTGTTGGACCTGGTGGAAGCGGACCTTGCCGGGAGGCCCGGCGCCGTGGTCGCCTTCCACTACTTCGGCAATCAATCCCAGGTGCAGGAGCTGACACTGAACCTCCAGGAGCGCCACCCCGAAGTTCGGACAGTCCTGGCGCAACTCCCGGCAGTGCTGGCTGCCCACACCGGGCTGGGAGTCATCGCTATCGCCGTGGCAGGGCGGATTGACGACGACGGCGACGCTCGACCGTCCACTGCCGACTGACTGCTACTGGGTTTACCCACATACGCAGCCGTACGGTCTCCTTCCCCTGGCGGTAAATCCTAGGCTCGACCCATGGCCAGACATCGTTGGGTAACCAGCCCACCGCCCCGCGGCGCCTTGGGGTTTCGACCGGATCCGATCGGGGCTGCTGATCCCTCCCAGGGATACGAGGATTTCGAGGCTTTAGACCCGCCCGGTCCGCCAGCCGATAGTGGGCGCCGGTGGGCAATCGGTCGTGGCGTATCCTTCGTGGTGCTTGGTCTGGCACTTGCGATCGCCTTCGGGCTTTTCCTGCTCCGGGGCGGGCCGGCACCTGAGATCACCTCGGTCGCGCTGGATAGTCCGCTTGCCGGGCAGCAGACACCTCCGGCCCACGCATCAGGTGCACCAGCCTCATCGGAACCCACGCCGTCAGGTGCACCGTACTCGGGAACACTGTCTTCGGGAACACTGTCTTCGGGAACACTGTCTTCGGGAACACTGTCTTCGGGAACACTGTCTTCGGGAACACTGTCCTCGGGTGCGCCGCCTGCCGGGGCGCAGCCAGCTGGAGCACCGCGCTCAGGGGCTCCGCCGCCGGGGGAGGAGGCAGCCTCCGGGCGGCTGCTCGTCCATGTTGCGGGTGCGGTGACCCGCCCCGGAATTGTTGAACTCGCCTCAGGATCCCGCGTCTTTGAGGCGATCGATCAGGCCGGGGGAGCACTCCCCGACGCCGATCTCGCCGCAATCAACCTGGCCGCTCAGATACAGGATGGTCTGCAGATCCGCGTACCCCTGCAGGGCGAGACCCCGGCTCCGGTTGCGCCCGAAGGCGCAGCCAACGGCGGGTCGCCCGCGAATCCTCTGGGTTCCACTGGCCCGGCGGCCCCGGTGAACATCAACACGGCTGGAGTCGACGAACTGGAGACACTTCCGAGGATTGGCCCGGTGCTGGCAGAGCGGATCGTCCAATGGCGTGCCGCACACGGGGCGTTCACCCGGCCCGAAGATCTCGACGCAGTGCCAGGCATCGGTGAGGCCATGCTCGCTGCACTTCTCCCACTGGTCAGTGTCTAGGTCATGAGACCACGGCACAACTGGACGAGGTATGTCCGGGCCGCGACGGAGGGGGCGGACGCCCGAAGGGGCGCCCAGACAGGCGACGCACCGGTGGTGAGCGGTGCTGCTGCGACCGACCCTGTGGCAAGCGTCCCTGGGAGCGGCACTATAGCGGGCCGTGCGGTAGGGACCCTGACGGCGGCGCGCAGTCGAAGCACACCGATCGGCCCGCTGGCGAGCTGGCGGAAGAGGTTTCTGCGGGAGAAGCGGGGTAGGGACACCCGAACAGGCGCTATCGAACCCTGTCACCGGGACTTACGGTTGTTGCCTGCCGCCGCGGTGGCGTGGATCACGGCAGCAGGGGTGGTCCGGCTGGACGCCTCCTCCGCACTGCTCGGCGCCGTTGTGCTGGCGACGCTGGCCCTTTGCAGTGTGATCGGCTGCCTTGCCTCGGGCAGAGTCAGGCGGGTGGCGGTACCCTGTGTGGTGCCGCTGGCCATCGCTACCCTGGTCTGCGCGCCCGCCTCAGCCAGCCTTGCCGCACGGACCTCCGGCCCGGTATCGACTGCGGTCCAGGAGCAGTCCGCGATCACCGCTGTTGTGCACGCGACGTCGGATGCAGTGATGATCAGCCCCGACCGGTTTACCGGATCCTCCCGGTTTATGGTGGAAGGGACGTTGACGGCTGGAACGCTTGACGGGGTCAGGTTCACGGCGGGTACGCCGGTGGTGGTGATTGGCCCGGCGTCCTGGCAGCCGGTCGCCGCGTCTGACTCGGTGCGCACGGCCGGGCGCCTGCTACCCACCAAACCCGGCGACCGGGCAGCCGCACTGCTCATCGCCGCGACCAGCCCGCAGGTGACCTCGCCTGCCGGCTGGACTACCGTTCCAGCCGAATTAAGAACTGACTTTTCGCAGCTTTCTTCCCGGCTGACGGGGGAGGGCGGGCTGCTGCCAGGCATGGTCATCGGCGACCGGAGCACACTGGACGAAAGTCTGGCAGCAGATATGCAAACCACCGGGATGACCCACCTGACAGCGGTCAGCGGTGCCAACTGCAGCTACCTGTTGGCCTTCGTTTTCCTCGGTGCCCGCGCTCTGAGACTGCCGCGACTCCCGTCGGCGGTCCTGGGCATCCTTGCACTGATTGGTTTCGTCATCCTGGTTCGACCCGAGCCAAGTGTGTTGCGCGCAGCGCTGATGGGCGGCATCGGAGTTGCAGCGGTGCTATCCGGGCGAGGGAAAGTGCCGCTGGCACTTTTGCTGCTCACCGTGGTGGTCCTCCTTACCATCGATCCCTGGCTGCACGCCTCCTTCGCGTTCATGCTGTCCGTTGCCGCCGCGGCCGGATTGATCCTGTTCGGTCCGGTACTGGCATTGAGGCTGAGCCGTTTCATGCCGCTGCTGGTCGCCCAGCTCGTCGCTGTTCCGATTGCGGCGCAACTGTTCTGCGCGCCGATCCTGACGCTGTTGCAGCCAACTCTCCCGCTGTACTCGATTCCGGCGAACCTCGCAGCCAGCCCGGTGGTACCGTTCGTCACCATCGTGGGGATGGCGGCTGTCGCGTTGATCGCCGTCGCGGAACCGCTGGCGGTACCCCTGGTCCTGGCGGCCGGTTGGGGTACAGCGTGGGTAGGCGCAGTTGCAACCTTCTTCGCCTCGGCGCCCGGGGCGACCCTGCCGTGGGTAGGCGGTCCGGTGGGAGTGATTCTCACCGGAATGCTCTCGGCGGCAATCGTGCTGGCGGTGACTTTCAGCCCCCGGCGCCGGACTGTTACTCCCGGCCCAGGCAGGTCGACGAAGGTGAACCCTTCACGCGGGTCAAACCGGAGCGAAGCCCATTCCGGTCACGGCAGGATCGGTGCCCTGCTGTGGCTAGCGGTAGGTTGTGTGGCGGGCCTTGCCGCCGTCAGCCTGTGGCCCCCGGGCCGACCAGACAATGGAACCTGGCACATTGCTGCCTGCGACGTCGGGCAGGGCGACGCCTTCGCTGTCCGGACCGGCGAACGTAGCGTGATCCTCATCGATACGGGCCCCGAACCGGACGACGTCGACGCTTGTCTGGACCGGCTGGCGGTCGACACCGTGGAACTGCTCGTGCTTACCCACCTCCATGCCGATCACTATGGTGGAATCGAAGGAGTGCCGAGGGACAGGACGGTGCAAAGAATCCTGTACTCCTCCTCAGAACCGGCACTTCCCACGACTGTCACCGCGGTCCCTGCGCAACAGGTATCACCCGAGCGGCTCATTGCCGGCATGACTGGAGAACATGGCGACGGTGGCTCCTATGGCCGCGTCAGTTGGACGGTGCTCTGGCCAGAGGCCGGAGCACCAATAGATTCCGAGAATAATTCCAGCGCTGTGCTTGACGTCGTCATCGACACTGACGCCGCCCCCGATGTGGCCGTCCTGCTGACTGGTGATCTGGAGGAGGACGCGGCGCGTGCCATGTTGAGAGCCAGCCCCGGACTCAATGAGCGGGGGGTGCAGATCCTGAAAGTAGCCCACCACGGTGCCCGCAACGGTGGGCTCGACCTGGCCCACACCCTCAAACCACGGCTCGCCCTGATTTCCGCTGGCCGGGATAACGACTACGGGCATCCACACCCAACTATCACTGCCGGATTGTCTGCGGCGGGGATTACCGTGGCCAGAACCGACCAGCTGGGAACGTTTCTGGTTTCCATTCAGGACGACTCACTCCGCGTCCACCGTTGACCCGCTTGTCCGCTTTGCCGCAGGTCCCGCCCGTGGCACAGTTGACGCTGAGGACTCGTTCCATCTACCAACCACCAGGAGCAACTACGTGACTTCCAGGCCCGCCGCATCCCGCAGGGAATCAGCTGGAAGCTCAGGGATGCACTGGCGAACCGTTGTACCCGCACCAGTGGTGCTGCTCAGCGGCCCCGAGGAGTATGCCGCCGGCCAGGCAGTCGAACGCATTCGTCGCAGCCTGCGGAATGCACGTCCAGACCTTGAAGACGTGAAGCTGGACGCCGGCAAGTACGAGGCAGGCGATCTCACCATCCACGGGAGCCCATCCCTGTTCGGGGAGGCCAAATTGATCGAGGTGAGCGGCCTCGCCCAGATGAACGACGACTTTCTTCAGGACACGCTCGGATACCTGGCCGATCCTGCCCCCGATGTCGTGCTGGTGATGCATCACAGTGGCGGAAACCGTGGCAAGAAGCTTCTTGACGCACTCAAGTCTTCCGGGGCAACCGTTGTCGACTGTCAGCCGTTGAAGAAGGACTCGGACAAGACAGACTTTGTTGTCGAGGAGTTCAGGGCCGCGGGCCGGCGGATCGGCGGTGGAGCCCTGCGGGCGCTGGTGGCAGCAGTTGGGTCCCAGCTCGCCGAGCTGGCGGCAGCCTGTCAACAATTGATTTCTGATACGGCCGGTGAAATCACCGAGGAGACCGTCGAGAAGTACTACGGCGGCCGGGTGGAGGTCACCGGGTTCAAGGTGGCAGACGCGGCATTGGCTGGCCGTGGAGGACAGGCCCTGTCAATGCTCCGGCATGCCCTGGCGACCGGCGCCGATCCAGTACTCCTGACGGCGGCCCTTGCGATGAAGGTCCGGGCCGTTGCGAAGGTCCATCAGGTGCGGGGGAGCTCCGCCCAGCTAGCAAAAGAGCTCGGGATGGCGCCCTGGCAAGTAGACCAGGCCCGACGCGACGCCCAGCGCTTCAGTTCCGAAGGTCTGGTTGAGTGCATTCAGGTGCTCGCGGAAGCCGATGCCCAGGTGAAGGGCGCCTCCCGGGACCCGGTGTACGCCGTCGAACGCGCAGTCACCACCATCGCCCTCGCTGGCCGCGGCTAGCGGCTCAGTACGGTCTGAAGTGCCGCTAGGCCCGGACAGCGCTCCGAGTCACTGCGCACCCGCTTGCACTCTCTGCGACCTGAACGTACCGCGCCTGACCCGTCTCGCGCGGTAGGTATCGTCTCGCGCTGTACCTACCGTCTCGCGCTGTAGTTATATGTGGCGCGGCAGCCGTTTTAGGCGGCGTTGGTCGGTCGAAGGCGCGTAAGGCGAGGGGATCAACCGGTTAAACGACAGATGGCTGGCCCGAAGGCCAGCCATCTGGAAATCGTCGAACGATCAGGCTCTGGTTAGAGAGCGTTGACCTTCTTCGAGATCGCAGACTTGTGGTTCGCTGCGTTGTTCTTGTGCACGACACCCTTGCTGACAGCCTTGTCCAGCTTGCGGCTTGCCGACTGGAGGAGGCTGGTTGCAGCTTCCTTGTCAGCTGAGCCGATCGCAGTGTTTACGGCGCGGATGGCCGTTTTCAGCTCGGACTTAACCGAGTTGTTGCGCTGGCGCGCCTTCTCGTTGGTGAGAATGCGCTTTTTCTGGGACTTGATATTTGCCACGTATTTAGAACTCTCTTTGTATTGCGGACTGGTCGTGAGGGTAATTCAGTTCAACCAATGACTGAGCGGCGTGGGGATACCGTAGGCGATTGGACTAAAGTGCCCGTCGACCTGCGCGGACACACAGCTGTCTAGATTACCAGAGATGCACGGATTAGTCCCGGCAGCCGGTCTGTCTGAGCGCGGCGCCGCATGTGGAAGGTCCCGCATGGAAAATTGGGCAGCCACAATAACTCAGCCCAGCCGCGCCACCACACGATCAAACTGCGCCCGGGGGAGTACAGCACCGATCCGCCTGACATCCGCCGGTGCCAGTTGAATGATCCGGTCGGTTTTCACTTCGCTCGGTCTGCCCTTGACGTCCCACGAGCCGGACCCGATATCGACGTAGGCCGGATCCGATCCGCCGGTTCCGTTCCGGTCCCGGCTAGTCAGCGTCAGTCCCAGCACCCTGCCCCGGTGGTTGCCGATCAGCAGGACCGGGCGGTCCTTGCCCTGACGGTGGTCCTCTTCATAGGGCACCCAGGCCCAGACAATTTCCCCCGCATCCGGGACATTATCGGCTCGGGGCGAATAGCTGACCTTCGGGGTGCCGGTGAAATCACCAGGGTAGGCGGCTGGTTTCCGGGCAGGGCCGGACTGCCGCTTCGGCGGCTGCAGTGCCCGCACAACGGTGCGGGCCAGCCGCAGGAAGGATCGGGAATCAAATGACATGCGGTAAAGGATACAGTTTGGCCAGTCCAGGCAATTCCAGATCACCCGCCAGCTCGTGGGAGACTGTTAACCGGGGCTGGTTTAACAAAACCCGCCCGAGAGGTGGGTTCACCTCGCTCCAAACCCTGTCGTTGTAGTTGGAACGGTTGCCGCGCAGCAGCCCTCGCAACAGTAAGGAATGTCCAGTGTCACCCAAGGCCCGCACCTCACCGGTGCCCGCCGCCACTGATCCGGCGATTATCAGAAACTTCTGCATCATCGCGCACATTGATCATGGGAAGTCCACCCTGGCGGACAGGATGCTGCAGCTCACCGGCGTCGTCGAGCAGCGTGACATGAAGGCCCAGTACCTGGACCGGATGGACATCGAGCGTGAACGTGGCATCACCATCAAATCCCAGGCGGTGCGGCTGCCCTGGGAACTCGACGGTGTCAGCCACGCGCTGAACATGATCGACACGCCAGGCCACGTTGACTTCACCTACGAGGTTTCCCGGTCGCTCGCGGCCTGCGAAGGGGCGATCCTGCTGGTCGATGCCGCCCAGGGGATCGAAGCCCAGACACTGGCCAACCTTTACCTGGCGATGGAGAACAACCTCACCATCATTCCGGTCCTGAACAAGATCGATCTGCCCGCCGCCCAGCCCGAGAAGTATGCTGCCGAGCTGGCGAACCTGATCGGTGGCGATCCCGGCGACGTCCTCAGGGTCTCCGGGAAGACCGGTATGGGGGTCGAAGCACTGCTGGACAAGATTGTCAGGGACCTGCCGCCTCCTGTTGGTGACCCCAACGCCCCCGCACGGGCGATGATCTTCGACTCCGTGTATGACACCTACCGCGGTGTCGTCACCTACGTCCGCGTGGTCGACGGCATGCTGCATCCCCGCGAGCGGATCCAGATGATGTCCACCCGCGCCAGTCACGAGCTCCTCGAAATTGGCGTCAGCTCCCCGGAGCCCACCCCATCCAAGGGGCTTGGTGTGGGTGAGGTCGGCTACCTCATCACTGGTGTGAAAGACGTCCGGCTGTCCAAGGTGGGTGACACGGTTACCAACCTGGCCAAGCCCGCCCAGGCGTCCCTGCCCGGATATGCCGATGCGAAGCCCATGGTCTTCTCCGGTCTGTACCCGCTGGACGGCACCGATTACCCGGTGCTTCGCGACGCGCTGGAAAAGCTGATGCTCAACGATGCAGCGCTCGTCTACGAACCCGAGACCTCCGCGGCACTGGGCTTCGGGTTCCGGGTGGGCTTCCTCGGGCTCCTTCACCTGGAGATCACCAGGGAGCGGCTCGAGCGCGAGCATAACCTCAACCTGATCTCCACGGCACCCAACGTGGAATACCTGGTGACACTCGAGGACAAAAAGATGGTCCACGTGACCAACCCCAGCGAGTACCCGACCGGGAAAATCGCCGAGGTCCGCGAGCCTATGGTTTCGGCGACCATCCTGGCGCCCACCGAGTTCGTCGGTGCCATCATGGAGCTGTGCCAGAGCCGGCGCGGCGTGATGGGCGGAATGGATTACCTCTCCGAGGACCGGGTGGAGATCCGGTACCGACTGCCACTGGCCGAGATCGTGTTCGACTTCTTCGACATCCTCAAATCCCGGACCCGCGGGTACGGCTCGCTGGACTGGAAGAGCGACGGCGACCAGGTCGCCGACCTGGTCAAGGTCGACATCATGCTGCAGGGCGAGCAGGTCGATGCGTTCTCGGCCATCACCCACCGCGACAAGGCCTACGCCTATGGCGTCATGATGACCGGCAAGCTGCGTGAACTCATCCCACGGCAGCAGTTCGAGGTCCCCATCCAGGCGGCCATCGGGTCACGGATTATTGCCAGGGAAAGCATCAGGGCCATCCGCAAGGACGTCCTCGCGAAGTGCTACGGCGGTGACATCACCCGTAAACGCAAACTTCTGGAGAAACAGAAGGAAGGCAAGAAACGGATGAAGATGGTGGGACGCGTCGAAGTCCCGCAGGAAGCCTTCATCGCAGCCCTCACCACCGACGAGTCCAAGGACAAGGTCAAGAAGTAGCAATGCCAGGTGCCCTCCCTCTTGGCTTGCCAGCGCCGGAAAGCGGCCTGCTGCCGGAGCAGGCCGCCATCGGCAGCGCCGACCGGAAGCTGGGGCTCTACGTCCACATCCCGTTCTGCGCCGTGCGCTGCGGCTACTGCGACTTCAACACCTACACGGCCACTGAACTGGGTGGGGGCGCATCGCAAGACCGCTATGCCGCAACGGTCAGCGCTGAACTGGACCTCGCAGCCGGTGTCCTGACCACTTCCGGCACCGCGCCACGCCAGCTATCGACAGTGTTCTTCGGCGGCGGCACTCCCACCCTCCTCCCCGCAGCCGATCTGGCGACGGTGCTGCGCACCGCCGTCGGGCACTGGGGGCTCGCACCAGGCGCTGAAGTCACCACGGAGGCCAACCCCGATTCGGTCACGCCCGAGTCACTTGCGGTGCTGGCGCAGGCGGGTTTCACCAGGGTGTCGTTCGGGATGCAGTCGGCTGTTCCGCACGTGCTGAAGGTACTGGACCGCACCCATGCGCCCGAACGGGTGCCACTGGCCGTGCAATGGGCGCGGGAAGCCGGGCTGCGCGTCAGCCTTGACCTGATCTACGGCACCCCGGGGGAGTCCGCAGCCGACTGGCAGCAGACCCTTGACGCGGCGCTGTCCTACGGTCCGGACCACGTCTCTGCCTACGCACTGATCATCGAGGACGGCACCAAACTTGCGGCCCGGATCCGCCGTGGCGAGGTGCCCGACATCGACGACGACGATCACGCCGAGAAGTACGCCCTGGCCGAACGCGCGATGGCAGCCGCCGGACTGGGATGGTACGAGGTGAGCAACTGGGCCCGCACACCTGCGGACGAGTGCAGGCATAATCTTGCCTACTGGCGTGGCGACGACTGGTGGGGAGCTGGTCCCGGCGCGCACTCGCATCTGGGCGGTGTGCGGTGGTGGAATGTGAAGCACCCGACCGCCTACGCCCAGCGCCTCTCAACCGGAGTGTCACCGGCCGCTGGCCGCGAAATCCTGGACGCGGAGACCCGCTACACCGAGGACGTGATGCTTCGCGCCAGGCTGCGCGAGGGCCTACCAACCCGGGTGCTGCACCCAGGAGGGCGGCTCGCCGTCGCCGGATTGATTGCTGATGAACTGATCGTTGCAGCGGAGGCCTTCGCCGGAACGATCACGCTCACTGGCAAGGGCCGGTTGCTCGCCGACGCGGTCGTCCGCAGGCTACTACCCGACTAGGCTCCTAACGGAAGAGCCGCAGGTTGAACGCGTACCGGTAGGGGCGGCCACGGTTGACCTGGATCCCGGCAATGACCGAGGATACGGCGATTGCCACCCAGATCAGGGCGTTGACGACGGCGAACATGCCGCCGACCGCTGGCAAGAGGGAGAGCAGCCAGGCCACGAACGCCAACACCGTCGGCGGGAAGGTGAAGTTGAACGCCTCCCGCGCTTCCTGGGCGGTGAAAGGTCCCCGGTTCTTGAAAATCAGCAGGATGAGCAGCGACGGAATGAAACCGAGGATTCCCCCGAAGTGCGACAGGGTTGCCCACTGCCGGTCTTCCGTCGCGGTCAGAGGCAGGGCATTCGCCGGGGCACCCTCAAAAGCGGATCGGGGCTGGCCGTGGCCGTCCTCGGATCCGTGGTGTCCGTGCTGGTCGGCGGGGTTAGACAACTGAACATCCTCTATTGCTTCGGGGCAGCCTTGATCAGGAGCCTTCCTATCTAGGATACTTCGTCGCCAGCAAACGTGCACTGGGGCTTAAATTGTCGCGTCGAAATCTCCGGGAGGGGTCAAAAAATCGATCACTTCTTCGACCCGCCCGAGCAGCGACGGCTCAAGGTCGGAGTAACTATTGACGCACCCCAGCAACCGCTTCCAGCCATGTGCCACCGCTGCCTTGTCGGCGTTCGGCCAGCCGAGACCGGCGAGTATTCCGGTCTTCCAGTCCTGGCCCCGTGGTACCACCGGCCACGCGGTGAGCCCGACGGCCGCCGGCTTGATTGCCTGCCACACATCGACATACGGGTGTCCCACCACCAGGACGTTGGCGGCGGCTCCCGGAACCTTCATGGCTTCCTGGGCGATGCGCTGTTCCTTCGACCCCGCTACCAGATGGTCGACGAGGATACCGAGCCGGCGGTTCGGTCCAGGACTAAAGGTGCGGATCATCCCGGCAAGGTCGTCAACGCCGTGCAGCGGCTCGACGACGATCCCCTCAAGACGCAGATCGTCGCCCCACACTTTTTCGATCAGCTCAGCATCGTGCTGTCCCTCCACCCAGATCCTGCTGGCCCGGGCGGTCCTCGCGCGGGCGCCCTCCACTTTGACCGATCCCGACGCCGTCACCTTGCGGGCTGGCGCTGGTGGTGCCAGCGCGGGTGCCACCACCTCAACGGGCCCGCCGTCGACGTGGAATCCGAACCCGAGCGGGAAAGTCTTGAGTCTGCCGCGCCGGTCCTCGAGCACCATGACGTGCATGCCACCAGATTTCTCCACCCGGACCACTGCGCCAACGTAACCGCTCCGCACATCCTCCAGAACCAGGCCCCGGCTGACCGGAACCTTTGGCAGGGAAACCTGGCGGGGGGCTGAGATGTCCTGGGCGCCCCATTCATAACTGGACAAAATTGTTGCTCACTTCCCGACTCGCCGCTGGACGGTCCGGCCAGGGATTTTCAATGCTAACAATCCCTTCGAACGTACTAGACTTGGCACTTGGGCGTGTCGAGTGCCAGATCTGCCGGAAGAGACAGTAAACGTGTGCGGAGGTGAAAAGTGAGCGAACCACGCAGACTTGAAGTGTTGCGTGCCATCGTCGAGGACTATGTGCATTCCCGCGAGCCTGTGGGCTCCAAAGCACTCGTGGAGCGGCATCAGCTGGGGGTATCATCGGCCACCATCCGTAATGATATGGCTGTCCTGGAGGAAGAGGGGCTGATCACTGCGCCCCACACCAGCTCGGGTCGCATCCCCACCGACAAGGGCTACCGACTGTTTGTCGACCAGATTTCCGAGGTCAAGCCTCTGTCTGCTGCCGAAAAGCGCGCCATTCAGGCGCTCCTGGAGGAGGCAGAGGATCTCGACGACGTCATGGACCGGACAGTGCGGCTGCTCTCCCACCTGACCAATCAGGTGGCGGTGGTCCAATACCCACATCTGGGTAGCGCAGCCGTCCGGCACCTGGAGTTCGTCCTACTGGCGCCCAACCAGGTACTGGTGGTGCTCATAGCGACCAACGGAACAGTCCAGCAGCGGGTTGTCCCGCTGCCCGAACCGGTGCCCGAATCATCCCTCGCCGAGCTTCGGCAGCACTTCCTCGGTTCCGTCGCCGGCACCAAGCTGGCGTCCCTTCCGCAGGAACTCGCACTCGCCGTGGGAGCCTTGTCGTTCCAGCAACGCAGGGCGGGCACCGTGCTGGCGCGGGCGCTCGAACAGTTGGCAGGTATCAACCGGGATGACCGGATTGTGATGGCTGGTACAGCCAACCTGGCCCGATCCACCGTAGACTTTCCTCTGAGCATCGGGCCGGTGCTCGAGGCCCTGGAGGAGCAGGTAGTAATGCTTCGCCTGCTTTCCGAAATGAAGCAGGATGCGTTTGGCGTCTCGGTGCGGATCGGCCGGGAGAACCCGCACGGCGGCCTCGCTGAAGCCTCGGTGATTGCCACCGGATACGGTCCCGACTCGTTGGCCAAGGTAGGAGTGCTTGGGCCAACCCGAATGGACTACCCGACGTCGATGTCGGCGGTGCGGGCGGTAGCCCGGTACCTATCGCGGATCCTGACGGACTAATCCTGAGGTAACCGCATCAGCGAACTTGTTGTAGAAACAGTCGACCCCATACCGGCAGGGCACCAAGCCCTGCACCGGTCAGTGACATAGGAAGTGAAGTGCAGGAGTGAGTAATCACTATGAAGTCCTCGGTGTGAACCGCGATGCGAGCGGCGAGGAAATCAAGAAGGCCTACCGCAAGCTCGCGCGAAAGCTGCACCCGGACGTCAACTCCGGGCCGGATGCCTCTGAAGAGTTCAAATTGGTCACCCGTGCCTACGAGGTGCTCTCGGACCCGCAGAAACGGCGCGTGTATGACACGACCGGCAACGAGAACGGGACCGACAACGGATTCGGCGGAGGACACGCCGGGCCGAGCTTCGCCTTCCAGGACATCTTCGAAACATTCTTCGGTGGCGGTGGTGCCAGCGGCCCGCCGTCGCGCACCCGTCGCGGCCAGGACGCCCTGATCGCCGTGCGGATCGACCTGGTCGACGCCGTCTTCGGGATCAACAAAAAGATCGACGTCGATACCGCAGCAGTGTGTCCCACCTGCGACGGGTCCTGCTGCCAGCCCGGCACTTCCCCCCGAACCTGCGACATTTGCGGCGGGTCGGGTCAGGTGCAGCGTGCGGTGCGGTCCATCCTGGGCCAGGTCATGACCAGTGCCACGTGTGGCACCTGCCAGGGGTATGGCACAGTCATCCCGAACCCCTGTAACGAATGTAACGGCGACGGTCGGGTGCGTAGCCGTCGGAGCCTCACCATCAAGGTGCCCGCAGGCGTGTCGACCGGCACCCGCATTCAACTGGGGGGCCAGGGCGAGGCCGGTATGGCCGGCGGACCGCAGGGCGACCTCTATGTGGAGATCCGGGTTAACCCGGATCCCTCCTTCCTCCGTGAGGGTGATGACCTCCACGTCACCCTCAGTGTGCCGATGACCGCCGCCGCCCTGGGCACCACCGTGAACCTCGCCTCCTTCGACGGCGACCAGGAACTGGGGATCAAAGCAGGCACGCAGTCGGGCGAGATCGTGACTCTTCGCGGACTTGGCGTCACCCACCTCCGCGGGTACGGGCGTGGTGACCTCAAGGTGCACCTGAACGTCGAGACTCCGCGCAACGTTGACCAGGCGCAGGAAGAGCTGCTGCGCAAACTTGCCGAACTCCGCGGCGAGGAATTTGTCGAGGGTCAGCTGGCCAGCAGCGGTTCAGGGGTGTTCGCGAAGTTGCGGGAGCGGTTGGGTAATCTCTAGGGGTGAGCAACGCACTCTACTTCGGAGACCCTGAGGCGCTGGCTGCTGTCTTCCCCGGAGCCAGTTTCACCCTCACCGGGGCCGAGGCCCGGCACGCGGCGACCGTGAAACGGCTGGCAGCCGGCGAGACGATTGACGTCGCCGACGGCCGCGGGCGCAGAATCGTCGGCGTGGTCACGGCCAGCGCCGGGCAGGAAGTCACCCTCGAGGTGCGAACAGTGATTGACGAGCCGGCCCCCGCCTGCCGTCTCATCCTGGTGCAGGCACTGGCCAAGGGGGACCGGGATGAACTGGCGGTCGAGGCCGCCACTGAACTCGGCGTCGATGCGGTGATTCCCTGGCAGGCGGATCGAAGTATTGTCCGTTGGCGTGCCGACAAGGCGCTCAAAGGGCAGCGAAAATGGGAATCCACGGTGTGGGGAGCCGCCAAACAATCACGGCGTGCAACCCTCCCCGAGGTGCTGCCATTGCACGACAGCGGGTCTCTGGCAGCCTGGCTTGCCGGCGTGGACCTCGCCCTGATCCTCCACGAGGACGCTGAAACTGGGGTTGGGGCACTGGTTGGGCCACAGGCCGACACCCCGCCCACCAGCATTGCAGTGGTGGTCGGCCCCGAGGGGGGCATCAGCGGGCAGGAGCTGGAGCTGTTCGTGTCGAACGGTGCGCATCCGGCCAGGCTCGGCGGCCAGGTGCTGCGCTCCTCCACCGCCGGACCCGCCGCCCTCGCGGTCCTGAGCCAACTGCTGGGCCGCTGGTAGCCGGTTCGGTTCCGTGCTCACCCGGGAATAAGGTCCCGTGCTCACCCGGGATTAGCAAGCCCCGGGTAGGAAAGCAGGAGGCTCAGCTGCCTACTGCACCGTGACGCGCTTGGTGTCGGTATCGAGTTCACGGTTCTCCTGGACGCCCTGCGGACGGTCGAAGACGCTGATCTCGTATTCACCGGGCACCAGGGCGATCGTGAACTCGAAGAGTCCGGGGGAACTGGCGCTGGCGTCCAGTCCCACCGTTCCGGTGCGGTACGATTCCAGCTCATCGCCGACCACCTCGTCGATCCGCCAGTGCAGGACCGCGTTCTCCGTCATTCCGCTGCCTGACACGGTGATCGTAGGCTGGTCGCGGACCGCCCCATGCTGGGGTTCGATGATCCAGATCGGAGCCATCAACGCCGAGTCACGCTGCAACGGGCCACCGAGTTCGATGTGGCCGAAAGCGTTGAACCCCGCCGCTCCGTCCACCAGGACGACGACGCGGCTGGGGTCACCGCCCGAGACCAGGCCCGCGTTGGCCGCCGCCGCTGTGGCTGTGTATACGAGCTGCTGGATGGCACGATAGGCGGCACCCTGGTCGAGCTGCGCATCGAAGGCCTCGGCCGAGATATCGACCGTAATAACGTTGTCGGGGGAGATTGATGCGCTGACAGACTCGGCGGGGAACCACGACCCAAAGTAGTCGGGATCGATTGGTGAGTTGGCGGTCATCGCCTGGACCGCCGCCGCGATTGGGTCACCACCGTTCCCGCCGTCCAGGAACTCCCGGTAAAGCTGGATGCTTCCGTCGCTGTCTCCCATCCAGTAGACGGGGAGCAGGTTGCGCAGGGTAGCGGATTCCGTCACTGCGGAGTGCTCTGCCGACGCTGGGCCAGCTGACGTGTTTGGTTGTCCAGAAAGCGAGGCCGTCGCATCATCGCCGGGGACCGGTGTGCAGCCACCCAGGCCCAGACCAGCGAGGACGATTAGCGCGGTGACCGAGAGAGCGCGTCCAGGCCGGCGCCGGGCAGCATCGCGTTGAAAGGACCACTCCATTCGCGTCCTGTCCTTTCGCTGTACCACTCGGCCGGATTGGTGCGCCGCCGAGTAATGCACTCAAAGCAACGTTTCCAGCTTCGCATATGGCAACAGGCCCCGAACGGGGTTTAGCCAAGTCGTCGCCGGACTGAGACAGGATTGAAACCGGGCCGTTGCCCAGATGAGATCATCTGCTTCCTGGGCGCGCGGAGACGCCGCAAAACCTCCGGTTCCGTCGACGGCGGAATCCGGCGGCCGGGGACGGCCGCCGGGCAGGGACGTAACGTAAGATTAGTCAAGGGGCGGTATGCCGTCACCAACCGATTCAAGGAGAGATGGAAGGCCGCGAGGGCCGATTATATGACCGATTCTTCAGTTGGCATCAGCGCAGTGGGCTTGGACACGAAGGTGGTCCACTTCGATTCGACGGAACAAATGGTTCAAGCGCTTGGAACCAACGATGAGGCGCTCAGGCTGATCGAGAGCACTTTCGTGGGGGTCAATCTTCACGTCCGGGGTAATGAGCTGTCGATCACGGGCCCAGCCGTCGACGTCGCGCGCACCGAACGTCTGATCTCCGAGATCCGCACCCTCGCAGCCAACAACACCACCGTCAACCCCCAGGTTCTCAAACAGCTGGTGTCCATGTTGAAGGATCAGTCGGTGAGTAGTCCCTCCGATGTCCTCACCATGAACATCCTCTCCTCCCGTGGCAGGACTATCAGGCCAAAGACCCTGAACCAGCGGGACTACGTCGAGGCGATTGACCGGCACACGGTGGTGTTTGGCATCGGCCCTGCGGGCACCGGGAAAACCTACCTCGCCATGGCCAAAGCTGTTCAGGCGCTGCAGCATAAGGAAGTCAACCGGATCATCCTCACCCGCCCGGCCGTCGAAGCGGGGGAGCGGCTCGGATTCCTGCCCGGCACCCTCAGCGACAAGATCGACCCGTACCTGCGTCCGCTCTACGATGCGCTGCACGACATGATGGACCCGGACAGCATCCCTCGACTGATGGCGGCCGGCACCATCGAGGTGGCACCTCTCGCCTACATGCGGGGCCGTACCCTCAACGATGCGTTCATCATCCTGGACGAGGCCCAAAACACCACCCCCGAGCAGATGAAGATGTTCCTCACCCGCCTGGGGTTCGGTTCGAAGATGGTGGTCACCGGCGACGTCACTCAGGTGGACCTGCCCGGCGGGACCAACTCAGGGCTACGGGTGGTCAGTGAAATACTTCAGGGTGTGCAGGACGTCAGCTTCCGCACCCTCGACGCCTCCGACGTCGTCAGGCACCGGCTGGTGGGCGACATCGTCACGGCCTACAGTGTCTGGGACGAGAACCAGCGGGCCTCAGCTGCCCGGGATCACCGTGGCCCGCGCGGTCATGCCGGGGCCAAACCGGCTGGAGGCAAACCATGAGCATCGAGGTCAACAACGAGTCGGGGATAGCGGCGGACGAGGAAAACCTGATCCGCCTGGGCCGGTTCCTGCTCGACAGTCTCTTCGTGCACCCGGAAGCTGAGCTCTCGATCATCCTGGTCGACACCACCGCAATGGAGAAACTGCATATCGAATGGATGGACGAACCGGGTCCCACCGACGTCCTGTCCTTCCCCATGGACGAGCTACGACCAGGCACGGCGGGGCGGCTCACACCAGCGGGAGTGCTCGGTGATGTTGTCCTCTGCCCCGAGGTGGCGCAGACCCAGGCCGAGAAGGCAGGGCACTCAACCCAGGAAGAGCTGCTGCTGCTGACCACCCACGGACTGTTGCACCTCCTCGGATACGACCACGCCGAACCCGAGGACGAGGCTGAAATGTTCGGTCTGCAACGCCGTCTGCTGGCCGATTATCTGGGCGGAAAAGCGCCCGAGGAGACAATCAGTTGATCATTTGGCTGCTGGCCTTCATGGCCTTGGGGTTTGTTCTGGTCGCAGCGTTGGTAACCGCAGCCGAGGCCGCCTTTAGTTACCTGCCCCGCCAGGAAGGCGAAGAACTTCTGGCCGGCAAATCTGGCCGGTCACTGCAGCGTATCCTCGCCTCACCGATCGCCCATATGCATGCCCTCAGGTTCTGGCGGGTGTGGTTCGAGATGGCAGCCGCTGTGGCGGTCGCAATCCTCTTCCACGACCTGCTCAACAACGTCTGGATTGCCGGTCTGCTCGCGACCGCCACCATGGCCGCCGTCGGATTCGTGCTCGTTGGCGTTTCACCGCGCCAGCTCGGCCGGACCCACGCGAGCAAAGTGGTTCCAGCGACCGCGGGCCTGGTGAGATTCCTGTGCGGGATCCTCGGACCGATCCCGCGGTGGCTGGTTGCGCTCGGAAGTGCCATTACCCCGGGTGCGGCCCGGGCCGAGGCGGCCTTCTTCACTGAAGAGGAATTCCGCGAACTGCTCTCCCGTGCCAACGACGCCGAAATGATCGAGGACAGCGAAGCGGAACTGATTCACTCAGTCTTCGAACTGGGTGACACCAAGGTGCGGGCAGTGATGGTGCCCCGCACCGACATGGTTCCCATCGAAACCGGGTCCACCCTGAAACAGGCGATGTCCCTTTTCCTCCGCTCCGGCTATTCGCGGATCCCGGTGATTGGCGACAGTGCTGACGACATCATCGGGATCCTCTACCTCAAGGATGTCGTGGCCCAACTGCATGGGCCCGACGGTCGCGACGAGGACCTGGTCGACGGTATCTGCCGGGGAGTGCGCTACGTCCCCGAGTCCAAGCCGGTCAGCGATTTCCTGCAGGAGTTGCAGCGGGAATCGACCCACGTCGCCATCGTCATCGACGAGTACGGTGGAACGGCAGGGCTGGTCACGCTTGAGGACCTCATTGAGGAAATCGTTGGGGAGATTGTCGATGAGTATGACTCGGAGGTGCCGGAACTTGAACAACTGGGCAACGGCGAATACCGGATCAGCTCACGGATGGGAATTGATGACCTGGGCGAAGTCTTCAACGTGGACCTGGAAGACGACGAGGTGGACACCGTTGGTGGACTGCTCGCCAAGACACTGGGCCGGGTCCCGATCGTGGGCAGCGAGGTAACTGTCGGCAGTATCGGCCTCCGCGCCGAACGTGTCGAGGGGCGCCGCAACCGGGTCTCGCACCTTATTGTGTGGAAACGGGAACCAGCATTCGACGACGACGGCCGGGACCGGAATCCCGCACAACTTCAAGGACACGGCGGAATATCATGAGCGAACAGAAGCACCGGGCCGGGTTTGTTTCCCTGGTCGGCCGGCCCAACGCAGGCAAATCGACGTTGACGAACGCGCTGGTGGGACAGAAGGTGGCAATCACCTCGTCCAAACCCCAGACCACCCGTCACACCATCAGGGGAATCGTGCACCGCGAGAACTCCCAGCTGATCCTCGTCGACACGCCAGGCCTGCACCGTCCCCGCACCCTGCTGGGCCAGCGGTTGAACGACCTCGTCGCGGACACCCTGGCCGAAGTGGATGCCATCGGGTTTTGCATCCCGGCCAACGAGCCAATCGGCCCCGGTGACAAGTTCATCACCTCGCAGCTCTCCCGGTTGCAGCGGAAACCACTGATCGCCGTCGTCACCAAAACCGACCTGGTGGACCGGGCGGCCTTGACCCGCCAGCTGATGGCCGTCGTCGCCCTCGGCGAGGAAGTATTGGGGGAACAAGGCTGGGCCGATGTCGTTCCCGTGTCCGCTGCAGACGGGTTCCAGATCGAAACGGTCGGCGACGTTTTCGTTTCGCATATGCCGGAATCACCAGCCCTGTACCCTGACGGCGCGCTCACCGACGAGCCGGAAGCCGTGATGGTTGCTGAACTGGTGCGAGAGGCCGCCCTGGAGGGTGTCCGCGACGAAATGCCGCATTCGCTCGCCGTGGTGGTGGACGAAATCGTTCCGCGGGAGGGTCGCAGCGCCGACAATCAGCTCCTCGACGTCAGGGTGAACCTGTTCGTCGAACGTTCCTCCCAGAAGGCGATCATCATCGGGAAGGGCGGCGCGCGTCTCCGCGAGGTTGGCACCAACGCGCGCCAGAGCATCGAAGCTTTGCTGGGCACCCGGATCTACCTTGACTTGCACGTCAAAATTGCCAAGGATTGGCAGCGCGATCCCAAGCAGCTGGTGCGCCTGGGCTTCTGACCGGGCACTACCCGGCTGCAACACACGTTGTTTTTAGTGGCTGGGAGCTGTTTGCTCAGCTGGCACGCACGCCAGCGACTACCGACCGAATTCTTCGAAAGGGCTGCAACGCATGAGTCGTCGACGCGCCGATGCTGGCCAGAACGCTGAGGATTCGGCGGGAGCCCCCGTGGGACGCCACCTGGGCCACCAGGCACCACCGCGGGTCCTGAAGATTATCGCTATCGCCCTGGCAACCGTCCTCGTTGCTGGAGTCGGGTTCGCTTCAGTGCAGCTTCTCCGGCTGCAGGGCAATGTGGCAACCCAGCCGCTGAACCTCTCGACGGACCAGAACGAGACCGACAAGGCCAATCTTGACCGGGACCCGGTCCAGATTCTCATTCTCGGAACCGACACCCGTGAGGGCGCCGAAAACGCTGCCTACGGCGGAGCCGAATTCACCACCGAAACCGGCAACTCCGACGTGATGATGCTGATGCACCTCTCGGCCGACCGCGAGAATGTCACAATGGTCAGTTTCCCCCGCGACCTGCTGGTCCCGCTGCCTGCCTGTCTGGACCCGGAGACCGGGACAATGACCCCCCCGCAGGACCTCGCGATGCTCAACGGCGCGCTCGGCAACGGTGGGCCGGGGTGCACGGTGGCGGCAATCAACGAGCTCACCGGGCTGAAAATCGACCACTTTATGATGGCGGATTTCAACGCGGTGAAGGAACTCTCGTCGACCCTGGGTGGGGTCGAGGTCTGTGTCAACAACGCGGTTGAGGATACCTACTCCGGGCTGAGCCTTCCCGCCGGCACCTCCGAGGTGGAGGGCGAACAGGCCCTGGCCTTCCTGCGGACCCGGCATGCTTTTGGCGACGGTGGGGATGAAGGCAGAATCCGCGCACAACAGTCGTTTATGGCGTCGATGGCGCGCAAAATCCAGGACGAGGGCACCCTCACCAACCTGCCCCGGATGTACGCGATCGCCGAGACCATCACTAAGAACCTGACGGTCGACGACGGCCTGAGCCAGATTCCCGATCTGCTGCGGTTGGCCGACCGGCTCAAGGACGTTGACCTTGCCAAGGTAGCCTTCGTCACAATGCCCGTGCTGCCCTACGAGCCTGACCTGAACCGGCTGATCCCCGATGCGGAACCAGCCGAGGAACTGTTCGAGGCGCTGGTCGCCGATCGCAGCATCGTCGGCGAACCCGAGCCGGAGCCGTCGGAGTCAGACCCGTCGGGAACCACCGATGCTTCCGCCTCGCCCGACGCCGAGCCGACCGACGAGCCGGTCCTCGACTTCGATCCGGCAGCCGTTCCGTTCACCATCATCGACTCCTCGGGAAAGACCGATCGGGGTGAGGAGATCCAGGACCTTCTCGTGGAGGAGGGCTACACCCAGGCAGTTGTCACCGAGGACGTGGCAACTCCGGCAACCCAGCTCTTCGTCGGATCGGGTTATGAGGCAATCGGCGCGGCAGTGGCCGAACTGTTCGGACTCGCTGAGGTGCAGGTCCTGTCCAGCCCGGCCACCGTGGGTCTGGCGTTGAGCGTTGGTACCGATTTCACCGCCGGCTCGACCGTCGACACCGACGGGCTCCCGCCAACCCTGACGGGCCAGACCGCCGATCAGGTGACCTGCCAGTCCTAGAGCACCCGAAAGCGGCTACCAGATCCGGACCCGCTCAGCCGGGTCCAACCACAGGTCATCGGTGTCCGCGACCGAGAAGGCGTCATGGAACTGGTCAAGGTTCCGCACTACCTGGTTGCAGCGGAACTCGTTGGGGGAGTGGGGGTCAATGGTCAGGCGGCGGAGCGCTTCCTCGGCGCGGATCTTCTGCCGCCAGCAGCTGGCCCAGGAGAAGAAGAAGCGCTGGGCCCCGGTCAGTCCAGCCACGATTGGCGGCTCGGCGCCGTCCAGGCTCAGCAGATAGGCGCGGTAGCCGATCGACAGACCGCCCAGATCCCCGATGTTCTCGCCCAGCGTGAGGCTGCCGTTGACTGAGCTTCCTGGCGCCTCAGCAGGGCAGAGCGCATCATACTGGTCCACCAACCGCTGGGTGAGCGAGTCGAAGGCAGCACGGTCCTGGTCGCTCCACCAGTTTTCGAGGCGCCCGCTGCCGTCGTACTGGGAGCCCTTATCGTCGAAGCCGTGACCGATCTCGTGACCGATCACCGCCCCGATTGCCCCGTAGTTCACTGCCGGGTCGGCGTCGACGTCGAAGAACGGTGGCTGCAGGATCGCAGCCGGGAACACAATCTCGTTCATCGTCGGCATGTAGTAGGCGTTCACGGTCTGCGGGGTCATCAGCCAGTTACCCCGGTCGATCGGACCACCCAGTCGGGAGAGTTGGCGGTCCAGTTCGAATGCGGTGGAGCGGCGAACGTTGCCGTAGGTGTCGCCGTCGACAATCTCCAGTGACGAATAGTCGATCCATTGGTCCGGGAAACCGATCTTGGTGTGGAACCGGTCCAGTTTGGCGAGGGCACGGGTCTTCGTCTCGTCGGTCATCCAGTCGAGCGAGGTAATGCTTACCCGGTACGCGGCGAGAAGGTTTTCGACCAGGTCGAGCATGATGGCCTTGTGGGTGGGTGGGAAATGCCTCGCGACGTACTCCCGCCCCACAGCTTCGCCGACAGCACCCTCAACCAGCGCCACCCCACGCTTCCAGCGGTCCTTGATCTCGGGTGTGCCACTGAGGTGGGTGCCGTAGAAGGCGAAAGCCGGGTCCACGAAGGAACTGCTGAGATAGCCTGCCGCGTGCAGCAGCACCCGAGTGGTCAGCCAGCTCTTCCAGACACTCAGATCCTCGGCCGCCAGCAGCTGGTCCACAGCTGCCAGATATTCCGGCTGATTGATGACCACTTCGTCGGTTCCCTCACGCCCCCGGGTGAGCTGCTCCAGCCAGGAGCTGCTGAAGGGGGCGAGTTCGGCCAGTGCGTCGCCGGTCAGCAGGTTGTAGGTGGCCTGCGGATCGCGGCGGGTGACGGCATCCATGTGGGAGGACGCGAGCCGGGTCTCCAGTTCGACGACTGCCTCCGCGCGAGTCTGGGCCTCGGGGTCACCCGCCGCGGTGAGCAGGGCGACGAGCAGGGTCAGGTACTCGTCTCGGGTCTGACTGAATTTTTCTTCCCGATAATACGATTCGTCGGGCATTCCGAGGCCGGACTGGTGCAGGTGCAGCAGGTAGCGCTCGGGGTTCCCGGCGTCGTTACTGACATAGGGCAGCGCAAGGCCGGCAATTCCGGACCGCGTGAGCTCACCGTCCAAAGCGACCAGTTCCGCGGTCGACGTTACGGCGTTGATCCGATCGAGGAGCGGAAGCACCGGTGCGACACCCAGCTGCTCGATCCGCTCCTCAGCCATGAATGAACTGTAGAGAGCCTTGATCCTGAAGTTGTCGCCGGCCGGATCAGCTGTGGCCGCGGCATCCTCGATGATCTGCCGCACGGCCAGTTCAGCGGCATCCCGCAGCTGTGTGAATGCTCCTTCGAGGGGCCGGTCCGAAGGAATCTCCGTGGAGTTCAGCCAGGTCCCGTTGACGTGCCGGAACAGGTCGTCCTGCACCCTCGCGTCGGTGCCTGTTGCCGCCTCTGTGGTCCCTGCCAATGCCATGGGTTTTCCTAACTGGTGTGAGTCGAATCAGTCCGAAGCCCATCCTATGCTCCGTGCTAGGGTTGGCTTGTGCGCGCAGAACTGCTCCTTCTTAGCTGCCGCGGCGGGGCCATCACGACCAGGTAGTCAACACGACACGGTCAAGGCCGATTCCCCGCTGCGGAGTCTGCAATGCCCGGCCCCAGCCCAGATATCTGGTTTTAGTCCCGACACATGGACTGCTGAAGAGTCTGCCCCGCGAACCTCCACAGAACAGGCCACACCCCATGCGCAACGCACAAAAATCCTCCGGAATGCCGTTCCATAAATACACGCCCTTCCAGGATCAGATCTCGGTTCAGCTGCCCGATCGCACCTGGCCCGACAAGGTCATCACCCAGGCGCCACGCTGGTGCGCCGTTGACCTGAGGGACGGCAATCAGGCCCTCATCGACCCGATGAGCCCCGAACGCAAGCACAAGATGTTCGACCTGCTCGTTCAGATGGGTTACAAGGAAATTGAGGTCGGATTCCCGTCGGCATCACAGACCGATTTTGATTTCGTCCGCCAGCTGATCGAAACGGACCGGATTCCCGACGATGTCACCATCCAGGTCCTCACCCAGGCCAGGGAACACCTGATCGAGCGCACCTACCAGTCGATCGAGGGCGCAGACCGGGCCATCGTCCACCTCTACAACTCGACGTCGGTGCTGCAGCGCCGGGTGGTGTTCAACCAGGACATGGACGGCATCATCGACATCGCACTGACCGGAGCGCGGCTGTGTAAGAAGTTCGAGGAGACCCTGCGGAACACCGAGGTCACCTACGAGTACTCTCCCGAGTCCTTCACCGGCACCGAACTGGAATTCGCCGCACGAATCAGCAACGAGGTCGCGGCTGTGCTTGAGGCGAGTTCCGACCGCCAGATGATTCTGAACCTCCCGGCAACCGTCGAAATGGCCACCCCCAACGTCTACGCTGACTCCATCGAGTGGATGTGCCGGAACCTGGACAACCGTGAAAACATCATCCTGTCGCTCCACCCCCACAACGATCGTGGCACCGGGGTAGCAGCGGCGGAGCTCGGCTACCTGGCGGGGGCTGATCGGATCGAGGGATGCCTGTTCGGCAATGGTGAACGCACCGGAAACGTAGACCTGGTCACCCTCGGCATGAACCTTTACGGGCAGGGCATCGACCCGATGATCGACTTCTCCGACATCGATCACATCAGGCGGACCGCGGAATACTGCAACCAGCTCCCCGTCCCCGAACGCTCACCCTATGGCGGCGACCTGGTGTTCACAGCCTTCTCCGGCTCACACCAGGATGCGATCAAGAAGGGCTTCGAGCGAATGGAGAGCGACGCCGCCGAGGCTGGAACAACAGTCCAGGACATCCCCTGGGCGGTCCCCTACCTGCCCATCGATCCGAAGGACATCGGGCGCAGCTATGAGGCAGTGATCCGGGTGAACTCGCAGTCCGGCAAGGGTGGCGTGGCGTACCTGCTGAAAAACGAGCACAGCCTCGATTTGCCCCGCCGCGCGCAGATCGAGTTCTCGGGGGTCATCCAGCGCCGCACGGATACCGTCGGTGGGGAAATCAGCGGAGCCGAACTCTGGAAGGTGTTCCAGGACGAGTACCTGCCGAGTCGCGCCGCAGGAGCGGGCACCTGGGGCCACTACGCACTCACCAGCGTCAACACCGCGACTGCTGAGGACGACTCCTTCAAACTGACCGCCTCCCTGCTCGTGAACGGCGTCCAGCAGCGACGCTCCTCCCAGGCGAACGGCCCGATCGCTGCGCTGCTCGCCATTCTCGGCGAAGACGGGGTGGATGTGCGCGTGCTCGATTACACCGAGCACGCACTGTCCGCTGGCGGCAACGCCCGCGCCGCAGCCTATGTCGAGTGCACCATCGGGGAACGCGTGCTGTGGGGTATCGGCATCGATGCCAACACCACCATGGCCGCACTGAAGGCGGTCATTTCTGCCGTAAACCGGGCGATCCGCGACCAGCAGCAGCCCAGCTAGCTGCAGCAGCCACGTGGCGCCGCGTGTGCATCCATCGGGTGGGGCTCACCGCCGACGGATGCACACGAGCGGCCCAAGGGGTGCGAAAATAGGTCTGTGTCTTCGTCCTTCGCCTCCCGCACCTACCGCGCCGAAGGCGTGGTGCTGCGCACCTACAAGCTGGGCGAAGCCGACCGGATTATTGTCTTCCTGACCCGCGACCATGGGCAGGTCCGGGCGGTAGCCAAAGGCGTGCGACGGACCAGCAGCAAGTTCGGGTCCCGGCTGGAACCCTATATGACGGTCGATCTGCAGCTGGTGGCTGGCCGCAACCTCGACGTCGTCACGCAGGCGCAGACCAAGGGAGCCTACGGGCATGGGATCGCTGCCGACTACGGACGGTACACCGCCGCTGCGGCGATCGCTGAGACCGCCGAGCGGCTGACCGACGCCGACGGCGAGTCCTCCGGTGCGCAGTACAACCTGATCGTGGGGGCCCTGTCCGCTCTGAGCAGGGGACTGCACGCGCCGGAGCTGATCCTCGACTCCTACCTGTTGCGGGCTCTTGCCACCGCGGGGTGGGCGCCGAGCTTCACCGACTGCGCCCGTTGCGGCAGGCCCGGCCCTCATACCGCGTTCTCGGCACCGCTCGGTGGCGGGGTCTGCCCCGACTGCCGGCCACCCGGTGCGGCATCGCCAGCGCCGGAGTCCATGGAACTGCTCGCCGCCCTCCTGTCCGGAAACTGGGGAACAGCGGATGCCTCCAGTCCGCAATCCCGCAGGGAGGCGGCGGGATTGGTGGCAAGCTATCTACAGTGGCACCTCGAACGCGTCGTCAAATCTCTCAAACTAGTGGAGCGTCAGTGAACCAGGACCGACCAGGTACCCGCCCCGTCCGGCCATGGCCCCATCCATCGGGCGAGGTGGCACCGGCTATCCCGGCGCAGTTCGTGCCAAAGCACGTGGCGATTGTGATGGACGGGAACGGCCGATGGGCCAACCAGCGCGGGTTGCCCCGGACAGAGGGGCACCGGGCGGGTGAGGCTGCGCTGCTCGATGTGATGGCCGGCGCCATCGAGATTGGGGTGAAGCACGTGTCCGTGTACGCCTTCTCCACCGAGAACTGGAAACGGTCGCCCGAGGAAGTACGTTTCCTGATGGGGTTCAGCCGGGATGTGCTGCGCCGGCAACGTGATCAACTCGACGCGTGGGGGGTGCGGATTCGCTGGTCGGGCAGGCGGCCACGGTTGTGGCAGTCGGTGGTCAAGGAACTCGAAGTAGCCGAACAGCAGACCCTGGGGAACACTACCTGCACCCTGACAATGTGCGTCAACTATGGTGGCCGCGCCGAAATCGCCGACGCCGCCAAAGCGATCGCCGAGCAAGTGGAGGCCGGTAGGCTGCGTGCGTCGGCCGTGTCCGAGAAAACCATCCAAAAGTACCTTGATGAACCCGACCTCCCGGACGTGGATTTGTTCCTGAGGACGTCCGGGGAGCAACGGTTCTCCAATTTCATGCTGTGGCAGTCCGCCTACGCAGAGATGGTGTTCATGGACGTGCTGTGGCCCGACGTCGACCGTCGGGTTTTGTGGCGAGCCATCGGCGAATACGCGGGCCGGGACCGACGGTTCGGGGGCGCCGTGGATCAGTCGTCGCCAGCGACCAAATAGTGTCGCCGCGGCCGACCCGGTAGCGTCCCGGTGGTGACCCGGTAGCGTCCCCTTAGTGGCCAGAGGTTCAGCCTGCCTGCTGCTGGCAGCGCAGCCACCGATCCAGGGATCGGTATACCTCGCGGCGGACAGGTTCCCGGGACAGCAGGACATCGTGCAGGGCGCCCTCAAACCGGCAGACGGTGACGGTGGGGCCGAGCTGGAGCGCCCGTTGGGTCATCAGGGTGACATCAAGCACACTATCCGAGGTCAGCATTGAGTCATTCCAGACCGGGCTGACCGACGAGCGGGCCGAGGCCAGAACCAAGACGGGCACGTCGATGGCCAGGCCCCTCCGCACCTGTGCGTGGCCCGCCAACACTGCTGCAACCCAGCCGGCCCGGATCGGGAAGCCGAACTCGGGTCGCCACTGTGGGTGGATTTCCCACTCGCCGTCGGCGGCGTTGCTGATGCTGCGCCAATAGAAGCCAAACTCCGGCAAGATCAGCTTCACTTTCGGCTTGAACCGGATGATGGGGTCCAACAGGCCCTGGGTTGCGCCACGCAGGATCGGGTTGCTCTGCACATCGAGCCAGGGGCTGTTCAGGATCAGGCTCTCGATCCTGCCAGGGTTGCGGTGGGCCCACAGGGAAGCGATCAGCCCGCCCGTCGAGTGGGCCATCAGGTGAATCAACACGTCGGTTCCCACGCCGTGGCGCGCCCTGACCCGGGATTCAATCGCCTGCAGCGCAGCGTCAATATCCTCGTCATACTCGTCGAGGTTCGCCACATAGCCGGGGGTTTGCCCGTCACGGAGACTACGCCCGTACTTTTTCAGATCCAGCGCATAGAACTCAACGCCGCGGTCGGCACAAAAGGCAGCCAGGCCACGGTGCAGGAAGTAGTCGCTCCAACCGTGGATGTACAGGACGGCGCTGACTGGGGGAGGGGCGACGCTCGGGGCCTCCGGGACGGGGGCCAGCCGAGCCGTCAAGCGGGACCACCAGTTGGCCAGGTGCTGCAGGCCGGGGGAGGTCTCCGGCGTCGGGGGAGTTTCAGCGGTGACTGGCGGCGTGTAGGTCACCAGTGTTGCGACGCAGGGCCCCTCATCATCAGCAGCCAGTTTGAGGTCGGCGGCGGTGAATCCGTCGCCCAGATAATCCGGTCTCCATGTCAGCCCCATTCGAAAACTGTAGCCCGTCTCACCACGGGTCCAGCAGATTCGCTGGTCGGTGCGTGCAACGCAAGTTGTTGTTGACCGCCCCAGCGTGGGAGTTTTAGATCATGCGAATCTACCCTGCCCTTTTTCAACTGGTCTTTGCCCGCATGGACGCCGAAAAGGCCCATCGCATTGGTTTCCGGCTGATTCGCGTGGCCGAGCGTACGCCGGCCGGCCTGGTACTGCGGCACCTGACCAAACCGCACCCGGGCCTGCAGACCTCAGCCTTCGGGCTCACCTTCCCCTCCCCGTTCGGTCTGGCCGCCGGATTCGACAAGGAAGGGCACGGCATCACCCCACTCACCAGCCTGGGATTCGGGCACATCGAGGTGGGCACCATCACCGGGCAGGCGCAACCGGGCAACCCGACCCCGCGGCTGTTCAGACTGGTCGCCGACCGGGCAGTGATCAACCGGATGGGCTTCAACAACGACGGCGCCGCGGCCGTTGCCCCGCGGCTGAGGGCGGCACGCACCAAACTCGAACGGCGGTACGTCGCCAACCGGCCGATGATCGGGGTCAACATCGGGAAGACGAAGTCGGTCAATCTCCGCGACGCCGTCGAGGACTACCTGGTCAGTACCCGCGAGCTGGCGCCCGCCGCCGACTATCTGGTGGTCAACGTCAGCTCACCAAATACGCCCGGCCTGCGCCTCCTGCAGAACGTCGAATCGCTCCGACCCCTGCTTACTGCCGTCAGGGCAGCGGCCGATGAGGCCGCCGGGCGGCCGGTTCCCCTCCTGGTCAAGATTGCACCCGATCTTGAGGACCAGGACATCGACGACGTCGCGGCCCTCGCCGTCGACCTTGGACTGGACGGCGTGATCGCGACGAACACCACCATCACACGGTCGGGGCTGGTGACCGACAACGCGACCGTCATGAAGTGTGGAGTCGGCGGCCTCAGCGGGGCGCCGCTGAAGCAGCGTTCGCTCGAGGTGCTTCGCCGTCTCCGCGCCGCCGCCGGTGAGAACCTTGCGATCGTGTCGGTGGGCGGGGTCGAGTCAGCGGAGGACGTCCTCGAACGCCTCGATGCCGGCGCCACCCTGGTGCAGGGCTACACCGCGTTCCTCTACGAAGGACCATTCTGGGCCCGGCACATCAACCGGCGCCTGGAAGCCCTGCTCGCGGCACGGCAGTGACCCCGAACCAGTGACCCCGCAAAAATAACCCCGAAAAAAATAACCCCGGGCCGCTGGGCGCCCCGGGGTTATTTTTCTAGAGATAGTCAGGCGGGGTACTGGCCGCGCTTCACCAGCGGCTTGGGCAGCCGCAGCCGGCGGAGCTGCAGCCCACGGGTGACTCCGTACCAGAGGTCACCGCGGGCAGGCTCGCCGAACTTGGCGGTCAGCTTCGACTTGAGTGAACGCCGCAACAGGAAACAGTCCAGCACAACGGCGAGGATCAGGATCCAGAAGGCGTTCAACACGATCGCCTGTACCTGGAGGTTCTGCACAAAGCTCAGGAGCACAAACACCAGGGCGGCAACCATCAGGAACTCTCCGAGGTTCCAGCGGGCATCGACGAAATCCCTGATGTAACGACGGGCCGGGCCCTTGTCGCGCAACGGTAGGTACCGTTCATCGCCGGTATCGAGGGCCTGGCGCGTTTTGAGCCGCTCTGCCCGCTGCGCATCACGGCTTGCGGCCCTGGCTGCCTTTCGGTCGTCAGGCACCAACGGCCGTTTCCGCGCAGCCTCCTGCGAGCTACGGCGTGGCGTCGGCGCTCCCTTGCCTACTGGGCGCTCTGCGGGTAACTGGTCTGCTGGGGCCTCAGGGGCCTCTTTTTTTCGTCCAAACACCCTCCAAGGATACCCGGCCTGATCGGACCCGTGGTCCCGGTCACTGTGTAAGGTCGACAGCATGACTCCCGAACAGCCTTCGTCCAGCACCGACTATTCAGTACAGGAACTCCGGGCGGCAGTAGCCGCCGGGTTCGACCAGACGGTCAGTCAGCTCGTCGGCCTGGTGGCCATTCCGGGAATCGCCTGGGAAGCCTTCGACCCGGCGCAACTGGATCGCAGCGCCGCCGCTGTCGCCGAGCTCATCGGCGCCGCAGGCATCAGCGACGTCCAGGTGCTGCGGGTCAGCACTGACGGGGTGCCGGGCGGCCCCGCTGTCGTGGCGCGTCGCCCCGCCGCCCCAGGCAAACCGACCGTGCTGCTCTATGCCCACCACGACGTCCAGCCTCCCGCCGATCCGGAGCTGTGGGACAGCGAACCGTTTACCGCCGTCGAACGCGACGGCCGGCTCTACGGCAGGGGAGCCGCCGATGACAAGGCGGGCATCATGGCGCACCTGGGTGCACTGCGTGCACTCGACCAGGTGCTGGGGGAGGACTTCGGCGTCGGCGTCACCTTGTTCATCGAGGGTGAGGAAGAGGCCGGCTCGCCGACCTTCAGGACCTTCCTCGAAACCCACCGGGAACTGCTGCAGGCAGACGTCATAGTGGTGGCAGATTCCAGCAACTGGAAGGTCGGGGTTCCGGCGCTGACCACGAGCCTGCGTGGTCTCGTCGACGGGACCGTCGAGGTGCAGGTCCTGGAACATGCCGTTCATTCGGGAATGTTCGGTGGACCGGTGCTTGACGCGCCGACCCTGCTGTCCCGTCTGATCGCTACCTTCCATGACGACGCCGGCGACGTCGCGATCGCCGGTCTGGCCGGCGGTGACGACGCGACGGTCGACTACCCCGAGGCCGATTACCGGGCCGATGCGTCAGTGCTCGACGGCGTTCGTCTCGCCGGCACCGGATCGATCGCTTCGCGGCTCTGGACCAAACCCGCACTCTCCATCATCGGAATCGACGCACCAACGGTCGCGCTCTCATCCAACACCCTGCTTCCCCGGGCCCGAGCCAAGTTCAGCCTGCGACTCGCCCCCGGCCAGGACCCGGCGTCGGCCATGGCCGCGGTGAGGGACCATGTGGAACGCAACGCCCCCTTTGGTGCGAGGGTCACGTTCACCGCGGGGGAGACCGGCAACGCCTTCGCGGCCGACACCACCGCACCGGCAGCAAAGACCGCACTCTGGGCGCTCGAAGAATCGTGGGGGGTCCCGGCGGTTGAAGCCGGTATGGGCGGGTCGATCCCGTTCATCGCCGATCTCACCGAGGTCTACCCCTCCGCGCAGATTCTGATCACTGGGGTGGAAGATCCGGACTCCAGGGCACACAGTGCCAACGAATCGCTGCACCTTGCCGAATTCCAGAAGGCAGTCCTCGCCGAAGCCCTCATGCTGTCCCGGATCAATGCCGACGGGTTGTGAAAAGCCGGGGGTTGGTCCCGAACGGGACTGCCGACGTACCATTGGGTAGGACGCAAAACCGCGACACGTGTCCACAGCGAGGAGAAACCAGTAATGAGTACTTCCACCAGCGAAACCACCACAGAGACCACCGAGGCCGCGTTGGCCGCACATGAGGTGGCGCTATCTGAGGTAGCTGCCGACAAGGTACGCAGCCTCCTCGAACAGGAGGGCCGCACCGACCTGCGCCTGCGCGTCGCCGTGCAGCCCGGCGGCTGCTCCGGTTTGATCTACCAGCTGTACTTCGACGAACGAACCCTCGACGGCGACGCCGTCAGGGACTTCGACGGCGTCGAGGTCATTGTCGACAAGATGAGCGTTCCCTACCTTGCAGGCGCCTCCATCGATTTCGAAGACACCATTTCCAAGCAGGGCTTCACCATCGACAACCCCAACGCTGGCGGTTCCTGCGCGTGCGGCGATTCATTCCACTAGCACGTGTCAGCTGCCCAAACAAACGCACAGATGACCTGCCAAAAGTTCCACGGCAGGCCGTCTTTGTGTCATCCAATGGCGGCGGTAACAGGTAAGCTCTACAGTAAGTAGTAAAACTAAATGTGTGCTTTTTGCGCACACGGGGTAACGCCGCCACGGGTGGCAGACACGTAAGAAAAGGAAGGGCCGTCTGTGAGTTCGCAGCACCGAACCGGCACCCGGCGCGCAAGGGTCGTCAAGATCTCCAGCATTATGCTGATTGGCGCGTTGTTTCTGTCGGGCTGTTCAGCTGAAGTCCAAAGGGGTTGGTTGCCCGCCGAGCGCGACAACACCAACCACACCGGCCGAATCATCGATCTGTGGGTGAATTCCTGGATTGCCGCACTGATAGTCGGCATCATCACCTGGGGCCTCATCATCTGGTGCATCGTTGCTTATCGCCGGCGCCGGAATGAGACCGGATTCCCACGCCAGGTCAGCTACAACCTTCCACTCGAAGTGTTCTACTTGACCATTCCCCTGTTCATGGTCCTGGTCTTCTTCTACTTCACTGACCGCGACCAGCAGGCGATCGACGCCCGCGTCGACAACCCTGATGTAATCGTCGACGTCCGCGGCAAGCAGTGGTCCTGGGACTTCAACTACGTCAATGAGGACAAGTACTTCAGCGGCGTCCAGGCGAACCTCACCGGCGAGGAAGGCATTCCCGAGACCCTTCCAACCCTGTACCTGCCGGTCAACCAGACGGTCGAGCTACAGCTCAATGCCCGCGACGTCATCCACTCCTTCTGGGTGCCGGCGTTCCTGCAGAAGCGCGACATGATTCCTGGTCGCACCAACTACATCACCCTGACCCCGACCCGGGAAGGCACCTTCGACGGCAAGTGCGCCGAACTGTGCGGGGAGTACCACTCGGAGATGCTCTTCAACGTTGCGGTTGTTTCGCAGCAAGAGTTCGACGCGCACATGGCCACCCTTGAAGACGGCCAGCTCGGGGAAGAATACGATCGCAATGCCTACCCGGACTCCGAATCCGAAACAGCAGGGAGTAACGGCTGATGTCCACCTACGAATACACGGCTGAAGATACCGGCACCCTGGTCGCACCGCGGGTAGTGCCGAGGTCCAAGGGGCGCGTGGTAGTCAGCTGGATTACTTCCACCGACCACAAGACCATCGGGTACATGTACCTGATTGCCTCCTTCATCTTCTTCTGCTTCGCAGGAGTGATGGCGCTGGTCATCCGCGCCGAACTGTTTGAACCCGGTATGCAGATCCTGCAGACCAAGGAGCAGTACAACCAGCTCTTCACCATGCACGGCACCGTCATGCTGCTGATGTTCGCCACCCCGCTGTTCGCCGGGTTCGCCAACGTCATCATGCCACTCCAGATCGGTGCGCCCGATGTGGCGTTCCCCCGCCTGAACGCCCTGGCATTCTGGTTCTTCCTGTTCGGCAGCACCATCGCCGTCTCCGGTTTCATCACCCCACAGGGTGCCGCATCGTTTGGCTGGTTCGCCTACGCCCCATTGTCGAACACCACGTTCTCTCCGGGGCTTGGTGGTGACCTCTGGGTCTTTGGTCTGGCCCTGTCCGGGTTCGGCACCATCCTCGGCGCGGTCAACTTCATCACCACGATCATCTGCATGCGGGCCCCCGGCATGACCATGTGGCGGATGCCTATCTTCACCTGGAACACGCTGGTAACCGCGATCCTCGTGCTGATGGCTTTCCCACCACTGGCTGCCGCACTCTTCGCCCTGGGAGCCGACAGACGATTTGGTGCCCACATCTTCGATCCGGACAACGGGGGAGCGATCCTCTGGCAGCACCTGTTCTGGTTCTTCGGTCACCCCGAGGTGTACATCATCGCGCTGCCGTTCTTCGGCATCGTTTCCGAGATCTTCCCGGTCTTCAGCCGCAAACCGATCTTCGGCTACAAGGGCCTGGTTTACGCCACGATCGCAATCGCTGCCTTGTCAGTGACCGTCTGGGCACACCACATGTACGTCACCGGAGCGGTCCTGCTGCCGTTCTTCGCCTTCATGACGATGCTGATCGCGGTGCCGACAGGCGTGAAGTTCTTCAACTGGATCGGCACCATGTGGCGGGGTTCGATCACTTTCGAGACGCCCATGCTGTGGAGCCTCGGCTTCCTGGTGACCTTCCTCTTCGGTGGACTTACGGGCATCATCCTCGCCTCACCCCCGCTCGACTTCCATGTCTCTGACACCTACTTCGTGGTGGCTCACTTCCACTACGTGGTCTTCGGAACCGTGGTGTTCGCAATGTTCGCCGGCTTCTACTTCTGGTGGCCAAAATTCACCGGCAAGATGCTCAACGAACGGCTCGGGAAAATCCACTTCTGGATGCTGTTCCTCGGCTTCCACGGCACCTTCCTGATCCAGCACTGGCTTGGCGTCATCGGGATGCCTCGCCGGTACGCCGATTACCTGCCTGAGGACGGGTTCACTGCGATGAACCAGTTCTCCACCATCGCGTCCTTCGTTCTTGGTGCTTCACTGATTCCGTTCTTCTGGAATGTGTACATCACCTGGCGCAGCGGCAAGAAGGTAGAGGTCGATGACCCGTGGGGCTTTGGTGCGTCACTCGAGTGGGCTACCTCGTGCCCACCACCACGCCACAACTTCACCTCGTTGCCCCGGATCCGTTCAGAGCGACCAGCCCTGGACCTCCACCACCCTGAGCTGCAACAGCAGCACACGCCTAGCTCGGCTGTCGGCCAGGCTCTTGGCGCAGCCGACCGGAAGGACGCCTAAACCATGAAGGTTGAAACCGGACTCTTCTTTTGGGGTTTGCCCTTCTTCCTCATCGTTGGGGTTGTCTACGGATACCTCACCGGCTGGGATGAATACGTGGGCTTCCTGGGCATTCTGCTCGTTGGTGGTCTGGCAGGAATGATCGGGTTCTACCTGGGCTTCACCGGCCGCCGGGTTGGAATGCGGCCCGAGGACAGGCTCGACGCCGAGATCCACGAGGGCTCCGGCGAACAGGGTCACTTCAGTCCCTGGAGCTGGTGGCCCCTGGCGCTCGGTCTGTCCGCCGCGACTGGTTTCCTGGGTCTGGCAGCCGGCTTTTGGATCCTCTACATCAGCCTTGGCATGGTAGTGATAGCACTTGTTGGCTGGGTCTTCGAGTACAGCCGCGGAGATCACGCACACTAACCAGGTCTGCGCTGACCACACGAGAGGCCCCCACCGTTCACAACGGTGGGGGCCTCTCGTTCGTTAACAGCTGTCCTCCGCGCCTACAATCCGCTGCGGCCCGCCCACAGCCCATGGACCAGGGGGACCGCTGACGAGACCATCAGCACGCTCCCCAGCACCAGATCATCAGGCCGGACCAGAGCACCGGCGATCAGCAGCGCACCGAACACCAGGGCCGAAGCGGTCCGTTTGAACGACCGGTCGAGCTGGGCCACCCGCCGCTCCAGGCGTGGCGTGGCAACGGCTATCGCCCCATCCTCGATGCGGGTGACCAGGCTATCCAGACGCCGTGGCAGCCGCAGGGCCACCCCGGCGGCGTCAATCGCTTGCTGAGCCACATCCTGCACCAGGTTGCCACGCTCGTCGCGGAGCAATTGCGCGGCATACGGTTCCACCGAATCCCACAGGTTGAACCGGGCATCCAGTGAGCTGGCCACTCCTGAGGTCAGGGACATCGCCCGGATAATCAGCAGGAAGTTTTCGGGGAGCTGAAACGGCAGGGAACGAACCAGGTCGCCGAACTCGACAGCAAAATCGAGGAACTCCCGCGGGTCAACCTCACGAAGTTCAGCGAAACCCAGACCGCCGAATCGGGAGAAGAGGTGAGTCATCGCCCGTTCCAGCTCGGTGGTGTCGGCCGAGGGCACCAGCACACCAACGTCGCTGATGGCTGCCACCAGTCCCTTGCCGTCGCGGGAGGCGGCAGCTATCAGGAGTTTTCGAAGTCCGTTGCGGGTGCTGAGCGGAACCTCGCCCATCATCCCGAAGTCGATGAAGGTCAGGGTCCATTGGTCGTCTGCTGAAGGGCGCCTGGTCGGGGTCACGAAAATGTTGCCCGGGTGCGGATCCGCATGGAAGTAGCCGTTGGTGAACATCTGGTCGAACATGACCGAGGCGAACACCGGAGCGACCCTGGCGGGGTCGATGCCCGCTGCCACCAGGGCTGCCGTGTCGGTGACCTTGATCGCGGTGACATCTTCGAGAGTCAGCACACGGCGCGTACTGCGCTCCTACACGACCGCCGGGACGGTCACCCTGTCGTCCTCGGCGAAGTCGGCACCAAACCGCTCAAGGTTCGCAGCCTCGTGCTGGTAATCGATCTCCAACAGACTGATCTGGGCGAACTCCTCCACCAGTGCCGGAACGTCCGCCCGACTGGAAACCAGACGAATACGGCTGAGCCAGCCGCCCACTTTACGGAGAGCAGCCAGATCAATGTCGATAATCGCGTCGATGCCCGGCCGCTGGACTTTCAGGACCACACTGGAGAGTCCGGTGTCCGCCGAATCAGGGGACCGGAGCTGGGCCCGGTGTGCCTGGCCGAAGGACGCGGCAGCAATGGGAGCTTCCTCGACTGACGCGAACACCTGCTCCAGGGGAGCGCCCAGCTCGGACTCGGCCAGAACGCGGATCGCTCTGAAGGGGACTGGCGGGACTTCGTCCTGCAACCCTTCCAACTCCGCAGTGATCTCCGGCGGCAGCACGTCAAGCCTCGATGAGAGGAACTGCCCGACCTTGATCATCAGGCCCCCCAGGTCCACCGCCAGGACACGGAAGCGCTGGGCAAAGCGCAGCATCCTTTTCGTCCGGGTGCGCTCCGCCACTTTGCCGAGGCCGATGCGCGGCAAAAACAGTTCAAACCACCAGGTGACCGCCAGGTGCCACGCGGCGAAGCGTATGATGCGGCGGTAACGGGCACGGGTCGCCCCAACGCCGGGTAGCTGCTCTGTCCGCTCCCGGCGACCCGATGTCACGCCCGTCAGTCCTGGGCAAGGATCGAGTACAGCCGGCGTCGGGCTTCATTGAGCACCTTGACGGCTTCCTGGACCTGTTCAGGTGTTCCGGTACGCCCCACCTGGGCCGCGGCCTGGGCAAGTTCAACTCCGGCCTTCGGCAGCGCGCCGAACCCGGTGCCGGCCTCGTGGCCCATAGCCCAGGGCGCTGCTCCGCCCGCACCGGCTACTTCTTCCCGACCCGCTTCGGTCAGCGAATAGATTTTCCGGCCGTTGGATTCCTCGGCGCTGATAAACCCCTCATCGGAAAGTAGCTGCAGAGTCGGATAGACCGAGCCGGCGCTTGGCTTCCAGCTGCCACCACTCCGCTCCTCGATTTCGTGGATGATCTGGTAGCCGTGCATGGGCCTTTCCGCGAGCAGGGCAAGAATCGCCGACCGTACCTCGCCCCGTCCCGCCCGGGTTCCGGTGCGCTTATCGAACCGTGACCGCAGCTCTTCGACCGCCTGCCACATGCCGTCAATGTTGTTTCCGCTGAACCCGCCTGCTGGGTATGAATTCCGCATTGCGCTCTCCCTTGAATCATCTAACGATATATAGCGATACTCAACGATACCCTCGATTTCGCGGGTAAATCAACGATCCGGGGGAGCCCTTTAGACTGAAAGCAGCCGCGTTCTTCCAAGGCTCCTGAAAGGCTTTCCCGTTGTCGAGTACCCTATTGCTCTCCCTTGAGGGAGGGCTGAATCCTGAGTCCACGGCGCCGAAACACGTGCAGCTCCGCGAGATCCTCCGCCAGCTGATCATTGACCACGCCGAGCCTGGTACCGCCATTCCCTCTGAACGAGAGTTGACCAGACACTTCGGGGTGGCACGCATGACCGTCCGGCACGCGATCGATGCCCTGGTCGCCGAGGAGGTGCTGGAGCGCATCGTGGGACTGGGGACATTCGTCGCACATACCAAGCTGGACCTGCAAATGAAGCTCACCTCCTACAGCGAGGAGATGCACCGGCGGGGTATGGTTCCCGACGCGCGGGTACTGAGCTTCGAACAGATCGGGGCAACCCCGCTGATTGCCCGCGAGCTGCAACTCGAGCAAGGCCAGCCGGTGGTCCGGTTCAGACGCCAACTGCTCGCGGATGGAGAGCCGATGAGCGTCGACGAGAACTTCATCCCGGCCCACCGGGTGCCGGGGATTCTTGACGAGCCGGCGCCGACGTCGCTGTACAACGTTTTGAGCGAACGGTTCGGCCTGCTGATGGAATGGGGCGAGGACACCATCGAGGCGACCGCGGCCTCTGCTTCGATCGCCAGGCTGCTGAACGTGGATTTGGGGGCGCCCCTCCTGAAAATCCAGCGGCACGCCTACGTGGCCAGGTCGATGATCGACTACTCGGTGTCCTATTACCGGGCGGACCGGTACAAGCTCTGGGTGCCACTCCAGCGCCCCGGCGTACGGTCCCCGCGCGCTTATACGGCGAAGCGGTTGAACAGTCCCTAGCTAGCGCTTCAGGCCAGTAGGGCCAAACCCTGCAGGAACTGCCCCCGGAGTCAGATCCGCCGGTTCCCGTAGGGCAATCCTTGCCCTACGGGCCGGAGCTGTCCCGCATAGCCGGATATGCGCCAACGAAAGAACCCGATCCAGCTATGCGCTGGACCGGGTTCTTTATCGTGTCGTGCTACTTGGAGATTGCCGCTTTGTCGTGCTGCTCGGCGATCTCGTCGTGGTGTGTGTGAGAATGCGCTGCCGCCAACTCCGCAGGCGTTACCGGTGCCACCCTGTCTTCGAAGAAGAAGCGTGACAGCCAGCCGCGGGCCTTCTCGGTCCGGGTGACGTGTCCGTTGACATCCGCCTCGGCCGGCAACACTCCTGCAGACTCGTAGTTGACCAGGTTGTAGCGCTTGTATTCGTCGAGTGGTTCGTGGACCTCGATGAACTCGCCGTGCGGGAGCCGCACAATCCGGCCGGTTTCCCGACCGTGCAGGGCGATCTCGCGATCCTTGCGCTGGAGAGCCAGAGCAATACGCTGTGCCACCATGAAGCCGATGATCGGGCCCACGAAGAACAGCACCCGCAGCCAGTAGGTCACATCGTTCAGGGATACGAAGAAGTGGGTGGCAATGAGGTCCGAGCTGGCCGCTGCCCACATGACGCAGTAGAACACTACGCCGGACACGCCAACCGCGGTGCGGAACGGTGCGTTGCGCGGACGGTCGAGCAGGTGGTGTTCCCGCTTGTCCTTGGTCAACCAGGACTCAATCCACGGCCAGGCGAACATCAGGCCGAACACGATTCCGGCAGGAACGAGGGCGGGAAGCAACACGTTCAGCGACAGGGTGTTCACGCCCCATGGCATCGGGATGTTCCACTCCAGCGGCAGCCCACCGAGCCACCCCGGCATGAGGCGCAACGCACCGTCCACCCAACCGATGTACCAGTCGGGCTGGGTGCCAGCCGACACGGGGGAGGGATCGTACGGGCCGTAGTTCCAGATCGGGTTGATCGTGAACGCCGCCGAGATCGCTGCGACGATGCCAAACACGATGAAGAAGAATCCACCGGCTTTCGCTGCGTAGACCGGGCCGACGGGGAAGCCGACCACGTTGTCGTTCGTCCGGCCTGGGCCGGGGAACTGGGTGTGCTTGTGGGTCACCACCATGAAGAGGTGGATGACGATCATCAGCAGGATGATCGCGGGGATCAGCAGGATATGCAGCACGTAAAGCCGTGGAATAACCACTGTGCCGGGGAATTCGCCGCCGAAGAGGAAGAAGCTGATGTACGTGCCAACAACCGGGACGGCCTTGATGACGCCGTCGATGATGCGCAGGCCGTTACCGGACAGCAGGTCATCGGGGAGTGAGTAACCGGTGAAACCGGCAGCCATGGCCAGGATCAACAGAACGCAACCGACAACCCAGTTCAGTTCGCGGGGACGCCGGAACGCACCAGTGAAGAAGACGCGGAGCATGTGCACGGAGACTGCTGCGACGAAGAGCAACGCAGACCAGTGGTGGACCTGCCGCATGAACAGCCCGCCGCGGACATCGAAGGAGATGTTCAACGCCGTGGCGTAAGCCTCGGACATTTCGACCCCGCGCAACGGCACATAGCTACCGTCATAGTGGGTTTCTGCCATCGAGGGATCGAAGAAGAAGGTCAGGAAGGTTCCTGACAGGAGCAGGATCACGAAGGAGTACAGCGCCACCTCACCGAACATGAAAGTCCAGTGATCGGGGAAGATCTTCCGCCCGAACTCCTTGACCATCCCGGATCCGCCGACTCGTGAGTCAACGTAGTTGGTGATCTTGCCAACGCTTGTCTTGGGTTGGTAGGTACTTTGCGATGTCGTGCTGCTCATGTCAGCCACGCTCCCAGAAACTCGGTCCTACTGGCTCTTGAAAATCGCTTGTGGCGATGAGGTAGCCCTCGTCATCAACGGCGATGGGCAGCTGCGGTAGCGGTCGTACGGCCGGTCCGAAGATGACCTTGCATTCCTGCGTGAGGTCGAACGTCGACTGGTGGCACGGGCAGAGCAGGTGATGGGTCTGCTGTTCGTACAGAGCAACAGGGCAACCCACGTGCGTGCAAATCTTGGAGTAGGCAACAATGCCTTCATAGCCCCAGTCCTCACGGCCTGGGGAGGGATTCAGCGACTCGGGGTTCAGGCGCATCAGCAGGACAACCGCCTTGGCCTTCTCTTCCAGATAATGCTCAGAATCCGAGAGCCCTTCAGGGATGACGTGGAAAGCCGACCCGATGGTGACGTCTGAAGCCTTGATAGGGGTACCGCTGGGGTCCCGGGCAAGACGGACTCCGGAGTCCCAGTAGGTCTGGCGCAGCACGTTGCCAGGCAAGGGACCCAGATCGCGGAAGATGAAGACGGCCGGAAGCGGTGCCAGAAGCATCGCCCCAAGGAGGGTGTTGCGGATAAGTGGGCGACGCTTGATGCCGGTTTCCTCAACGATGTCGTTGATGATCTTTTCTGCATCGGCGCGGTCGGCTTCGGTGCGGATCTCATGCCGGTCCTCGGATACTTCGTGGTCAGGCATGAGTGTCTTGGCCCAGTGAACAATTCCCACGCCGATGCCGAGCATCGCGAACGCCGTGCCGAGGCCGAGCGTCAGGTTCTGCAGGCGGAGCGTCTCGATGGTCTCGTCCAGGGGGATGAGGAAGTACCCAACGAAAAACAGGATGGTGCCAATAATCGACACCAGGAACAGAATCGCTACCTGTCGCTCCGCGCGCTTCTCCGCACGCGGATCCCGGTCAGCCAGGCGGGGACGGTGTGGAGGCAAGCCAGGGTTCTGGAACTTCTGCACATCGCCCTGACCGGGCCTAGCAACGACGCCAGTACTCTCTGGACTGCCGTGACTATGATCGGCCATGATCCCTCGCATCCTTCTGATAAAACTTCGCTTGTGGTCTGTTGTTAAGTGTGGTGGTGCAGCCTTGAGGCAGCTGATGGAGCGTCATGTGGTTTAGGACGACCGGGCCGTCAGCCAGACAGTGAACGCGATAATGACGCCTAGCCCTGCGACCCAGATGAACAGACCTTCAGAGACTGGACCCAGCGAACCGAGGTCGGCTCCACCGGGGGAGCCCTGCTCGTCGATGGTCTCGAGGAACGCAATAACGTCGCGCTTGTCCTCGGGGGTGATGTTCGCGTCGCTGAACACTGGCATGTTCTGCGGGCCGGTAACCATTGCCTCGTAGGTGTGCTTCGCCGTCGAGCCGGACAGTGCCGGAGCGTACTTGCCGCGAGTCAGCGCGCCGCCGGCAGCTGCCGCGTTGTGGCACATTGCGCAGTTGACGCGGAAGACAACTCCACCGTTTGCTGGGTCGGCGTCGGACGTGTCGAGCATGTCCTCGCTCGGAATGGCTGGGCCGGCACCCAGGGAGGCGACATAAGCGGCCATCTGCATGGTCTGCTCGTCGTCGAACTGTGGTGGCTTTACCTGCGCCTGGGGTCCCTGCATCTGCATCGGCATGCGCCCGGTGCCCACCTGGAAGTCCACCGATGCGGCACCGACGCCAACCAATGACGGGCCGTTATCGGATCCGACTGCGCCCATGCCGTGGCAGGTGGCGCAGTTGGCGATGAAGAGCTTCTCGCCCTCGTCGACCTCGTCGGCCGAGAAGGACTGGGCCTGGGCGTCATTGGTGCTGCTCGCCAGGGCATAGACGCCGCCCGTGAAGAGTAATCCGATGAGCAACAAAGCTACCGCTGCCAGGGGATGACGTCGCCTTTGCGAAAGTGCCTTCACTTGCTGGTTCCTGCCTTCTGTCGTGCAATCACTGCCGGTACCACTTGATGGAATTCTACACCTAGTAGAAGAGTGTTTAACTAAGGGTTACTTCAGGAAATAGATGATGATGAACAGCGCAATCCAGACAACATCAACAAAGTGCCAGTAGTACGACACAACAATTGCTGAGGTGGCCTCAAAATGACCGAACCGTTTCGCGGCGAATCCGCGGCCGATGATGAAGAGGAAGGCGATCAGCCCGCCCAGCACGTGGAGACCGTGGAACCCAGTGGTCAGGTAGAACGACGAGCCGTAGGCGTTGGATGAAAGGGAGACGCCTTCCGAAACCAATACCGCGTACTCGTAGCCCTGAACCGCAACGAAGATGGAACCCATGAGGAAGGTCAGGAGGAACCATTCGATCATTCCCCACTTGAGGGGGGAGAAGACGCTGCCGGTGCGGCGTGCTTGCAACCGCTCGGCTGCGAATACACCGAACTGGCAGGTCACCGAGCTCAGCACGAGAATGATCGTGTTAATCAAGGCGAACGGTACGTTCAGCTTTTCAGTCTCCATTGCCCACATCTCACTCGAGGTGGAACGCAGGGTGAAGTACATGGCGAATAGTCCGGCAAAAAACATCAATTCACTGGACAACCAAACGACGGTTCCTACGGAGACCATGTTGGGGCGGTTCAGCGTTGGATGCGCCGTGGTGCTGGGGGCTTGAGTCGCAGATGTCACAGAGCCATTATGTCTCTAAAAAGGGCCAGTTCACCAATGCTGGGGATGCCCCGGCGCGTCCCCGGCACCGCGAAGGACTCGGCATCCCAGTAACGGCGCGGAAGTAGTGAACAGATGACTTTCTACAATTCGTAGATAACCTTGAGGTGTGACGACGATTTCAAGCCCCGACGGCGGATCCCCGACCTGGCCCGTACTCATCTCCGCGCTGATCCGGGGGGACGATCTCACCTCCGATCAGACCCGCTGGGCGATGGACCAGATCATGGAGGGCGACGCTTCCCATGCCCAGATCGCGGGATTCCTCGTCGGTTTGAGAAGCAAGGGGGAGACGGTCGGTGAACTGGTCGGGCTGGTCGAGGCAATGCTGGCTCGGGCCCACCGCATCGACGTGCCAGGGCCCACCCTGGACATTGTGGGCACCGGCGGGGATGGGCTCAACACGCTCAACATCTCAACCATGTCGTCGCTGGTGGCCGTGGGCGCCGGGGCGAAAGTGGTGAAGCACGGAAACCGCAGTGCTTCGTCGTCGGCCGGCGCGGCAGACGTGATCGAGGCGCTGGGTGTCCGGCTGGATCTCTCGATCGACGACGTCGCCCGTTCGGCCGAGGAGGCGGGAATCACCTTTTGCTTCGCCCAGGTGTTCCATCCGTCAATGCGCCACGTCGCGGTCCCGCGGCGTGAACTGGGTGTCCCCACGACCTTCAACTTTCTTGGCCCGCTGAGCAACCCGGCTGGGGTCGATGCTCAAGCCATGGGATGCGCCAGCGAGCGGATGGCGCCGCTGATGGCGGGAGTATTGGCGGCGCGGGGGATCCGGGCCCTGGTGTTCCGGGGCAGCGACGGTCGGGACAAGCTGACGACCAGTGGCTCCTCGACCATCTGGGAGGTCCGCGGCGGGACGGTGACGGAGCAGCAGGTCCACCCGGCCGACTTCGGGTTGCCGGTGTCGCCGGTGGAGGCCCTCCGGGGGGCCGACGGTGCCAGCAACGCGCGCGTGGTGCGGGCATTGTTGGCGGGGGAGCGGGGGCCGGTCCGGGACGCCGTCGTGCTCAATGCTGCTGCAGGCCTGGTGGCGTTCGACGTGGCTCACGACACGCCGTTGATCGACCGGATCAATGCGGCAATGCTGCGTGCGGAGCATTCGATTGACTCGGGGGCAGCGCAGGGTTCGCTCGAGAAGTGGGTGCGGGTAACCGGTGGTGTCGCCTAGCCCAGCCGGGTGGCCTGATCTATGACTGCGGCGACCAGCAACGGGTCGGTGACCTGATAGCTGGCGCCTTCCGTGTCTGACGCGCCGAGTGGCACGCCGGAGCCGCTGGGGCGGTGAACCGACTTGGCCGAGAGGTGGACTTCGGAAATCCCTGCCGCGGCGAGCGCCGGCAGGTCGCCGATGGTCACCCCGCCCCCGGCCAGGATGGTTAGGCCGCTGCCAGCGGCCGCCATCGATTGCAGGGCTGCGATGCCTTGCCCCGCGGTCAGAGCCCCGCCGGAGGTCAGGACCCGCGTGAAACCGGCAGCAGCGATCGCGTCGAGGGCGGCAAGCGGCGAAGGAGTGTGGTCGATCGCGCGGTGGAAGGTGTATTCAAGCCCTGGGGCGGCCTGCCGCAAGGCCCTGACGGCACCAGCATCCACCCCGCCGGAGCCCGACAGGACCCCCACCACAATGCCAGCCGCGCCCTCGTCCGCGGCAGCCGAGATGTCGCCGGCCATCAGCTCCAGTTCCGCGGGAGAGTAGACAAAACCCCCTGGACGCGGACGGATCAGCACGTTCAGCGGCAGCCCGGGGACTGTTGTTCTGATCTGCCGAATCAGACCGACCGAGGGCGTCAGACCGCCCAGCGGCAGGGCAACGCAGAGTTCGGACCGCACCGCACCGGCGTCGTACGCGATCGCCGCCCCGGCAGTGTCCTGAACCGCAATCTCAACGCGCATCCTAGCCTTCGAAGCCCAACGAGAAGGCGGTGTCCAGATCGTGCTTCGAGTAGGAGCGGAACGCGATCTGGGTGGTGGTCGACTCCACGCCCTCAATCTTGGACAGTCGGTCGGCGATGACGTCCGCGAGGTCCTCATGGCGGCTGACCCGGGCAATGGCAATGAGGTCCCATTCGCCGGTCACCGAATAGACCTCGCTGATTCCTTCGATTTCGGAAATTTCCTGCGCGCACTCCGGAATCCGGGAGGCATCAGTTTGGATCAAAACAAATGCGGTGATCATTGGGGGTCTCCTAGGCAATGGTGGGGGACTGGCTGGGGAACAAACTCTTCGGCTAACTTATCGTGAAGTGCTCCGCCACCGCAGGACCATGGCAGCGATAGCGCGGGGGAGGAGCAGCACCGCACCGAGCACCAGGACGGCGACCAGCTGGAAGCTGATCGCCATGCCGCCGCCAAGTAAGGCTCGAATCCCCAATCCGCCGACGGCGGTACCCAGCCAGATCAGCATCCCCGTCGGCCACAGCGCCGACGGCGACCGCCAGGCCCTGGACGCGCCCCAGGTGAGGAGACAGGCGGTGAGGAAGGGTGCGGCAGTGCCCAGGACGCCGAGGATCGCCAGTCCCGACTCATGGGTGGACCGCCCGGTCGCTGCGAATCCAGTGATCAGCACCAGGTCCGCAGCAAGCCAGCCCGCTACGGCCCGGCCGGTTGGTCGGGTCCGCCCTTCGGCGGGGGCGTTTTTGCTGAGGCGCGGCACGTTCACGAGGTGCTGTCGAGAATCAGCCGGGCTGTCTCCGCGGGCTGATCCCAGTGTGGGAAGTGTCCGCTCTCCTCGAACCAGTGCAAAGTCGCATCAGGGAAGCGCTGCTGGGCGGTGGCCGCCTGGCTGGGGAAGGTCACCCGGTCGCGTCGCCCCCACCCAATCACCACGTTGCCGGAGAGGGATCCGGCGGGGGCGCCCTGCTGGGTGGGCCCTTCGATCAGGGACCGGCGGGCCTCGTCCAGTCCTGGCGAGGACGCGAAACCCTGCAGCTCGGTGAGGACCAGACCAGGATCGAGCTGCCAGGGTTTAGCCGAGAACTGCGCCAGCAGCGCGCTGCGACCAATGGCTGTGCCGGTCAGGAAGGGGAGCGCGGGCTGGATTGCGCGTACCAGGGCGACCGAGGCGGTGATGCTGGTACCGAAGATCAGCCGTTGACGGTCGGTCCAGAACCCTCCGGGGTCAAGTGAAACAGTGCTGCCCGGATGACCGCGCCGTGCCAGCTCAAGGACAATTCGGGCACCCATCGAACTGCCCACCAGAGCTGTGTCCTGTAGGCCCTCGCTTTCGATGAAACGTTCGACGGTATCCGTCAGCGTGCCGATCGTCACCGGCCCGATAAGCGGCGGCGTGTTGCCGAACCCCGGCAGGTCCACGGCGGTCACTTCCCGCCCGGCGGTCAGCGCCGGCATGATCGGGTCCCAGGTGCGAAGGCTTGAGCCCAGGCCGTGCACCAGGAGGAGGGGAGTACCGCTGCCGTGTCGTTCGAAATGCATCGTGATCCTTCGCTGGGGAGTGCTTCAACTCTAGGCATGGTGAGGGCGCAATCGGGAACTGAGGAGGCTATTCCCCCCGGGGTGAACTAGGCCTACGCTATGGAATATGTGCAGAAATATTCGAACTCTGTCCAATTTTGAACCGTCAGCCACAGACGACGAGATTCACGCGGCGGCCCTGCAATTCGTCCGCAAAGTCAGTGGTTCCACCAGACCGTCGAAGGCAAATCAGGAGGCGTTTGACGCCGCCGTCGAACGCATAGCCCATGTGACAGCGCATCTGCTCGCGGACCTCGTCACCACCGCGCCGCCCAAGGACCGAGAGGTTGAAGCCGAGAAACACAAGGCACGGTCTGCCAAACGGTTTGCCGCCACCGGCTGACTCCCACCGGGTTGGTAGGAGCGCCGCTCAGGCCCCGGGCCTGCACCTGCTAGCTTCCGTCAGAATCGAAGGAGATCACCATGGCTACCCGACTCAATCCGTACCTCAATTTCAAAGGCAACGCCCGGGAGGCCATGACCTTCTACCAGTCGGTCTTCGCTGGCGAGCTGACCATGAGCACTTTTGATGAGTTCCAGGCGGCCCAGGACCCGGCCGATGCGGAAAAGATCATGCATGGGCAGCTCGAAACTGAAGGCGGGCTGATGCTGATGGGCGCCGACATCCCTGCCGGCATGGAGTACACGGAAGGGGACACTTTCTCGGTGTCGCTGAGCGGCGAGGATGAGGAGGAGCTCCGCGGCTACTGGGACAAACTATCAGGCAGCGGCACGGTGACTGTCCCGATGGAGCGAGCACCGTGGGGAGACAGTTTCGGCATGTGCAAAGACCGGTATGGGGTCGCCTGGCTGGTCAATATCAACGGCTCCTAGCGCTCTGGGACTCTCCCTGCACCGGTGTTGCGCAGCACCCAGTTGCGCGGAACCCAGTTGCGCGGAACCCAGTTGCGCAGAAAAGTGGGGGCCCTGCAGATGAGTGGTTGCGCTACCGCTTACCTGCAGGGCCACTACTTTTCTGGCCTGAGGTGGCGGTCGGCGATAGCCTAGCGGTCGACGGCGGCGAGGATCGCCGCACTGAGATCCGCCGGCCGGGTGAACTGGGGCCAGTGACCGGTGGGCAGATCGACATACTCGACATTGTGGATATGGGTCAGTTCGGAAACGTTCGGATCGCCCGCATCCATCCAGTGCTGAAGTTGTTCAGAGGTGAACTCGCAGCAGATAACCGTCGCCGGCACCCTGAAGCGGCCTTCGTCGACCAGCCGCTGCTGGTCGGTGGCCACCCCCAGGGGCTGCGGGATAGCTCGGCGGATGAACGCCTGCCGGACGTCGTCGTCGAGGTCAACGAGGTCCTCAGCGTCGAAGACATCCCAGGCCGGGAGCGGGATTTCATTGCCGTCCGCTGGCAGCTGGTCGTTGATCACGCCACCCTCGCCGAGCGGTCCGCTATCCACATAGATCCCGCGGAGCACATGGTTGGGCCGCTGGTCGATAGCGCCGTAGATGATGGCACCGCCCGCCGAATGTCCGACCAGCACCACAGGCCGGTCCACTGCATCGATAGCGGCCACGACGGCGTCGATGTGCTGGCGGAGGCCGATGCCGGCCCGGGGCGCATCCTTGGCTTCCAGGCCGGGAAGGGTGAGCGGATGGACGTGGTGTCCAGCAGCCGTGAGCGGGGGAGTCACGTCATCCCATGACGACGCGTCAAGCCAGAAACCGGGAACCAGAATGATGTCCATGACGGGACCTTACGCCCGGTGGGGGTTCCCGGCAACCATTGACGCCCGGAACCGGAGCCGCTTCGCCCCTACCGGCGTAACGGCCGTCGGAGTAGGTTGGGAGGGTGAGTTTCACCGTAGCAGCTGACGCCTATGACCGGCTCATGGGCCAGTACTCAGTGCCTCTGGCTGCAGAGTTTGTCCGGCTGGTTGACGTCGGAGCTGGTTTCCGGTGCCTCGACGTGGGGTGCGGCCCCGGAGCTCTGACGGCCCGGCTGGTATCTAGGGTGGGCGCTGGCCTGGTTGCGGCGGTCGACCCGTCAGAGCCGTTCGTTGCTGCGGCGCGGACCCGGCTCCCCGGAGTCGACATCCGTCCCGGCACAGCCGAGGAGCTGCCCTTTCCTGACAGCGTGTTCGATATCGCGTTGGCGCAGCTGGTGGTTCACTTCATGAGGGATCCGGTGGCGGGCCTGCGGGAAATGGGCCGGGTGACGCGCAACGGTGGGGTAGTGGCAGCGTGTGTCTGGGATAACGCTGGCGGCCGCGGACCGCTGGCCACCTTCTGGCGGGCCGTCGAGGAGGTCGGCGGACCCACGGCATCAGAGGCTAGGCGTGCGGGGACCGCTGAGGGGCACCTGGCCGAATTGTTCGAGGCCGCGGGTTTGAACGAGATTGAGCAGGGGAGTCTCAGCGTGCGGGTGGAGTTCGACTCATTCGCTGGCTGGTGGGAGCCCTTCACTCTCGGCGTCGGGCCGGCCGGTGATTATATGAACGGGCTGGACCCCACGGGTCGGGAGTATCTCCGGAAGGCCTGCGCCGAACTGCTTCCCGCACCGCCGTTTATGATCGACGCGACGGCGTGGGCAGTCCGGGCGCGTGCTGGGTGACGGTCACAAATGGCGCCTGGACCCCCTGGGCCACACAAGAGTGGTGCACCAGTACACTAGCGGTCGCGCAACCACTTAGCCGGGGATGAGCCACTTTTCTGGGCACTATCTTCCGAAAGCGGGGGAGCGCCGTCGGCCGGCTGTCCGGACTCCACCGTGGGAGATTGGTCCCTGAGGAAAAACGCTCCGAGGGAACCGGCGAGGGTCGCGAAAACCGCCACAGAGTAGATGGCCAGCAGCACCTGGAGTGCGCGGGCGAAATGGTCTGTCGGAGTGATCCCGGTACCGGTAATTGTTGCCATCGAGGCTTCGAACAAGGCGTCGGTGTAGGACTCGTGGGACCCGGTGGCATAGAGCAATTGGCTAGCGGCAAGAATCACTACCGCTGTCACTGCCGCAAGCCAGCCGATTCTGCCGGAAAGCAGTCTGCCAGCGGATCTGGAGCCTCGCACGCTGGCAGAGAGGATTCCGCCGAACCGCGCGAAGCGAGCCGCCCGCAACATCCTGAACGCCTGCAGCGCCCTAAAAAATCTGAGGAACGGGACAAGCAGGAAAACTACCTGCCACCAGTTCTTCCGCCAGAACGCGGCACTGAAACTGGCGATGTAGGCTCGCAACAGAAACTCACCCACGAAAATTACCCAGAACAGCCAGCCGACAATACTGAACACCAGGACAAGCGTCGGATCCTCAGCCAGCACCTGTCCGAGCACTATGAACAGGAAAATGATGCCCAGGATGCCCATCGGTTTGTCGAGCCGCCGCGCCAGTTCTTCGGCCGATCGCAGGCGTGCCCCAAGCGGTGAGTCGGAGCCTACTCCGTCATGGGGGCTGGTCATGGCGTACCGGCACCTGGCCAATTGGTGACTTCGTCGAGCGCGGATCCGCTACCGATCTTGTCCGTAGGAATGACACTGAGGGTGCCGTTGGTTTCGAGTATCACAGCCGCAATGTCAGATAGGTCTCCTGAGCCAGCGGTGCGAATTGCCTGACGTACCTCGGATTCCGTCAGACGGTTCCTGCGCGGTTCGTCAGCCTGCAGTTGCCCTCCAAGGACCAGGGCAACCGGCTTGGCCGTGACCAACGACCGTATTCGGGGCCAACGTGCCGACATCGCGGCGACCACCAACTGAAGCGACGCCAGTAGCACCAGTGCAGTCAGTCCCTGGGCGAAGGAGACCTCAGCACTGAGCAGGATGGTGGCAAGTGTAGATCCCAGGGCAACGGTGACGATGAAGTCAAAAGCATTGAGCTGGCTAAGGGTACGTTTGCCTGACGCCCGCAGGAGCACCACCAGCGCGGCATACGATACCGATCCAATGATGAGTACTCGGATAATCTGATCCCACGATTCAAACCACATGTAGAGATCGTTTCATACGGCTCGTGCCATCGCAGCAGGCTAGCGGTAGGGGACGTGGGGTTTGTTCGATCCCAGTGAAAAACCCGCCTCGAGAGGACCACCCATGACCAATGAGAAACGCTATTCACTCGTCGATCCGGCGTCACCAGCTTTCGGTGTCGCGTCAACCGCCGTCATGGGCGCCGTCACGCTCGTCGATCCTTCCAGGCTGGACGGACAGCAGCGCCGCGTCATGCGGGTGGTCTCGGCCGTAGTGTCGGGGCTCTACGTTGGCGTTACGATCGGCGGCAAGCGGCTACCGCTCAGGGCTCTGGCCGGGGTCGTTACAGGAGCTGCCACGCTTCGTTTCGCTGACACCAGTGAGGCTATCGATTTGCGACTGGAGAACAAGCTGCGCCAGGTCGGGATACAGCACCCGCGACGATGGATGGCCGCCGGTACGGCAGCGTTCATCGCCGCCGGATTCGTTGGTGATCGTGCTGCAGCCAGAAGGCGGGAGTTCCTGGCCATGCTCGAGGATCAGTCCGAACAGGTACGGCCGCTGGACAGCAAAGTTCGAAAACTGGTGGGGGGCATCCTCAGCGCCAGCGAGGAAAGAGGGGCTCAGGAGCTCCGCGCCCAGCTGGATGCCGCCGAGGAGGTCTACTGGGACGACGAGTTCACAGGCACCGCATACTTCAAGGTCCCTGAAGGGTTGCCCCGCGCTGTGCCGCACAATCAGGTATATCCGGTGCGGGCCCGCTTCATTGGGCAGGACGGCGCATCACATCAGGTGCTCGTACAAGTCCTCGACGGCATGATTGACCACATCACAGCAGAGGCAACGAACCAGGAAGGCGTCGATCATGTCGAAGGCCTCCTTGAAGGGTGGCCGGACGCCGCCGAGGTGGTCTATGTCCTGGATAGCATCGACGGGACGAGCACAACGATCGGCTAAGGCCGGCTCCTCTCTATCGAGCTACGACGGCGCCGGGGTCACAGGTCCGCCCGGGATGCTCGCCATTGGGGATCACGTGGCGGAGTCGATCTACCTCTTGCATAAGCGACTTCGGAGTGTTTAGCTTCGAGTGCGGCGCGTCCGGGCTTGGGGCCGAGATTGAGATTATTCCAGCAGGGTCGGTGGAATTGCTGAAGCCCCGCAAGAATCGCTGAACCGAGGACAGAATGCATGCGAAGCGAAACAGCGCGACCACCCTGCTCGCACTTGCCCTCCTGATGGCAGGGGCGGGCTGCTCCGTCAGCCCGGGATATTCCAGCGTCCTCACTGATGGGGGCACCGACGAAATGTGCTTCGTGGATGTGCCGCCAAGCGAGGGGAAAACTCTCGTTGGTGAGATAATCACCAACAACGGAGATTAGCCGGTCACCGTCACGGAAGTGAAGCTGCTGGATGCTCAGGACATGGTGGTGGAGGACGCCTACATTATTCCGATGCAGTCAGGCCCAGGCACTACCCTCGGCGTGAGCTCGACGCTAACAAAGGACCCTGAGGTTCAAGCCATACTGGACCGGGCCGAACCGGCTGAGGGCTACGTCATCGGCCCAGGGGAGCAGGTTAATGTGGTGACCGCAGTATCAATCGCCGCAGGTGTCCGCCAGGGAACTGCATCGGGAATTGAGGTGCGCTCTGAGCAGTGGCCGGACACCAACGTCTCTGACGCGCGAATCAAAATGACCATGACGAAAGACTCGTGTTTCTGACCACCAGATATCCGTTAGGTGACATAATGTAGATTATCGGCGTTTCCGGGAAGGGTTCAGCAGCGGATCCGGAACTCCCTTTACCGCCAACCTGACGGAAGATTATGAACTACTGACGATCACCAACTCGTTGCCTTCTGGGTCGGCGACCCGCCAGTGATCCTCGGATTCGTCAAGGAGCCTGCCACCAGCAGCGACGCTGGTGGCGAGGCGCGTCTGCGCAAGGTCCGGCGGCACGTCAAGCTCGACGTGTAGGCGGTTGCGCTGGCGACGGCGCTCGGTTTCGGAAGCGTCGATCTCCTGGAATACCAACACGGGGTTCAGCTGCAGCGGATCCTGGATGTCGCTGACCCCGGCCCGCTGGTCGCGGGTGTATCCGAGTGCGGCGACCCAGAACGCACGAACCGCCTCGACGTCGGCGGCGTCGAAGAAGAGTTGGGGGAAGCGTGGCAGCCCGTGGTCCGCAGTGGCTCCGAGTTCGCGTGCCACGGTCTGCAGTCCCCCAGCGAGGTGGGCGAAATCGGGGTCGAGACCGTCGGCGGCGCCCTCCCACTGGTCCTTGCCGCTGTCGAAGATCACCAGCCCGGGGCGTAAATCGATGAGCAGCGGGAAGCCCGTGTTATCGGCCAGGGCCGCTGCTGCGGTGGTCAGGTCTCGCTGCTGGGTCGATGAGGTGGTGCGGTAGCACGCCATCGCGCTGAACACCGTCTGCCAGTCGGCTGTGCCGATTCCCCCGCCGAGCGCCGCGCCAGGCACCAGGTCTACCTCGTTGCCGTCGGGGTCGGTGTGACGGACTTCGAACGGTCCTGATGCGGGACCAAGATCCGCCCGCTCGACCTCCGCAGGCGGCCGCACCACGTCCAGGTGGATGCGGTTTCGCAACGGCCGCGGCTCGGTCGACTGCCGGATCCGTAGCGCGGGGTCGCGCCGCAACGGATCCGCCAGACCGCCGTTGTCAGCAGGCGCGTAGTCGAGCACGCGTTGCCAGAATGCCCTCACCCCAGATGGATTTGGGGATTCGACGACGACGCTCAGTTGCTGCAGCACGGCAGGGTTCGCCGTTAGCCCAAGATCCTGCGCAGCCGCCGATACTGTCTCGGTGTGGCGGTCCGAGTCGAGGCGCACTCGGACGCCGGTCCTGCGCAGATCGGTCCCGACCCCGGGTGTCAACTCCAGGATGCGTCGGGCCAGCGCCGCCCCGACGGTCAGCGAACGCGCGTCGAACCATGCCGTCGCAACGTTATCGATCACCCGCCACTCCGTGCTGATCTCTCTCATACCGAAATGTATACCCACCTGCACCGGCCTGCCAATGCTGAATGTTGCGTCGGAAGTCGTACAGATCAGGACTTTCTTGATCGCCCCATCATTATGCGATTAGATCGCCGTAGTCCGCAGGGTATCGCTCCCCCGGACTGAACAACCATCCAGAGCGGCTGAGAGACCTGGCTCGTTGAAGCCGCAGCAACCACCCCTCGGGCCGGTGCTACTGCCAGGACCGATGGAGAAAGTTTTATCCCCCGTTGGTGTCGACCCCATTCCTGGCGGTCAGATGCTTCAGCGTGCGTGGGTAGGGCACCTCGATCACGACTGAGAGGATCGACATGATTTCCCGCACCGTCTCACACCACAACGTCCTACCGCCCAATCCCGGTCCACGCCGGCGGTCCCTGCGGGTAGCGGCGCTCATCGGCCTTACGGCAGTGGCGCTCACCGCCTGCGGTTCGACCGCCACCACCGCTCCGGGTGAAAGTGTGGCCAGTGGACAGCCGGTCGAGGGCGGCACCTTGGTATATGCCGAGGTGACCCCCATCAATAACTGGCAGACCCAGTCAGCGAGGTTCTATGAAAAGTCCAATGTCCTCAACAGCGTCCTGGACCGCCTGACGTATTTCGACGCCGACCAGGGTAAGATTGTCCCCTGGATAGCCTCCGAGTTCTCCGCCAACGCAGACGCAACCGAGTTCACCTTCACCATTCGACCCGATGTGACGTTCAGTGATGGCACCCCGGTAGACGCCGAGGCAGTCAAACTGAACCTCGACGCCCAGGGCTTTGGGATTGAGGCGGCCCAGATTCAACCGAACGTGGACTTCGCCGGGTACGAGTCGGCCGAGGTGATCGGCGCTGATCAGGTGCTGGTGACGCTGTCCTCCCCTAACGCGAACTTCCTGCGGGCCACCACCTCGGTCACCGCCGGGTTGGTGTCCCCCGCAACACTTGAGCTGGATGCGGCAGGGCAATCAGCCATCTCCCAGATATCCGGGTCCGGACCCTTCACCTTCGAGTCCGAGAAGCCTGATGAGGAAGTAGTACTGGCCAAGCGCCCGGACTACGCCTGGGCGCCGGAAACCGCTGACAACCAGGGTGACGCGTACCTCGATAAGGTCGTCGTCAAATACCTGCCGGAGGTCGCCCATCGTGCTGGGGCGGTCCAGTCGGGGCAGGTCGACCTGGTGAGGGGCCTCCAGCCGGTGGACGAGGAAACCCTCGCTGCGACCGGTAATCAGGTTCTCCCGGCGAAGGGCGTGGACCTGACAGTGAACATGGCCGCGGTCCGGGTCGGCAGCGGGAAGCTGGCCGACGAGAACGTCCGCCGGGCCCTGCAGATTGGTATTGACCGGCAAAGTCTCAAGGACACCGTCCTGTCCGACAGCTACGAACTGGCTGCCTCGGTCCTGAACCACCGGGCACCCGGCTTCACCGACCTGTCCGAAGAACTCGAATACCAGCCCGAGGAAGCACGACAGCTGCTCGACGAGGCGGGCTGGAAAGTCGGGGCCGACGGCATCCGGGCCAAAGACGGAATAGCACTCGAGGTGACCGTCACTAGTTCCAACAATTCGGTTGTCATCAAACCGGCCTTCGAGCTGATTGAACAGCAGTGGCGTGAGATTGGTGTCAAGCTCAACAACCGCGCCGGCGACAACACCTTTCTCGCCTCAGCAATGCCTGACCCAGCGGTGGAGTTTTTCGGCACCCGACAGTTCATCTACGGCGGTCTCGGCCCGATCTTCGAGCCGGAAAACAACACCATGACGCACACCAGCGACGAAGACCTCAACGCGATCTTCGCGGCCGAGCGTGCGGCAACCTCACTCGAAGAGCGCGATGAGCTGCTGGCCGACGAACAGTATGCGTTGGTGGTGGATAAGGCCTACTCCCTGGTGCTCTGGGACGAGGTCCAGGTTTACGGTGCCCACAGCGGGACCCAGATTGAATTCACGTCCGGCACCGCCCCGGTATTCCAGGGTGCCTGGAAAACCGGCGGGTAGCGTCCATGATCCGCTATCTCTTGCAACGGATAGGTCAGGCCCTGTTGGTGGTGTGGCTCGCCTACACTGCGGTTTTTCTCGCCGTACAGCTTCTGCCCAGCGATCCGGTAACAATTTTCCTGACCGCCGACTCAGCGGTCGATCAATCAGCGATCGACGCCATGAAGAGTCAGTACGGCTATGACCAGCCGTTGCTGACGCAATACCTGAACCAGCTGGTGGGGCTCTTCTCCGGTGATTTCGGGTACTCGCTGGCTTCCGGACAGTCAGTGTGGGACCGGATCAGTGGAGTCGCCGGGTCGACCGTCGCCCTGGCCGGCGCCGCCTTCATCACTGCGGTACTCATCGCCGTTTCCCTTGTCGGCGCCGCGACACTCACCCGTTCGACGGTGATCCGTCGGGTTTTAGTGAACGTGCCTCCCCTGTTCGCGGCCATTCCAGCATTCTGGCTCGGTCTTGTGCTGCTCGATCTGCTCTCCATCCGCTGGGGAGTCATGTCGTTGTTCCCCGATGGTTCCTTTCTGTCCCTCGCCGTCCCGGTACTGGTACTGGCCACTGTCGTGTCCGCTCCCCTGGCCCAGGTGCTGCTCAAGAGCATCAACCACGTCTATGACCAGCCCTTCATAGATGTGCTCCGGGCGAAGGGTGCCTCACGGTCCTGGATCTTCTTCCGTCACGCGCTGAAGAACGCTGCGGGTCCCGCCCTGACAATCATGGGCATCACGGTTGGAACGCTTTTCGCCGGGTCGGTGATCACTGAAACCGTCTTCGCCCGCTCGGGTCTCGGGTCAGTGGTCCTGACGGCAGTCACCACCCAGGATGTGCCGTTGGTGCAGGGACTGGTGCTCCTGACGGCTTCGATCTTTGTGGTGGTCAACCTGGCAGTTGACCTCCTGTATCCGCTCCTTGATCCCCGCATCCTCACCAGCAGTCGAGATGGCGCCCCCCGGGCCCTTGCTGCTTGATGACCTCCCTTCGATAAAGGTTTCCCTGTGCCAACCACCAATAATCTCCCCCCTCCAGTACTGACTGCAGATCCAGGTCCAGGCAGGAACGGCGGTCCCGGCCTCGGGGCGGCGGTGCCCGAGACCGCTCCTGTGCCGTCAGCCCGACGACGGCGCGGACCGCTTCGTAGCCCGTCCCTCTGGTTGACGGCGGCGCCCCTGACCGTCGTCGCCGCCTGGGCGCTCGCTCCCGACCTGTTCACCTCGTTCTCTCCACTCGACGGGGTGCCGGGCGACAACTTTCGTGCACCCGACGCTGACCACATTTTCGGCACCGATCATCTCGGCCGGGACGTCTTCACCCGGGTGGTGTTCGGTACGCGTCAGACCCTCCTCACCGCGGGACTCGCGGTCCTCATCGGTCTGGTGGTGGGCACGCTCGTCGGGATCATTGCCGCAACCGCGGGACGGGCCGCCGACACCACAGCGATGCGGCTGGTGGACGTGCTGCTGGCCGTGCCCGGCTTTCTCATCTCGCTCGTCATAGTCACCGCCTTCTCCCCCGGGCCAATTTCGCTGGGCGTCGGCATCGGCATCGCCTCGGTCGCCTCCTTCGCCCGAGTGGTCCGATCAGAGGTGTTGAGGGTGCGCAATCTTGACTTCATCGAGGCTTCATTCCTCAACGGTGGAACTTTTTGGTCAGTCATTACCCGCCACCTCCTGCCGAATGCCAGCGGACCCGTCCTCGCGTTGCTGGCGGTTGACCTGGGTGCGGCAATCCTCGCCATCTCCGGGTTAGGCTTCCTCGGCTTTGGCGCCCCACCACCCACCCCGGAATGGGGCCTACTGATCGCCGAAGGACGGCAATATCTCGGGACCGCCTGGTGGTTGACCACGCTGCCTGGCCTCGTCATTGTCCTGACGGTCCTTTTACTGGCGACCCTGGGCCGACAGCTACTCAAAACCTTCCGAATCTAGTCAGGAGCATCCAGTGGACGTTACCCACGCACGACCCAACCCCGCCGTAAAAATGGCACAAACTCCTCGCTGGACCGACGAATCACTGCTGACCATCCAGGGACTGCGGATCGAATATGGTCGCGGAACTGAGGCGAAGACCGCCGTCGACGGCGTGGACCTCACCATCCGCCGCGGTGAGATTGTGGCACTGGTCGGTGAATCAGGCTCGGGCAAATCCACCCTGGCCAAATCGATCATCGGATTACTCCCGGCAGCTGCGCAGCGGACCGCGGGGTCCATTTCCCTGGGAGACCTCGCACTCACTGACGCACGAGAGAGGGACCTGGAAAAAATTCGGGGGGTACGGATCTCACTGGTACCGCAGGACCCCGGAGCCTCGCTCGATCCCGTCAAAACGATCGGTTCCCAGCTGTCCGAGGTCTTCCGGCTGCACTCCGGCGGTCCCCGGCAATCCCGTGAGTCGATCCGGTCTGAGGTCATTCGGTTACTCGATCTGGTGGGGATTGACCGGCCTGAAGAACGGCTGAAACAGTACCCGCACCAGTTATCAGGGGGCCTGAAACAGCGTGTTCTCATCGCGATTGCCTTCAGCCTCCGGCCGGAGCTGCTCATTGCTGACGAACCGACATCGGCTCTTGACGTGACCGTCCAGGCGAAGATTCTCGAGGTTTTTGAGCGTCTGGCCACCGAATTTGGCACGGCAGTCATTTTTGTGACCCACGACCTGGCGGTAGCCACCGACCACGCCGTGCGGATTGTCGTGATGCGGCAAGGCCGCATCCTCGAGGACCGGCTGGTGGCTGACATTCTTGCGGCGCCGGCGAACGAGTACACGGTCCGGCTGCTGGAGGAGGCCGCTCCCCACCTCAGCCCTGCGGTGGCCAGAGCCATCTCCACCACAGCGCCCGGTGCAACGGCGGCCATCGAAGTAAGAGGCCTGATCCGGGACTTTGACAGGGCGGGCGAGCAGCACCGGGCCGTCGACGGCGTGTCCTTCAGCGTTGCCCAGGGCACCACCTTCGCCCTGGTGGGAGAATCGGGATCCGGAAAATCGACCACTGCCCGCATGATTCTCCGCCTGCTCGATCCAGGGGCCGGACAGATCCTTATCCACGGACAGGACGTCACCTCCGCTTCCCGACAGCAGAAGAGAGAATTGTGGAAACACCTGCAACTGGTTTATCAGAACCCCGATTCCGCGCTCGATCCTCGCCTACCGATCCGCGACATCATCGGCGAGCCCCTCCGGAACTACCGGATCGGCTCCAGAACAACCCGTGCCAGACGAGTGGCCGAACTCCTGGATCAGGTGAATATCCCGTCGAGCCTCGCGGACAAACGTCCGCTTGAACTCTCCGGTGGTCAGCGCCAACGCGTCGCAATTGCGCGTGCGCTCGCGCTCGGGGCGCGCACCTTGGTGCTGGATGAGGCACTGTCAGCCCTCGACGTCCTGACACAGGCCCAGATCCTCGACCTACTGGCAGACCTGCAACAGGAACTCGGACTGACTTACCTCTTCATTTCCCATGACCTTCACGTGGTTGAACGAATCTCTTCGGCCGTTGGCGTCATGCACCGGGGGAAACTCGTCGAAACGGGCCCCACTAATGAGGTCTTCGGCAATCCCACCAGTGATTACACCCAACTGCTGCTCAACTCCAACCCGGGCCACCGGCTTCGCGCCCACGCCTCCACTCGCAGCGGCATTGCCGCCCTCGCAACCACGTAAGGACAACTCCATGACCACCACCACCACCAGCGCCCAGCACAGCGGACCCCAGCCGGACGTACCGCAGCCGTACGCACCACAGCAGAGTACGGCCACCGGAGAGGCCAGATACGAGGAACTCGCCGCGCGTTTCCGGCCCGTGTTCCAGCGCATCGCCGACGGCGCCCTCGCCCGTGAAGCGGACCGGACCCTACCCTTCGCCCAGGTGGGGTGGCTCAGGGACGCAGGATTCACCACCCTTCGGGTGCCCGCCCGGTTCGGCGGCAATCCGGTGAGCCATGAACACCTCTTCCGGCTCGTCACTGAACTGGCAGAGGCGGACTCGAATGTCTCCCACCTGTTGCGCTCCCATTTTTCGTTTGTCGAAACGGCCGCGCTGCAGTCCGCAGAGTTTCAGGACCGTTGGTTCCCCCGTATCGCTGCTGGCCAAATCTTCGGCAACGCTGCCACTGAACGCTCGGGCAACGCCCTCGGCACAACCCGGACCAGGCTCCACCAGGAGGAGGGGCAATGGTTCCTCACCGGCGAAAAGTTCTACACCACCGGCAGTATTTTCGCCGACTGGGTGGTGGTCATGGCGAGCACTGAGGGGCTCGAAGGGAGACAATACGCGCTGGTGAGGGCGGACGACCCGCGGGTGACGATCGTGGACGACTGGGATGGTTTTGGTCAGCCGTTGACGGGGACCGGCACCGCGCGCTTTGACCGGGTGCCGGTCGAGTCCGGGGACATCCTGCAGCGGAAAGTCACAAGTACGCTCGAACCAGCGTTCTTTCAACTCTTCCTCCTTGCGGTGCTGGCCGGGATCGGCCGCGCTGCCCGCCGCGACGCGGTGAACCTCGTTCAAGCCCGGATCCGGACTTTCAACACGGGATCGGGTGGCCTGTTCCGCGATGATCCCCAGATCCAGGAGCATGTCGGTGTCCTGGCATCGAAGGTGTACACCGCCGAAGCCGTCGTGACGGCGGCGGCCCGGGACCTTGACGCCGCCGTCGACCCGGCATTGGCACTATCCCCCGAGGCAGCGTTCCTCCGCGCCGAACTGGCTGTCGACCAGGCTCACGTCTCGGTTCCCCCGTTGGTGCTGGCGGCAACCAGCGAATTATTCGACGTCGCCGGGGCGTCGGCAGTCGGCAAGGACAAGGCACTGGACCGCCACTGGCGCAACGCGAGGACGGTGGCCACCCACAACCCGGCGCTATTCAAAGCGCGCTCAGTCGGCGACTATCTGATCAACAGCACCACCCCCACTGGCCTGAACAGCATCGGCGACGCCACCGCTCGCCCCTCATCCACCACCGGAGGTACCCCCTGATGTCAGTCTTCACTGAACGCCCACGTCTTCTCCTCAGCGCATTCGCGATGAACACCACAAGCCACATCCTCGGCGGGCAGTGGCGCCACCCCGAAGCCCAACAACACCGATTCAATGACCTGCGGCTGTGGACAGACCTGGCGCGAACGCTGGAGGAAGCGAAATTCGATGCGCTCTTCCTTGCCGACGTCGTCGGGCTGTACGGCAACCATGGGGGCGGCTGGACGTCCCACATCGAGCGCGGGCTCCAGGTTCCCGCCAACGACCCGCTGGTCCTGCAATCGGCGCTGGCGGCAACAACCGAACATCTCGGTTTGGCCCTGACCAGCTCCGTCGTTCAGTCTCATCCATTCCAGTTTGCCCGCCAACTGTCCACCCTCGACCATCTCAGCGAGGGGCGGGTCGCCTGGAACATTGTCACCAGCGTGCTTGAAAATTCGTTCAAGAACTTCGGCCACAACGGGCTCGTCGAACACGACAGCCGCTACGACTGGGCCGACGAGTACCTGGAGGTCTGCTACAAGCTCTGGGAGGGCTCCTGGGACGACGGCGCCCTCATCCAGGACAAGCGGACGGGCCGCCATGCCGACCCGTCGAAGGTCCATAAGATCAATCACCACGGGGCCCGCTATTCGGTGGAGGGCCCCCACCTGGTGGCTCCGTCACCGCAGCGCACTCCGCTACTGTTCCAGGCCGGCTCCTCAGGACGGGGGCAGCACTTCGCCGCTGCCAACGCTGAAGCAGCCTTCCTCTTCGCACCCAATGTGGACTACGCCCGGAAGACGACAGCATCGGTCCGCGCCCTTGCCCGCGAACTGGGTCGCCGCGACGAGGACATCAAATTCTTCGCCGGGCTCTCCTTTGTGGTCGGATCCACCGAAGCCGAGGTGTCGCGAAAGCGGGCTGAGCTCGACAACTACCTGGACCTGGATACGATCGTGGCGCACATCGGCGGCGGTATCGGGGTTGACCTCGGCGGGCTCCCCCTCGACACCACTCTGGGGGAGGTACGTACCGACGGCGCCCGCGGCGTACTTGAGGCCCTGTTCGCCTCAGTCCCTGGCGGGAATCCGACGATCGCCGATGTTGCGCGCTACCGGGCGTACAACCAGCAGATTGCTGGTACCCCCGAACAGATCGTCGACCAGCTCGAATCCTGGCAGGACGCGGGAATCGACGGGATCAACATCATCAACCAGACCATCCCCGGCTCCTATCAGGACTTCATCGAGGGGGTCCTGCCCGAACTGCGAAAGCGGGGCCTGGCCCAGTCCGATTACCGGTCCGGGACCCTCCGGGAAAAGTTTTTCGGCGAAGGAGCGCGCCTCCCGGACCGGCATCGGGCGGCTGGCCACCGGGGAGCATACGCTGGGCGCACTGCGCTCCAGCCGGCGGGTTAGGCGCGGTCAGCCGCCCACGTAGGCCGCCAGGTGCTCGCCGGTCAGCGTCGTTTTGCCAGCGACGAGCTCGGTTGGGGTTCCCTCGAAGACCACCCGGCCGCCGTCGTTACCCGCGCCGGGCCCAAGGTCGATCAGCCAGTCGGCGTGCGCCATCACCGCCTGGTGGTGTTCTATCACCAGGACCGATTTGCCGGAATCGACGAGCCGGTCGAGGAGCCCGAGCAGGTTCTGCACGTCGGCCAGGTGCAGGCCGGTGGTCGGCTCATCAAGCACATACACGTCGCCCTTTTCGGCCATCTGCGTCGCCAGCTTGACGCGTTGCCGCTCACCGCCCGAGAGGGTGGTGAGCGGCTGGCCGAGGGTCAGATAACCGAGCCCCACATCCACCAGGCGGTCAAGGATTCTGTGGGCGGCCGGGGTGCGGGCGTCGCCCGCACCGAAGAAGGTTTCAGCCTCGGTCATCGACATGGCAAGTACCTCGGCGATGTTGCGTCCCCCCAGGGTGTACTCAAGGACCGACGCCTGGAATCTCCTCCCCTCGCAGTCCTCGCAGGTGGACTCGACAGTGGCCATGACCCCGAGTTCAGTGAAGATAATGCCAGCACCATTGCAGGTGGGGCAGGCACCCTCGGAGTTGGAACTGAACAGGGCCGGTTTGACGCCGTTCGCTTTGGCGAAAGCCTTTCGGATCGGTTCAAGGAGTCCCGTGTAGGTGGCGGGATTGCTGCGGCGCGACCCCTTGATGGCGCCCTGGTCGATCACCACCACACCCTCGCGTCCGGCGACCGACCCGTGGATGAGCGAACTTTTACCTGAACCAGCCACCCCCGTGACTACGCAGAGCACACCCAGCGGCACGTCAACGTCCACGTTCTGAAGGTTGTGGGTTGCTGCGCCGCGCACCTCCAGGCTGCCCGAGGGCTGACGCACCGTTGCCTTGACAGCTGCCCGGTCGTCGAGGTGTCGACCGGTGATGGTGTCACTGGTACGCAGGCCATCGACGCTGCCCTCGAAGCAGACGCTGCCGCCCTGGGTGCCAGCGCCAGGACCCAGATCGATCACATGATCAGCGATGGCTATGGTCTCGGGTTTGTGCTCCACCACCAGCACCGTATTTCCCTTGTCACGCAACTGGATCAGCAGCCCGTTCATCCGCTGAATGTCGTGCGGGTGCAGGCCGATGGTCGGCTCATCAAAAACGTAGGTGATATCGGTCAGCGAGGAACCGAGGTGCCGGATCATCTTGGTCCGCTGAGCCTCTCCCCCGGACAGGGTGCCGGCCGGCCGGTCAAGCGATAGATATCCCAGCCCGATCTCCGCGAAAGAATCCAGCAGGTGTTGCAAGCCCTTCAACAGGGGCGCCACGGACGGTTCCTGCAACGCACGCACCCAGGCCGCCAGCTCATCGATCTGCATGATGCACAGATCGGCGATGTTCTTGCCCTGAATCGTCGATGACCTGGCTTCAGGACTGAGCCGGGTGCCTTGGCATTCGGGGCACGGCTGGAAGGTGATGGCCCGCTCCACGAACGCCCGGATATGAGGTTGCATCGCCTCAACGTCCTTGGACAGCATCGACTTCTGGATCTTCGGGATGACTCCCTCGAAGGTGAGGTTGATGCCCTCGACCTTCACCTTGGTCGGCTCCTTGTACAGGAGGTCGTCGAGTTCCTTCTTGGTGAAGCTGGCCAGCGGTTTGTCGATGTCGAACCCTGCACCGCTGAAGATCCGGCCGTACCAGCCGTCCATGCTGTACCCGGGAATGGTGAGTGCTCCCTCCCCCAGCGACTTGGTCTCGTCGAAGAGCGCCGTCAGGTCGAAATCGGAGACCGATCCCATGCCCTCGCAGCGTGCACACATGCCACCCAGATAGACGGCATCCCTGACCACGCTTTTCTCCACCCGGCCGCCCTTGTCGGTACTCATCACTCCGCTGGCCTTACGGGTGGGCACGTTGAAGGAAAACGCCGTCGGCGGTCCCACATACGGTGAGCCAAGCCGGCTGAAGAGGATCCGAAGCATCGCGTTGGCGTCGGTGGCGGTGCCAACCGTCGAGCGTGGATTGGCGCCCATCCGCTCCTGGTCGACGATGATCGCCGTCGTCAGGCCTTCCAGACGGTCGACGTCGGGGCGCGCCAGGCTGGGCATGAATCCCTGGACAAATGCGCTGTAGGTTTCATTGATCATCCGCTGCGACTCGGCAGCGATGGTCGCGAACACCAGGGAACTCTTGCCCGATCCGGACACGCCAGTAAAAACCGTCAGGCGGCGCTTCGGAATGTCGACTGAGAGGTCTTTGAGATTGTTCTCACGGGCACCCTGAACCCGGATCAGATCGTGTTGGTCGGCGGTGTGCGAGGGTAATTCGTGTGGGTCGGTCGTCGTCGTCGACGTGCTCATCGTCTCTCCTACTGCCGGGGTCGCCGCAGCGGCTCCCAACGGCGTCGCTAGCCTCGTGCGCACCAGCATCCAACAGTACGTTCGATATCGTCTGATTCTGCTCCAGGTGACGGCACGGTGGCAACCGGTTATGCACGGGCGGCAGCGCAACGGTGGTCTCACGACCGGGCTGGGGTGCCTGCTTTGAGATCCTGCTCCCCCGCCATGCTGCGCTGCCGCCAGCCGCTGTAAGCCAGCCGCTGTGGGCTAGCCGCTTACGGCTGCTGGTTCTTCGCCGTCGGCAGGTATCTGGCCCACCAGTTGAGAAGGTGCTCAAACCGCTGCCGACGGTGCCACGGTGATCCGGCGCGGGACAATTCGTGGGTCTCGCCCGGGAACACCAGAAGCTCTGTTGGCACTCCGCGCAGCTTCAACGCCGTGTAATAGCGTTGAGCCTGCTCCAGCGGGCAGCGCAGATCCTCCTCGGAGTGGACCACGAAGGTGGGGGTCTGCACCTTGTCGACGTGTGCAAACGGATTCTGTGCCCTCACCTGATCAGGATCGTTGCCGGTGTAGGCATCGGAGAAGAACCAGCCAATGTCCGATGAACCGACGAACGACGGCGGATCCAGGTAGCCGCGTTCGACCACTGCCGCCGTGAACCGATGGTCCTGGGAGATGGTCCACGCGGTCAGGTAGCCGCCGTAGGACCCGCCCATGACGCCCAGCCGGTCCCGATCAAACGACGGGTATTTCTCCAGTGCGCCGTCCAGGAAGCCCAGGACATCGAGGAGGTCAACGGTACCCATCGCTCCCTTGATCACGCGGCCGTGCTCCTGCCCGTACCCGGCCGCTCCCCGCGGGTTGCACATGACGACGGCGTACCCGGCGTTGACATAGACCTGCGCCTCGTCGAAGTATCCCCAGCCATATTGGGCGAACGGGCCGCCGTGAATGTTGAGCAGGACCGGGTGGGGCCCCTCGCCCTCGGGTTCCAGCACCCAGCCATGCACGCTGTGCCCGTCGCTGGCCGTGAAGGTTTCTTCTTTGGGTGCCACCACTGCGGTCTGCATCCGGAGGTCGTTGGAGAGGTCTGTGAGCGGTTTGAGGGAGCCCCCGGACACTACTGCCAGATCCCCCATCGTGGTGGGATCGGTATAGGCGGCAACCACCAGGTCGCCCTTCGCCGCTGCACCTGTCACGATGAGTTCGCCGTCGAGCAGGGTGCTGACGGTCCCGTCGGCGGAGGCTTCGAGGAGGGTGCCGCGGCCCCGGGTCCGGTTAAAGACGAGCACCGAATCGGCGCCGCGCGGCACGATGTCCCCCACCTCGCCCAGGTCCACGGTCTCGGCATCGGTGATGGCCCGAGCTTCGCCGGGTGCAGCGGCTGGAGCAACGTAGAGCGCGGTGTTCCGGGCCAGGAAGTCCAGCCCGTCCTCGGAAAGGTCGCTGCCCAGGAAGAACAGCCAGTGTCCATCGAGGCTTTCGACCGGCCGGCTGCAGCCCAGCCGGGTACCAGAGCCGCGGTTGGTGAGTTGCACGACGTCGGACCCATCCACCGCCATCGAATGGACATCGGTGTACAGGGTGGTGTCGGCGTCGGAATGCAGCGCCGCGGTGAAGAGGATGCGGCGCCCGTCGCGGGTGAAAACAGGCTCGTTGTGATCCGCGTCTGCCGTGGTCAGCTGCACGGCCTCCGGAAGCCCTTTGCCGGGTGCCTTCTCCTTGGCTGCCGGCTTTTCGCTGCCAGCCGGGTCCACCGCAGCTTCCTTTGCCCTGCCGACCGGTTCCACGAAAGGTTCGGCGTCGAGGCTCGGTACGTCGAGAACAAAAATCTGGGTCCGTTTGTCCAGCGAATAGCCCAGCCCGTTCATCCGGTACTTGAACGTGCTGATCAGGCGGGGATCCTCCAGCCCGGGGCCGACGCCGTCGACGGTCCCGTAGCGGCCGTGCTCCGGAACGCGGGAGGTGAAGGTGAGCTTCGACGAATCGGGCGAGAAGCTGAACGAGCCAACCCCCATTTTCTGGTCCGTCAGGCGCTGGGGTTCGCCGCCGCGGCTGTCAACGATCATCAGCTGAGGCTTGCCGCCGGGCTCTGCCCTGAGGAAGGCGATGGCGGCGCCGTCCGGCGAATACTGGGGTGCGGTGTCGCGGAAACCGCGGGTCAACCGTCGCGCGGCGCCCCCGGGAACCGCAATGTCCCACAGCTGCCCAACATAACTGTCGGCATCGAAATCGGGTCGGGTCACCGACACAACACAACGCTGCGCATCAGGTGAGATCGACGGTGAACTTACGGACTGGAGGTGATTCAGCTCATGTGGTTTCACAAGTCCGAGACTAGATCAGTCGCTGGGTGTTCCCAATTCCGGCCCTAGGATGAATCTATGCCCCACCTTCCGGAGAACCTGTTGTGCTGCCCCGTGTGCGCAGCGCCGCTGGGACTCCTGGACGGTGCGGGCGCGCTGGTGTGCGGGGCGGGTCACCGGTTCGATGCGGCAAAGCAGGGCTACTTCAACCTGCTCACTGGCAGGGGCACCGAATTCCAGTCGGACACCGCAGTGATGGTGCAGGCACGCACCGACTTTCTCGGCGCAGGCCACTACGCCCCACTCCAGGCGGTTCTGGCCGACCTGGCGCAACGGCACGTCGCCGAGCCCAGGGTAATCCTCGACGCCGGCGCCGGTACCGGATACTACCTGGCCGAACTGGAGCGCCGACATCCCGGGGCCGCGGTGCTGGCCCTCGATATTTCGAAGTTCGCCCTGCGCCGGGCAGCCGGAATCCTGCGGGACGGTGTGTGCGTGGTCTGGGATGTGTGGCGGCAGTTGCCGGTGCGGGATTCAGGGGTCGACATCATCCTCAACGTTTTTGCGCCCCGCAACCCCGAAGAGTTCCATCGCGTGCTGAATCACGGCGGTGTGCTGGTCGTTGTCACCCCCCTGCCGGGGCACCTTGCCGAAATCGCCGACGACGCCGGTTTGCTTGAGGTGCGCCCGGATAAGGCCACGGCGGTGGCAACCAGCCTGACCGGACTGTTCGACGAGGCCGATTCGGCAACCGTTGAGCTCTCCCTGCAGCTGTCCCACACCGATATCTACAATGTCGCGCTGATGGGCCCGGCTGGCCACCATCTGGTCCCAGAAGACCTGTGGGCGGATTTGGCGGTGCTCCCCGAACGGACTCCAGCCAGTGCCCGGTTCACCGTCCAGGTTTTCCGGCGGCACCAGGACCGCTGAGGCTTGCGGATCGATAACAACCGGTCCGGTGAGGCCTCGACCCCTAGGTTTCCGCACCCCGCTTTGGCATGATTGAAGAACGCAGTATGCGCTCACGGCGCCTTAGCCAGAGGGGAAGACATGTTTGAGTGGCTTTTGGAGAACGGCTGGATCCTGTGGCTGGTTCTCTTCCTTGGTCTTGCCGCAGTGGAAACCCTGACTCTTGACCTGTTTTTCGTCATGATGGCGATGGGTGCCCTCGCAGCCATGATCAGCACCTTCCTCGGTGCGGCGTTCTTCCTGCAGGTCATCATCTTCAGCGTGGTGTCGCTCCTGATGGTGCTGGTGGTCCGCCCGGTGGCGCTGAAACACCTCAAGCGGGGCTCCCCCGAACAGCTCAGCAACGTGGACCGACTCATCGGGGAGTCGGCTCTCACCCTCGACATCGTGACCGGCGAATCCGGCACCGTGAAGATCGGCGGTGACACCTGGTCGGCCCGCACCCTCGACGGGTCGCTGATTCCCGCCGGCGAACGTGTCGCCGTCACCCGAATCGACGGTGCCACTGCGCTGATCAGTGCCCCCGCCCGCCCGCAAGCCGCCGATTCCGGGGCTGTCTAGACGCGGTTGCCCAGATGGGCCGCCCAACCGCGGTTGCCCAGACTTACCCAACGATCGCGCCAACCTACCAAAAGGGGAACATATGCCTACCGACGCAGGGGCAATCGGACTGACAGTCGTCCTGATTGCCCTGATCATTTTCGTTCTGGTCGTGCTGGTGAAGTCGGTGCGAATTGTCCCGCAGGCTCGCGCCGGTGTGGTGGAACGGCTCGGAAAATACCAGCGAACCCTCCAACCCGGGTTGACCATCCTGATCCCTTTCGTGGACCGGCTGCTGCCCCTGCTGGACTTGCGCGAACAGGTGGTGTCATTCCCTCCCCAGCCCGTCATCACCGAAGACAACCTGGTGGTTTCGATCGACACGGTGGTCTACTTCCAGGTCACTGATCCTCGGGCGGCTACCTATGAGATCGCCAATTACATCCAGGCCGTGGAACAGCTCACCACCACCACCCTGCGCAACGTGGTTGGTGGTCTGAACCTTGAGGAGGCCCTGACCTCCCGCGACCAGATCAACGGCCAACTGCGCGGAGTGCTTGATGAGGCCACCGGTCGCTGGGGCATCCGGGTATCCCGGGTGGAACTGAAGGCTATCGACCCTCCCCTGTCCATCCAGGACTCGATGGAGAAGCAGATGCGAGCCGAGCGGGACCGCCGCGCAGCCATTTTGACTGCCGAGGGAACCAAGCAGTCGCAGATCCTCACAGCCGAGGGCCAGCGACAGGCCGCCATCCTCGCCGCGGAAGGTGACGCCAAGGCGGCCATTCTCCGCGCCGACGGCGAGTCGCAGGCCATTCAGAAGGTGTTCGATGCCATCCACAAGGGCAACCCGACCCAGAAGCTCCTCGCCTATCAATACCTGCAGACCCTTCCCAAGCTCGCCGAAGGATCGTCCAACAAGCTGTGGATTATTCCCAGTGAGGTGGGTGAAGCGCTCAAGGGTATCGGTAACGTCCTGGGCAACGCTACCGCTGATGCGCCCGACGGCGATAGCCCGTCCCGTACCCACAGCGCCTGACACCGTAGAAACCGGACGGCTGGCTCGCGTCGGCTGTTCGGTTTCTTTTTGTGCCCTGCCCCAGCGTATAATTGGGTGTTTGCCGTACTTTCGCTGGTCAGATCGGGAACAGACGTCACGTCCACAGCGTTATGTAAGTGGCAGGTTGCGGTAGCCACTACCGCACCATCATCCGCCGTTACGGATGCCAAATTGTTGAGTAGGAGATTACATGAGCGATCGTAGCTTGCGCGGTATGCGCCTCGGAGCGCAAAGCATGGAGACTGAATCCGGTGTTGAGCCAGCTCCACGGCAGCGGGTTGAATACCGTTGCGGAGACGGCGAGCGGGTGTTCGTCACTTTTGCAGCGGAAGCTGACGTCCCACCGGTCTGGGTTTCCAAAACCGGTAAGGAAGCGTTGCTGGTGGACGGGGAACGCCCCGACACCTCAGGTGACAAGCCAGTACGTACTCACTGGGACATGCTGCTGGAGCGTCGCAGCATGGACGAGCTGGAGCAGATCCTCCAGGATCGGTTGACCATCCTGCGGGAACGCCGCGGAGAGCGCCAGTCCGCCTAGCAGTACAGGAAGTTGGAAAAGCCGGGTTGACCCTCAGGGTCAGCCCGGCTTTTTCGTGCCCGCCAGCCCCAGAAGCGGCCCCGACAGCAAGAATTGCCGGAAGGAACCGGCAACCCTGACACTGCGGGGCGTTTCTGTCCTGGCGGGTTGTGGAAGCTACTTCTTGTCGCGCGAGGTCAGTGCCCGCCACCGTGCGGCGAGTCCCCACCGGGTGACGTTGGCAATGGCCTCGAGGACAATTCCGCCACTCATCTTCGATGCCCCGAACTCCCGTTCCACGAAAGTGATCGGCACCTCAACAATCTTCAGGCCCAGCGTCGCCACCCGGAAGGTCATGTCCACCTGGAATCCGTACCCCACCGAGTCAACGGTTGTCAGATCAACCTTTTCGAGGGTTTCCCGGCGGAACGCACGGTAGCCTGCGGTGATATCCCGGACATCGATGCCCAGCATCAGCCTGGAGTAGGTGCTGCCGGCCCGGGAGAGCAATTTCCTGCGTCGCGGCCAGTTCACCACGCTGCCGCCGGGGACCCACCGCGACCCAATGACGAGGTCGGCGTCAGCCACCTTGTCGAGCAGGGACTGTAGCTGCTCGGGCCGGTGAGAGCCGTCAGCATCCATCTCGACCAGTACGTCGTAGCCAGCGTCCAGCGCCCAGGTGAATCCCGCGATGTACGCGGCTCCCAGACCCGCCTTACCCGTGCGGTGCAGGACATGGATCTGCGGGTCGGCACCTGCCAGGGTGTCGGCGAGCCCGCCGGTACCATCGGGGCTGTTGTCGTCCACCACCAGGACGTCGGAGTGAGGTACGGCCCGGCGCAGTCGTTCGACTGTCAGGGGAAGCGACTCGATCTCGTTGTAGGTGGGAATGATGGTGACGACTCGCACTCAGGCAACCTTCGATCACGTAGCTGATACGCCGTGGCGCACGGATCCCGGGGCCCGGAACCAAACGCCCAGTATATTGGATGCCCGCGTGGGACAGAAAAAGAGCCACCAGGCCGATCGAATCGGGATGCCGTGGAGGGTCGGGTAGATCCGCGCGCCTTCGGGCCAGCACGGATCCAAGAATCACAGCTGTTTTCTACTGACGCGCGAACCTACCCGTTCCGGGGTACCGATGCCGTGACGCGCGGCGAGGCCCACTGAAAAACGGTGGCTGCCTAGGACCTGCGTTGAATCGGCTCGGTCGGGTCAGTGAATCTTCTCTGAGTTCCTGACCCGTTGACTCCACAGCTTACGTGCTGTGGAGCGAGTGTCAACAGCCCCCTGACCTGCGTAAACACTTGTTTGTGCAGGTCAGGACACGGACCGTAGGGGCGATGAAATTTCGTTGAAACCTGGGGCCTGGAACAACTGTCGGCCCCGATGGACCGTCTCAAGACACACCGGGTCCGCGCCGGTATCGAGGGCAGGAAGGAGCGGTGTCCCCGCCCTGGGGTCGGTGCTCCACGATTGCACCCTGCTGTCAGCCGTCTGCACCATCAGCTCCTCCACCTCCCACACGGCGTACGACGCCGGAGCACCAGGGACAAGCTGGCCCAACAACGGGTGTCCCGTGCCTACGGCCCGCCAACCGGCCCGGGTGTGGGCGATAAAGGCTGCGCGAGCGGAGATCCGTTGCGCGGGGTTGTTGTGCATCACACTCGCCCGGAGGGTGGCCCACGGGTTGAGGGATGTCACGGGGCTGTCGGAACCGAAGCACAGCGGGACCCCTGCCGCCAGGAAGCTCGCGAACGGGTTCATCCCGGTCATCCGCGCGGCTCCGAGGCGCTGGCTGTACAACCCGCCAGCAGCACCCCAACGCGCATCGAAGGCCGGCTGGGCACTGACGGTGACCCCAAAATGCACCAGTCGGGCGATAACCTCAGCGTCGGCGAGTTCAACGTGTTCCAGGCGGTGGCGTGCCCGCCGGACCGCCTCGATACCGTGGGCATCGGCTGCCAGGGCGAGACCCTGCAGGACCACGTCCAGACCGGCGTCCCCAATGACATGGAACCCTGCCTGCATTCCTATGCTGGTGGCGGCACCCAGATGCGCTGCGACGGTGTCGGCCTGGAGGAAAACCGAACCCCGATGGACGTCATCGGCATAGGGTTCCCGGAGCGCCGCGGTCCGGGACCCAAGGGAACCGTCCACGTTGAGGTCTCCGCCGATGCCGGCCAGGCTGCCACCGAACAGGTCCAGCACCTCCTTAAGCTCGGTGACCGACGTAACCGGCTGTCCCCAGTACGGCAGGATCTCCGGGAGCTGCTCCCCCAGGGGGTCCTGGCCGATCCGGAGCAATGCCTGGAGGTCGGCGACCGGTGAGATATGGGGCGCGCCCATCTCTGCGACCGCCACGATTCCGTTGGCCGCGGCCCGCCGGAGCGCAGCGCTCTGGTAGCCGGAGCGTTCGCCGTCGGCCAGATCCCGCGAGGCCAGCCGCGCCGTGACGTGGGCGTCGCGCACCACGAAGCCGTTGTCCCAGCCGTCGAGGTTCGCCAGGTCCAGCGCAGCTGCGAGGGACCCGGAAACCACCGCCGAATGGACATCGGCGCGGGCCAGATAGACGTGCTTACCTCCGCCGGCGGCGTCCAGTTGCCCGGCGGTGGGGACCATGCGCTCCGGCCACCGCGACTCATCCCAGCCGTGCCCCAACACGGTGCTGACGCCGGTGCGCGCCACCGCTGCGACCCGGTCCAGCAGGTCAGTGATGCCGGTGCAGGAGGAAAGGTCGATGGATTCCAGGGCCAGACCGGTCTCTGTGGTGTGGACGTGGGAGTCCACGAAGCCCGGGGTGATGAGGGCGCCGGCTAGGTCAACGACGGTCATGGTGGCATCGGCCAGCGATTCGGCCGCATGCTCGGAGCCGATCCAGGCGACCGTGTCGCCGTCGACCAGCATCGCGGTGGCGAACGGGTCTGCGGCGCTATACACGGAGCCGTTACGGTACAGAATTGGGCGGGTCGGGGTCATTCGTGCTCCAGACAGATGGTGGGCATAAGTGGTTAGTCGCTGATGGCCGAGTAGGCCACCACACCGCGACGGATCAGGCCAATCGCGTCGATAAACAGACGGCGTTGGCCGGGAGGCAGATCATCAATTTTGGCGAGCTGATCCAACAGGTCCACCACCTGTTTGGTCCATCTCACGAAGTCGCCGGCCGCCAGTTCGGTTCCGCTCAGCGCAGCCTGCAGGGCCTTGCCCCTGGCCCACTTGTGCATGGGCCAGACGAGACCCAGCTCGGGTTCACCGGTGACCGGAAGCTTGAACTGCTCCTCCAGATCGGTCAGGGCTGACCACTGGCGGACGACGACGTCGATCGACGGGTCGAGTGCGACGCCGGGCATTTTCGGGCGCAGGCCGCGTTCTTCCCGTTTGGCCTGGTACACCAGCACCGAGGCCAAAGCGGCGGTCTCGGCGGCGTCGAGTCCTTTGAAGGCGCCATGCTCGAGGGAGAGCGCGATCAGCAGGTCCTTCTCCCCGTAGACCCGGCGCAGCTTACGGCCGGCAGCGGTGATGGTGGTCCCGGACGGGGTGTCCTGCAGGTACCCGTAGTGCAGGAGGACGTCCGACACCCGGTCGAAGGTTTTTGCGATCGTGTTGGTGCGGCCCCTGATCTGACCGGCCAGCCGGTCGGTCTCGCGGCGCAGCTTCCACCAGCGTTCAGCCCACCGGGCGTGCTGCTCCCGGTCGCTGCACCCGTGGCAGGGGTGGGACCGCAGCTTGCGTCGCAGCTCTGCGATGGCGGCCTCCTGGCGCTCGGTGGCACCGGATCGGAAACCGTCCTGGCCGGGACCGCGGCGGGGTGGACGCTTGTCATGGAGTGCGTTCCGGAGCGACGAACTCAGGTCCCGGCGGTCTTTGGGGCTGCGGGCGTTGAAGTTTTTGGGGATCCTGATGTGGGAGAGAACCTCAAGGGGCCCGCTGAGGTCCTGCACCCCGACCCGACGGAGCTGCTTGTCTTCGGTGAGGACCGTTGGGCGGGGCTCCCGTGAGGTGTCGGAGCTGAGGACCACCGCATAGCCCTGGCTGCGTCCTGCCGGCACGTCGACGACGTCGCCGGGTCGCAGCATTTCGAGCGACGAAGCCGCCGCCGAGCGCAGGCTCCGCGAGTTGGTTTTCGCTGCCCGATCCTCCAGATCGGAAATTTCACGGCGAAGCCTCGAGTATTCGGTGAAGTCGCCGAGATGGCAGGTCATGGACTGCTCATAGCCCCGCAGCGACTCCTCACGGGTCCGCACCTGTTTCGCGAGTCCCACCACCGACCGGTCCGCCTGGAACTGGGCGAACGAGGTTTCGAGGATCTCACGGGATCGGTGCTGGCCAAATTGGGCGACGAGGTTGATGCTCATGTTGTAGGTGGGCCTGAAGCTCGAGTTCAACGGGTAGGTCCGCCGGGAGGCGAGACCCGCCACGGCTCCCGGGTCCGTCCCCGGCTGCCACAGTACGACGGCGTGCCCTTCCACATCAATGCCGCGTCGGCCAGCCCGCCCCGTCAGCTGGGTGTACTCCCCCGCTGTGACGTTGACGTGCGCCTCGCCGTTGAATTTGTCCAACTTTTCCAGCACCACCGAACGGGCTGGCATGTTGACGCCGAGCGCCAGGGTCTCGGTCGCGAACACCGCCTTCACCAGTCCCTGCGCAAAGAGTTTCTCCACCACTTCCTTGAAGGTGGGAAGCATCCCGGCGTGGTGGGCTGAGAAGCCCCTGATCAGGCCCTCCCGCCACTCCCAGAAACCGAGGATTGCCAGGTCCTCGGGCGGCAGGTCCACCGCCGCTTCGTCGACCCGCTGGCTGATGATTTCGCGTTCCGGTTCGGTGGTGAGCCACAGACCGGCGTCGAGGCACTGGCTGACCGCCGCCTCACACCCGTTGCGGGAGAAGATGAACGTGATGGCTGGCAGGAGACCGTCCCGGTCCAGGGCACTGATCACCTGTGGCCGGGTGGCACGCCTGACCCGTGACGCTGCCGCTGGCGGCCGCTTCGCGGGCCCACGGCCCCGCCGTGACCCGCCGCCCGCTCCCCACCCGGCACGCTGGTTGAGCCGGGTCTCCGAACTGGCGAGTTCAAGGAGTTCAGGGTTGACCTCGTACCGGTCCTCGGCTCCCGCATCCGGACCGGCGGGTGCGGCCTCGTCGAAGGCCACGTCGCCGGCGAAGAGGTCGAGGAGGTTCTGTCCCACCATGACGTGCTGCCAGAGCGGAACCGGTCGATGCTCCGAGACCACCACATCGGTCTGGCCGCGCACCGTATCCAGCCACGCGCCAAACTCCTCAGCATTTGAGACTGTCGCGCTCAGGGAGACCAGCCGCACCTCCGAGGGCAGATGGATAATTACTTCCTCCCAGACGGCGCCCCTGAAGCGGTCGGCGAGGTAATGCACCTCGTCCATCACCACGTAGCCGAGGTCGTCGAGGGTGTCCGAGTTCGCATACAGCATGTTCCGCAACACCTCGGTGGTCATCACCACCACGGCGGCGTCAGGGTTGATTGACGTGTCGCCGGTGAGCAGCCCAACCCGGTCTGCCCCATACACCGCGCAGAGCTCGGAATACTTCTGGTTGCTCAGCGCCTTGATCGGGGTGGTGTAGAACGCTTTCAGGCCCTTCTCGAGGGCCAGGTAGACGGCGAACTCTCCCACCACAGTTTTCCCGGCTCCCGTGGGCGCCGCCACGAGCACCCCGCGGCCGGCCTCGAGACAGACGCAGGCGTCCCGCTGGAATGGGTCGAGGTCGAACCCCAGGGTCTGCTCGAACTGAAACAGTAAAGTGGTGGTGTGTGCGGTACGCGCCCGTGCTAGCTGGTACCGCTCGGCGGGGGAGGTCATACGATCTAGCCTAATCTCTCCCGGCTCGTCGCCTGGCAACCAGCCGGGGCGGACGTCAGAGTCCGTCCAGGTCGGATGCTGTGTCGGCGCTGGCCTCCACCTCGGCGTCCTGGGCGGCCCGCCGGCGATCGCGGCGTTTGTCGTTGAGCAGGCACAGCATGATGGCAATGAAGAACAACACCAGCATGGGTGCCGCCAGGTAGAGCATGCCGAGGGCGTCGCCGCCCGGTGCGGCCATCGCCGCGAAGACGCAGATCAGGAAGACGGTGATCCGCCAGGCCTTGAGGATTTGTTTGCCAGTGAGGATCCCCACCAGATTCAATCCGAACAGGACCACCGGCAAAAGGAAGGCGATACCGAACGCCAGCATCAGGCGCAGCACAAACGTGATGTAGGCAGTCACCAGGATGATGTTCGAGAACCCGCTGGGGGTGAAGTCGGTGAGGACCCGCACCGCGTTCGGCAACACCAGCCAGGAGAGGTAGATGCCCGCCAGGAACAGGGGAACCGCGACGGCGATGAAGGAGAGCGCCACGCGGCGCTCCTTGGTCTTCAGCCCGGGGGTAATGAAGGCCCAGAACTGGTAGAGCCAGACGGGGCTGGCCAGGATGATTCCGATGAAGACCGAGACCTGAACCAGAAGGTCGAATGGTGACGCGACCCCGTCGAAGTTCAGGACGGCTTCCCTGCCCTCCCTGGCGTTGAGGTCCAGGATGGGTTCGGAGAGAGCTGTGAGGACCGGGTTGTAGATGAAGAAACCAACAACGGTGGCCACCACCAGTGCAATGCCCGATTTGATCAGCCGGTTTCGGGCCTCTTTCAGGTGCTCCCCGAGGGCCATCCGACCCTCGGGGTTGGATTTGCGGCTCCTGCCGCCCACCTTTGGCACCGCCCGCTTACCCTAGGGTGTGCGGGAGGTCGGATCGGCTGACCCTGGTGGATTGTGCTGTCCAGGTGCGGCCGTCCCGGTCTGCTCCGGCTGGTCGGTGGCGGTGCGCGCCGGAGGAACAATGCGTCCTTCAACCGGGGAACCCGGTTCGGATGCGTCGTTCGGGTTGTCGTCCTTCATCTGCTTCACCTCGGACTTGAAAATCCGCAACGACTGGCCAACACTGCGGGCCAGTCCGGGCAGCTTCGGGGCACCGAAGAGCAGCAGGGCGACGACAATGATGGCAACTAGTGCCCAACCTTCAGGTCTCATAATGAAATCCTTTCATAGTTCTCAACCGGGGTGACGCTGGTAGGTGATGCCCCGGTTGGGGTGTCACACGTGGGGGAGGTCTCGAAGGCTTACCGGCTGTCCGCGGCCAACCCTGCGCCGAATCCGGCGTTCCCGGCGGTAGGCGACCCGCAGTGCCTTGGCCTCGGCGCCTTCGTCCCGGACCGTTCCCGGATCCCTGAAGACCGCGATGCTGGGCTCCCTGACGGCTCCGTCCGCGCTGGTGGGCGGGTTGGTCGTCCGGTCCAGCACCTCGCTGGCGTGCTCAACCTCTTTGAGGAGGGCCTTGACCTTCCGGAACAGGAAGTAACCGAGCGCGGCCAGTACCAACAGGGTCAGCGCCAGCAGGGCCACCCAAATCACAATCCACGTCCACCAAGGCATACCCCCAAGTCTAAGGGAGCCGGGACGGCAGCGGGGACAGCTGGACCCGCCTCGACCGAGGTCAGGGACGGTTCGCCAGGGCCGCAGCCAACCACACCGAGCACTCGCGTCGAAGTGACTCGGGACCGGCGACAGCGGCAGCTCCCCCCAACCTGCTGATAAGGCCAGGAATCCACCCCGTGGTGGCCACCCTGATTTCCGCAGCAAGGCGGCCATCAGCGAGTTCCTGGGTTCGCTCGGCGGCGTAGTGTTCAGCCACCCATCGGGCCGGCGGGTGCAGCAGCAAGGTGACAAGCTCATCGCCGGGCGTTGGCCGGAACAGGACGCCGTCGTCGCCGTCGCCGTCGGCTTCGGGCTGCCGCCCGGCGTCCACCGGATCAGTGGTGAGTCTGACGGCCTGCATCCGGTCGAGGCGGAAGTTCCGGACCGACCGGGCGCTGGTGCACCACGCCTCGAGGTACCAGCTATCGTGCCGGGAAAATGCCCGGATCGGTTCGACGGTGCGCTGGGTAACCTCGTCCCGTGTGGGCACCAGATAGGTCAGTTCCAGGCGGACCCGGGACCGGAGGGCTTCCTGGACGGTTTCAAGGGTTGACCCGACCGCTTCCTCGGTCAGGGTCGCGGCGATGGCACTGCCCGCACGGCCGGCGTCGCCGGCCGCCTGTGTGAGCTTGGCGTGGGCGGTGGCTGCCGCTGAGCCCGGGTCCAGTCCCGGTAGCCGCCGGAGGGTATCCAGGCCGACGATGAGGGTGCAGGCCTCATCAAGGTTCAGGCGGAGCGGTTCGGCCAGGTTGTCGGCATTGCTGAGGAAGATCCGGTCCTCGTCGAGGCTGACTTCGATCAGCCCATCCGGGTAGTAGCGGGGGCCGCTGACAAACAGGAGCTCGAGGTCGGCGGCCAGGTGCGTGCGGGTAACGCCAAAGTGGGCGGCCGTCTCATCCATGTCCGCGCCGGGATGATCGAGCAGGTACGGCACCAGGTCGAGGAGGCGGCGCAAATGAGCATCAGCCGAGGTCTTGGGGCGGGCCGGTCGGCGCGCTGCCTTGGTGAACTCGAGGTCAGGGAACGGCCCGTCCTGGGTAGCGGCGGCCTGGGTGAGCTGCTCCCCCGTCAGGGCCACCAGCTCCGGCGGTGCGATCGCCCGCGCCCGCGGGCCGAAGGCTGCAATATCGGCTGCGGTTTCGCCGGTGTCACCGTACGGAAACCGGAGCAGGTCCCAGCCGTCGCTGGCACCGTCGCTCTGCGCACCGCGTCGGGTACGCAACAGGTGGCAGGTGTCGGGCCGGACAGCGACCACCGCTTCGAACGGCTCGCGGGCCCGGTCGAGGGAGGCCAGCGAGGCAAGCATCGTGAAATCTTCGGGGACGTCAAAGGATCCATCGAGCAGGACTGGCGCGGTGGTGATGCGGGAGAGCCTGAAATACCGCTCCTCAGCCCGGTCGAGGTCACGGCCAACCACATACCAGTGCCCGTAGCGGCTACCCATGCCCCAGGGCTGAAGCTGTCGCTGTTCCTCCCTGCCGGTGCTCGCCGCGCGATAGCCGAACGAGATGGGCCGGCGGGAGGTGGTGGCGCGCCAGACCTCATCCCAGTGCGGTTCGTTGGTGCGGATGCGCGGTTCCACGAGCATGGCGGCTGCGTCCTCGCGGGCAGCGCCGCGATCCTGGAGCTTCCGCAGCGCCCGGGCGGCGGCCGAGTCGAGGGTGGCTACATCCCACATCCCGGCGGCGAGGGTCAGCGCAGCAGACTCCTCGGTGGTGAAGGTGACCGCCGGGAGACGGTATTCGGCGGCGTCGATCCGGTAACGCCGAATCGAGTTGTCGTGGTCGAACGCCGGGTCGTCGCTGAACGACTGGACGGGGATGCCCTGTTCACGCAGCATGGCCTTGTCCCGGTCGAAGAGCTTTTCCCGGGCGGCGGGGGTGGGCGCCCCACCGTAGAGCTCTATTTCGTGGAACAGTTCCTCTTTGGAGTAGCCGCGCTGGGTGGAGAGCAGCAGCATGACCAGGGAGAGAAGGCGTTCGGTTCGTTTAGCTGACACGTTGGAAAGAGTACCCGCATGAGGAGGGCCGGGGCACACTGCGCCCCGGCCCTCCTCATGACGTGCGTGTCCCGGTTAGCGCAGACCCATCAGATCGACGACGAAGATGAGGGACTCACCGGGGGCGATCGCTCCACCAGCGCCACGGTCCCCGTAGGCCAGATTGGCGGGGATCTCCAGCCGGCGGCGGCCGCCAACCTTCATTCCGAGGAGGCCCTGATCCCAGCCCTGGATGACCTGGCCAATGCCGACCTTGAAGTCGAGTGGTGCACCGCGGTTCCAGGACGAGTCGAATTCCTCGCCGGTGGAAAAGGCGACGCCGACGTAGTGGGCGGAGACGGTGTCGCCAGCCTTGGCTTCCTCGCCGGAGCCCTCGATCAGGTCGGAGATGACCAGTTCGGTAGGTACGTCGGTGCCGGGAAACTCAATTTCGGGCTTGGTGCGGGCGGTGCCGTTGGATCCGATAGACATATTTCTCCTCTAAGTGGTGGTGGTTGGCGGGGGCGACCGGAATTACTCGGCCGTCACTTTTTCGACGATTTCTACGTAGAACGCCAGGGTGCCGGAGGGGCGTCCCTCCGGGGCAGGATCCCCGTAGCCCATCGGTGCGGGGATGACGAGCAGGACTTTGCTGCCGACCGTCTGGCCGGCCAGTCCCTTGGTCCAGCCCTCGATGACGCCGGAAAGCGGGAACTCGATCGGCTCACCACCGGGGTAGCTGGAGTCGAACTGCTCTCCGTCTTCCCAGCGCCACCCGGCATAGTTGGCAGCGATGGTGTCTTCTTCGGTGATCACTTCACCGTCGCCGGCTTCGAGAACCTTGATGACCAGGTCATCTGAGGGTTCGTTGTCGGGAATCTCGATGACAGGTGCGTCGTCGTCGTCAAACGTGAAGGTGGGAAGCTGGCCGTCGGCGTCGAGCTCTTCAACGGCTTCGGGGCTGAGCACCTCGGGCACCGGTGGTGCTGCCTCGGCACTGAGTACCTGCATCACGATCAGCTGCTGGGGCTCTTGGCCTTCGATCACATTGGTGTAGGCGATCTGCGACCCGATGGTGGTGCCCACCAGCACTTCGTAGAGTTCAGGGTCGTCTTCCTGCAGTTTCTCGATCAGGTCGAGGGTCTGCGGCTCGGCGGAATAGGTGTCGCCGAGGACTGAGCCGTCCTCGGCGTTCAGACCCACCAGGTGGAAGGAGACGCGGTCGCCGTCGGCGATTGGCTCGCCGTCGCCGGCGGTGATCGTGGCAGCGGCGGGGCCGGTCACGTCCAGCGGTGATTCGAAGGTCACCTCGGGAGCTTCCTCATCGGAGCCGCCCTCAACCCGGACGGATTCAAGGATCGCGGCGTCACCGGCGGTCTTCAGTTCAGCGTCGCCGGTATCACCGCCGCAGGCGGACAGCACTAACAGGACGGGCAGAGCAAGGGTGAGAGCTTTTCGCACGGTGCTTCTTTCGCAGGTGATCGGTGGCGCGTGCCGTGGGGGCCGCAGGAAGCTGGCCATTTTTCGTGAATGAACCTATCCAGCGTAACGGTTTAGGGCCGGTGGTTTCTCCCGTCGAGCAGTTTCACCGGGGATTCACAGCTGGGCGAGCAGCGCTTCGACCCGTTCGTCGACCGATTGGAAGGGGTCTTTGCACAGGATGGTTTGCTGGGCGCGGTCGTTGAGCTTCAGATGCACCCAATCGACGGTGAAGTCCCGGTTGGCGTCCTTCGCGCGTCGGACGAATTCCCCCCGGAGCCGCGCGCGGGTGGTCTGCGGTGGAATGTCCACGGCATTTTTGATGTCGACGTCGGTGACCACGCGCTCGGTCTCCCCCCGCTGCTGGAGCAGGAAATACAGGCCGCGTTCCCGGGAAATGTCGTGATAGGTGAGATCCAGTTGTGCCACCCTCGCGGACTCCAGGCCAAGACTGTGCCGGTCCCGGTAGCTGTCAATCAGCTTCTTCTTGATGGCCCAGTCAATCTCACGGTCGATGAGCCGATGGTCGCCGGTGCCGATTGCCTGCAGGGTCCTCCCCCACAGCTCGAGGATCCGTTCAACATGCGGGGTGTGGGCCCCGTTCGTTTCCACGAACTGGCGCACCCGCGCCAGATACTCCTGCTGCATGTCGAGCGCGGACATGGTGCGTCCACTAGCCAGCTTCAACGGCTGGCGTCCGGTGAGATCGTGGGAAATTTCCCTGATGCTGCGGATCGGGTTTTCCAGCCGGAAATCCTTCATGATGACGCCCGCCTCGATCATCCGCAGGATCAGGTCAACCGATCCTACTTTCAGGAGGGCGGTGGTCTCGGACATGTTGGAATCGCCGGCGATGACGTGGAGTCTGCGGTAGTACTCGGCGTCGGCGTGCGGCTCGTCCCGGGTGTTGATGATGGGCCGCGACCGGGTGGTGGCCGACGACACGCCCTCCCAAATGTGGTCGGCACGCTGGGAGAAGGCGTAAAGCGCGCCGGTCTGGGTTTTGAGGACCTTACCGGCACCGACCAGGAGCTGCCGGGTGACGAGGAACGGGATCAGGATGTCGGCCAGCCGGCTGAACTCGAGCTTCCGGGGAATGAGGTAGTTTTCGTGGCTGCCGTAGGAGTTCCCCGCCGAGTCGGTGTTGTTCTTGAACAGGTACACCCGTCCGTCGTAGCCCTCCTGCGCGAGCCTGCGCTGCGCCTCGGCCACCAGATCCTCCAGGATCAGCTCGCCGGCCCGGTCGTGCGCGATGAGCTGGGCGACGTCGTCGCACTCTGCCGTGGCGTACTCGGGGTGGGAACCGACATCCAGGTACAGCCGGGACCCGTTGGTGAGGAACACGTTGGAGGAGCGTCCCCAGCTGACCACCTTGCGGAACAGATACCGGGCCACCTCCTCGGGTGACAGCGGGCGGGAGTTGGGCCCCGAGTAGGCGATGCCGAATTCCGTTTCGATGCCGAAAATCCGGCGGTCCATCAGAGGCCGTCCTTCCCGAAGCCCAGCATGTCTCCCACTTCGGTGGGAAGGATCCGCCGGAACGCCCGCCGGGCGCCGCGGGTGGTCAGCGGGTCCCTATCCAGGACTGCAACCTCAAGGGTGTCGGGGTTGAGGCGCGTCCGGGGAGCGCCGGTCGCGCCGCCGCCGTGCCGGAGCGCATCCACCGCGGTCCTGACCGCTTCCGCGAAACTATGCTCGGCGTCCCACTGATCGGTCAGGGCGTCACCGACGGCATCCGCCTGCCCGCCCATCACGATGAACCGTCGTTCGTCGGCGATCGAACCGTCGAACGTGAGGCGGTACAGGTGGTCAGCGTCGGTGCGGGGCCCTACCTCGGCGACGGCCAGCTCCACCTCAAAGGGTTTGCTGTCGGCGGTGAACACTGCGCCAAGACTTTGGGCGTAGACACTGGCCAGCCCGCGGGCGGTGACGTCTTCCCGGTCGTAGGAATATCCCCGCACATCGGCGTAGCGGACACCCGCCTGGCGGAGGCTCTCGAACTCGTTGTACTTCCCCACGGCGGCGAAAGCGATGCGGTCATAGATTTCGCCCACCTTGTGCAGGGACGGTGAGGGGTTCTCGGCGACCAGTGCAATCCCATCGCGGCAACTGAGCACCACCACCGATCGTCCGCGGGCGATCCCTTTCCGGGCAAAATCGGCCCGGTCCTTGGTGAGCTGCTCAGGCGAAACGTAGAACTGTTGTGTCATGCTCATGCCTCTCGTCCTGCCACCGAGCGCGAGTCGATGACCTGCGCAGCAGCCAGCGCCAGCTCCCGCTCCGGAATCCGGCGGGCGCCAGCACTATTGACCGTGTACACCACCGGCCACAGCTGGCGGACGACGTCGGGGCCGCCGGTCGCCGAATCGTCGTCGGCCGCGTCGTAGAGGGATTCGACGGCGACCCGAACCGCGCGGTCCTCGTCGAGATTCGGTTTCCACAGCTTCTTCAGGGCGCCCCGGGCGAAGGCGGCGCCGGAACCGACGCTGTGGTGTTCCTGCTCCTCATAGCGACCGCCCGTCACGTCGTAGGAGAAGAGCCTGCCGACCCGCTGGACGGTGTCGAAGCCGGCGAAGAGGGGGACGACCGCCAGCCCCTGCAGCGCGAGTGGGAGGTTGGCCCGGATCATTGCTGCCAGCCGGTTGGCCTTGCCATCGAGGCTCATCAGGGTGCCCTCGATTTTTTCGTAGTGCTCAAGCTCCACCTGGAAGAGCCGCATGATGTCGAGCGCTATTCCGGCGCTACCAGCAATGCCGAGTACGGAGAACATGTCGGCTGGGAAGACTTTTTCGATGTGCCGGCTGGCGATAATGTTGCCCATCGTGGCGCGCCGGTCACCGGCCATCAGGACGCCGCCAGCGTAGGTCATGGACACGATGGTGGTGGCGTGCGGCGCCACCGTCGCGGCGCTGGCCGGGGTCAACCCTCCGGCCGACCGGCTGGAGGGCAGCAGATCGGGGTGGTTCGACCCCAGATACCCGCTGAACGACGTGGAGGCTGCACGGCCAATCGACGCGGTAGCGTCTTCCGGAATCATTAAGGTTACTGGCCGCCCTTCTGGACAAAGCCGCGGACAAATTCTTCGGCGTTGGATTCGAGCACCCCGTCGATTTCGTCCAGCAGATCATCGACCCCCTGGGTCTGTGCAGTGGGTGCGCCGCCCTCGGGTGCTCCGCCGGTGTCCGGGGCCGGAGTGTCCTGCTGTTCGTCCTGCTGCTCGGGCCGTGACCCGGTATTCCTGCGGTCCTGTGTAGCCATGGCTGGCACCTTTCATTGCTGAGGATGTGATGCGCAAAACCTAGTGATGTCTATGGTGCCATGTTGGATTGTGGCCTGCTCAAAAGCCGCGCAACAAATTCTTCGGCGTCGGCCGATGCAGCGAACAACTCTTTGGTGAGGGCAGCTGTTCCCCGGAGGGGCTCACGGGTCTGGATTCGTTGCAGCCGACGTTGGGACGGCAACTCGAAGATGATTGAGTCCCAGCTGGCACCGACCACTTCGCGGGGAAAACTGCTGATGCAGCGGCCACGGAAGTAGGCCCGGGTGTCTTCGGGCGGGTGGGACACGGCGGCGTTCACCTGCTCATCGGTGACCAATCGGTCAATCTGGCCGCGGGCGCTGAGCCGGTGGTAGATGCTTTTCTCTGGTCGGAGGTCGGAGTACTGCAGGTCCACCAGGGCCAGGCGGGGGTCATCCCAGGCCATTCCGTCGCGGCTGCGATACGCCTCGAGCACTTTGAGCTTTGCCACCCAGTCAAGTTGGTGTGCGGCGTCGAAGGGGTCCCGGCGCAGTGTATCGATGAGGGCGCCCCAGCGTTGCAACACGTCGGCGCTCTGCGGATCGGTTCCACCCTGCCGGTCCGATTCCGTCAGGCAGGCGTCGAGGTAGATTTCCTGCAGGTCCAGGGCGGTCACCGACCGGCCGTCTGCCAGCCTGATGCGGTGACTCAGCGTGGGGTCGTGGCTGACCGCCTGCAGCTCCCGGACCGGGTCCTGGATCTCGGGAATCGGCGCGTTGTCCCTGTCGATCAGGGACAACACCAGGGAGGTGGTCCCCATCTTCAGATAGTTCGAAATTTCGCTCAGATTGGCGTCGCCGATGATTACATGGAGCCGCCGGTACTTTTCGGCGACCGCATGAGGCTCGTCCCGGGTGTTGATGATGGGTCGGCGGACGGTCGTTTCCAGGCCGATCTCGTTCTCGAAAAAGTCGGCACGTTGGCTGAGCTGGAACCCGGGTGACTGATGGGAGGCGCCGATTCCTACCCGGCCTGAGCCACAGATTGTCTGGCGGGAGACGAAGAACGGAATCAGCACCGCTGCGATGTGGTTGAAGGGCACGCTGCGGGGCACCAGATAATTTTCATGCGACCCGTAGGACACGCTCTTGTTGTCGGTGTTGTTTTTATACAGGTTGACTGGAGCGAAGCCCGGGGTGGCGGCGATCCGGCGCATGGCTGCCAGCGCCACGGAGTCGCCGGCCCGGTCCCACAGGACGGCGTCCAGCGGGTTGGTCACCTCGGGCGAGGAATATTCGGGATGGGCGTGATCGACGTACAGCCGTGCCCCGTTGTTGAGGACCAGGTTCATCAGGACTGCCGAGTCCAGCGGGCCGACGTCGTCGAGCGCCGCATCGACCAGGGCAACCTGCTCGGCGGTGAGGATCGGCGGACTGTCGGTCAGCTGGGATGGATCGGCTGCGTGCCGCACCTGTTGCCACCCGCGGGCGTCAGCCAGGGGTGCCTCATCCGTGTAGTCCCAGCGGGTGCCGGCGAGGTTGCCGAGACCCTCCCGCAGGGTCGCCGCGTAGGCGTTCACCACCTGGGACGACAGGACTGTGGCGTTGGCGTCCGGAATCGACGGCGCAATGATTCCGTACTCGGTTTCGGTGCCCATCACGCGGTGGGCGGAAAACCGTTCGGGGTCGAGGACTGACGGATCGGCGTGGTGTCCGGCTGGTGTCACAGATACTGTCCGGTATTGGGCGTGGTTTCGATGGTCTTCCCTGGCTCCTGCCCAGCCTTGCCCTGCACGATGGTGCGGATATAGGTGATCCGCTCCCCCTTCTTGCCGGAAATCCGGGCCCAGTCATCGGGGTTCGTGGTGTTGGGGAGATCCTCATGTTCACGGAACTCGTCGACGACGGCCCGGAGGAAATGCTCAATGCGCAGGCCCTTCTGGCCGTCCAGGAGCAGATCCTTGATGGCGTACTTCTTGGCCCGGTCCACCACGTTCTGGATGACAGCGCCGGAGTTGAAGTCCTTGAAGTAGAGCATTTCGGTGTCACCGTTTGCGTAGGTGACCTCGAGATATTCGTTGGACTTTTCGGTGGAGTACATTTTTTCGACCGTGCGCCGGATGATTGCCTGCACGGTTGCTGCGCGGCTGCCGCTGTACTCGTTGAGGTCGTCGTCGTGCAGTGGCAGGTTCTCGGTGATGTACTTGCCGAAAATCTCGGCTGCACCCTCGGCGTCGGGGCGGTGGATCTTGATCTTCACGTCCAGCCGGCCGGGCCTGAGGATGGCCGGGTCGATCATGTCTTCCCGGTTGGAGGCACCAATCACGATGACGTTCTCAAGCTTTTCGACGCCGTCGATCTCACTGAGGAGCTGAGGAACGATAGTCGTTTCAACGTCCGAGGAGACGCCGGTACCCCGCGTCCGGAACAGGGAATCCATCTCGTCGAAGAACACCACCACCGGGCTGCCGTCCGAAGCCTTCTCGCGGGCCCGGGCGAAGATCAGCCGGATGTGGCGCTCGGTCTCCCCCACATACTTATCCAGCAGCTCGGGTCCCTTAATGTTGAGGAAGTAGCTGCGCGTCTCGGTGGACCCGGTGCGTTCAATGGCACGCGCGGCGAGCGAGTTCGCGACGGCCTTGGCGATCAGGGTCTTGCCGCAACCGGGCGGACCGTAGAGCAGGATGCCTTTGGGTGCCTTCAAACCGTGTTCCCGGTAGAGGTCAGGGTGCAGGAATGGAAGCTCGACGGCGTCGCGAATCTGCTCGATCTGCGGCCCGAGTCCCCCGATGTCCTCGTACGCGATGTCCGGGACCTCTTCGAGCACCAGGTTCTCAACCTCGCTGCGCGGGACCTTTTCGAGTGCGTAGCCGGACCGGTTGTCGACCGAGAGCGCATCACCAACACGGATCCGCTCGGACTGGAGCGGACCGTTGAGCCTGACCACCCGCTCCTCATCCGCCCGCCCGATAACCAGGGCGCGGTCGGAGCCCAGGAGTTCCTTGACGGTCACCAGCTCGCCGGAGCGTTCGAACCCCAGCCCCGCGATGATGGTCAGGGATTCGTTGAGCAGTACTTCCTGGCCGGGCATCAGTTGCGCCAGATTGACCAGCGGGCTGATCGCGACCCGCAGCTTCCTGCCGGACTGCAGAATGTCAGCACTGTCCTGGGACGCGGCGGACGCCGCGTCGCCGGGCCGCAGCGCATTGAGTTCGATGATGGTGCCGAAACTGAACGGGGTGGCGCCTTCGTTCTCGAGGGCCCCCTTGAGCCTGACAATTTCGGCACGCGCCGCCTCCAGGGCGGCAACCAGCTTGGTGTTGTTCTGGGCCGCAGACGATAACTGCCGGTCAATGTTGCGCAGCCGGTCCCGCAGGACGTTCAGTTGCCGTTGAGTCGCAGCGAGCTGGCTCGCCCCCGCCCCGGCCTCGGGCGGGGCGGCAACGGACAGTTCCGGAGGGTCTACGTTCTCGAAGTCAGCCATGCGTATCGCCCACCTTCAGTGCTCGATTAATGCTCTCATTCGACCATAGCGCAGTGAGCCGGGTTATTCCTGATAGTCGCCGCCCCGGGTAGCATTCGGCCCTAGCTTTCTGTCGGCCCGTCCGCCTCACGGGCAGCGTCCGCGATCTGGTCACGACGGGCCTGCGCCTCGTCAGCGGGTAGCGCGCCGCGCTGGATCGTGGAGCTCGCATCGCGGGCCACCCGGCGCAGACGCTTGTCCGAAACCTCACGCTCACCCACAGCCTGGGGTGTCCAGGCGTTCAGATCCTCTGCGCTGAAATCCGTTTTCGAGGGGCGCCGCTTGGTCGTCAGACCGGTGACCCCGTGCGCCAACCGGCGGGTGATCAGGAGGAAGCCGGTGTGCGCGACCATGCGGTGGTCGGGTCGGACGGCGAGCCCTTCCAGGTGCCAGCCACGGACCATCGATTCCCAGGCGTCCGGTTCGGTGAAACGCCCATCAGCCCGGATGGCTTCGGCGGTGCGGGACAGCTGCGTCACCGTTGCAACATAGTTGATCCACACCCCGCCCGGCGCCAGGACGGTGGCTACCGCGTCGAGGCATTCCCAGGGTGCGAGCATGTCGAGAACCACCCGGTCAACGCTGCCGGGTTCCTCCTGCTCGACTACCTGCTCCTGGAAATCGCCCAGGGTGATTTTCCAGGCCGGATGGGGCCCACCGAAAATGGTCTCGACGTTTCCCTGCGCAATGTCAGCGAATTCGGCCCGCCGTTCAAATGAATGCAGGTAACCGGCATCACCGACGGCGCGGAGCAGCGAGATGGAGAGGGCACCGGAGCCAACCCCGGCTTCCACCACTCGCGCACCCGGATAGATATCGGCCATGGTGATGATCTGGCCGGCATCCTTGGGATAGACCACTGCTGCGCCGCGGGGCATGGAGAGCACGAAGTCCGACAGGAGCGGGCGCAGCGCCTGATACAGCTGGCCGCTGGTGTTGGTGAGAACAGTCCCTTCCAGGGAACCGATCAGCCCATCGTGGAGCAGGAACCCCTTGTGGGTGTGAAACGCGCCGCCGGGGGTCAGCGTGATGGTGTTCATGCGGCCCTTCTCGTCGGTCAGCTGCACACGCTCCCCTGCACGGAAAGGGCCTCGGCGGACGGCTGCACCATGGGGAGGGTGTTCCGCGGGGGTGCTTCCGGGGGTGTTCATCAACGATCGTCCTTAGCTATTGGGGGTAGAGCACGCACACGTCGGTGGCGGCAGGTCAGGAATTTTGGCCGGGGAAGGGTTTGCCGGTGATCGCCGACACCACCGTCGACTGGTGGAGCAGGCCGGTGACCCGTCCCATCCGGTCGATGACCGCGTATTCGCTGCCGGGCAGCTTGGCCAGGAACTGCACCAGTTCCTGGCCAACGGCTGCTTCCGGCACGTAGGCCCCGGGAGAGAGTGCCCGGGCCACCGCATTGATCGGTGTGGTCTCGGCCGCATCGTCCGGGACGCTGAGCAGGGCGCCGGTATCGACTACTGCTTCGGGTTGTCCGCCCGCACCGGTCAGGACAATCGCCGCCCCCGGGTTGTCCCGGACGAGTTTCCTGACCGTTTGCACGGTGGTTCCGGCCGGGATGCTGAAGGCTGGCTGCTTCAACCGGCCAGCACTGATCGCCGGGAGGCGGAGCCGCATCTGGGCGTTGTTGATGGCCGCCGTCGCACCCATCCAAAGGAACGCACCCATCACCGCTGCGATGATGACCACCATCAGGTCGGGCGTCCCTCCGGCCAGCAAGGGAAGTCCGAGGACGGCAACCACGAGCAGGATCACGATGACGCGGCCAGCCCAGCCCGCCGCCACGGTGCCCTTGTCCTGATTGCCGGTAGCCTTCCAGACAGCAGATTCAACAATTCGTCCGCCGTCGAGGGGCAGGCCCGGCAGCACGTTGAACACGGCCACCAACAGGTTTGCCCACACGAAAATGTCAGCGAGCAGGCGGCCTACCGACTGGGGTTCAAAGAGTGGGACCGCCAACCAGCCAGCGAGGGCGAGGAGAAAGTTCGCCGCCGGGCCGGCCAGCGCCACGATCAGCGAGCGGCCCGGGCTGGCGTTGAAGTTTTCGAACTGGGTGTGCCCGCCCCAGAGGTTGAGCACAATGCGCGTGGTCGGCCAGCCGAAGACCCGGGCTGACAGCGCGTGGGCGAGCTCGTGGACCAGCACTGACGCGGCGAGCAGCAGCGCGTACCCGAGGGCCACGCCGTAGGCTCCGGCCCCGATCCCGGGAAAGGCGCGGGCCACCTGCGGGCCGAAGACCACCACCACAAACAGGGCGATGACGAACCAGGACCAGGCCAGAACGATGGGAATCCCCCAAAGCCGCCCCAGGGAAATTCCCTCCCGCCGCTGCAGCCCAGGAGCCTCGGGTGAGGTCACCGCGAGGCCGACTCTGCCGGGACGGCTGGCTCGGTGAGCGACGCCGCGTGGTCGAGGACCAGCCGGTTGAGGTCAGCCACGGATTTCTGCCTCAGGGTGGGCCATTGATACCAGCCCCGATCGGTCGGGAGCGGCATCATGTGGGGTACGGTCAGCGTCACCAGTCCGGCGGCTCCAGCCGACGTCGCGCCCGGAAGGGAGTCCTCGATCGCGACCACCCGGTGCTTGGATAGCGTGCCCCTCGATCCGTCGAGGGAGTCGAACCCCAGCTGGTAGGCCTCTGGATCGGGTTTTCCCCGCCGCACCATGTCCCCGGTGACCAGGAACTCGAACGTCCCAGCCGGCAGCTGACTTGCCACCTCAGCGGCGAGGGGCCCCTCGGACATGGTGACCATGGCGCACGGAATGTGTTGCGCCTTCAGCTCGGCCAGCAGCTCGACGGCTCCTGGTCGCCAGGGCGCAGCTTCGGCGACCCGGGTCTGGACCTCGGTGGTCAGGTGGTCGATGATCTCGCGGATTTCCAGCTCAACGCCGGCCTGTTGCAGGACCCCCGCCGAGAAGGACAGCGCCTGCCCCACCAGGGCTTCGGCGTCGGCGGTGGACCAGGTGCCGCCATGCTTCGCGACCAGATCCTTTTCGGCCTGGATCCAGTACGGCTCGGTATCGACGATGGTCCCGTCCATGTCCCAGAGGACTGCCTGGAGGCCGTCGTCGTCGTCGTGGGTGGCGTGCCCGGAAATGGACGCAACTGTACTGGGATCGGAATTAGCCATACCCCCAGTCTACGGGGAGGCTAATGCCCGGCGGCCGCTTTGGCTCTGCGCGAAGGTGCAGTCAATAGCTGCCAACACCGCGCGGGGAGGTTTAGGGTGAAGTGGTGAGTACCTTTGATGAGAGCGTCCAGCCCGGAATTCGTGGCCTTTTCCAGGACAGTGGTTCCCCCGACCGGCGGGTGACGATCATGCTTGCCGCCTTCGAGGGGTGGAATGACGCCGGCGAAGCGGCTAGCGACGCGCTGAAATTCATGGGCAGGTACTGGGGCAGCGAGAAGGTTGCCAGCATCGACGCTGACGAGTTCTACGATTTCCAGTTCACCCGCCCGGTGGTGAGCCGGAATGCCCAGGGCCGGCGCAAAATCAAGTGGCCCACCACGCGGATCAGCAAGGCCCCGGTCCCCGAGACGAATGTGGACCTCATCCTGGTGCACGGTGTGGAACCGTCCTATAAGTGGCGTGCGTACACAGCCGAACTGATTGCCTCGGCCAAAGAACTCAATGTTGACTGCATCATCCTGGTGGGGGCTCTGCTCGCGGATGTGCCGCACACCCGGCCCATCCCGGTCACGGTCACCTCGGATGATGATCTGGTGCGGGAGAACCTCGACATTGAACCGTCCACCTATGAGGGTCCAATCGGGATAGTCGGAGTGCTCAGTGAGGTGGGCTTGCTGGCCGACATTCCGACGCTGTCACTGTGGGCGGCCGTACCGCACTATGTGGGGCAGTCCCCGTCCCCCAAGGCGCAGCTTGCCCTGCTCAACCGGCTCGAAGAGATGCTGCACCTGTCCCTGGACATGCACGTGCTGGTCGAAGAGTCTGAGGCGTGGGAGCGCGGTGTTGACGAGCTGGCTATCGAAGACCCCGAGGTGGCCGCCTATGTGCGGCAACTGGAAGAAGCCAAGGACACCGCCGACCTGCCCGAGGCGAGCGGGGAATCGATTGCCCGGGAATTCGAGCGGTACCTGAAAAAGCGTCGCAAGGACTGAACTAGGGTCCGGGCGGTGGACCCCTCTAGCGGGTCAGCCTGATGCCGAGCAGCGCATCCAGTGCGTCGACCACGCCGGCGGCACCGTCAGCTGTCCCGCCGGAGATGGGTGCTTCGGCGGCCCAACGGTCCACAGCTGCCACCCCCGCGGGGGCGTCGAGGTCGTTGGCCAGCGCTGCACGGAGCTCAGCGGTCAGTGCGGCAGCCGATTCCTCAGTCGCCGATCCCAGTGCAAGCCGCCAGCTGGACAGCTGGTCCTGGGCACGGGGAATCACCTTGTCGGTCCATGACCAGTCCGACCTGTAATGGTGGTTGAGAATGGCCAGCCTGATCGCGGCCGGATCCACGCCGTCCCTGCGCAGGGACGACACCAGCACCAGGTTGCCGCGGGACTTGCTCATTTTCTCGCCGTCCAGGCCGACCATCCCGGCGTGCGAGTAATGCCTGGCCAGAGGCGTGCCGGTTGCTGCCTCCGCGTGGGCTGCGCTCATCTCATGGTGGGGGAATACCAGGTCAGAGCCGCCTGCCTGCACGGTGAACGGCAGTTCGAGGAACCGCTGCGCAATCACTGCACATTCGATGTGCCAGCCGGGCCGGCCCCTGCCGAGGGTGTTGCCGTCCCAGTCAGGCTCACCGGCCCGAGCCACCCGCCACAGCAGGGGGTCCATCGGATGCTTCTTCCCGGGGCGGGCAGGGTCCCCGCCGCGTTCGGCGAAGAGCCCGGTCATCTCCTCCTGGCCGAGGTGGGAAACGGCGCCCAGGAACCAGGCCTCCGGTCCTGTCAGCGATGCGGACGCTGCATCCACGGAGAAGTAAATGTCGCCGTCGGGCTCCGCCCCGTCGCCGGCGACGGGGTACGCGATGCCGCGTTTCAGCAGTGATTCGATCACCGGGACAATCCACTCGATCGATTCGACCGCCCCAATGTAGTGGTCCGGGGGGATCACGTTGAGCTCGTACATGTCCTCGCGGAACAGATCCGTCTGCTGCGTGGCGAGATCAGTCCAGTCCACCCCCGTGGCGGCCGCCCGCTCCAGCAGCGGGTCGTCGATGTCGGTGACGTTCTGGACATAGTTCACGACGGCGCCTGAGTCACGCCAGAGGCGGTTCAGGAGGTCGAATGCCACATAGGTCGCGGCGTGGCCCATATGGGTGGCGTCGTAGGGTGTGATCCCGCAGACGTAGAGGCCATGCCGGGAGTCCGTCGGCAGCGTAACGTACTGCTGCTGCTTGGTGTCATACAGGCCGATATCGGCGCTTTCGCCGGGCAGGACAGGAATAGGTCGAGAGTTCCACGCAATCACACTTCTACAATACGTTCCTTGCAGCGGTGAGCCGACCAGCGATCCGCCCCAGACGTTCTGCTGACAGGGGAATCAGGGGTTGATGATGCCGAATCCGAGGAGCAGGAACAGGGCCAGGCCCAGCAGGATGCGGTACCAGACGAAGAGGCCGTAGCTGCGGGTGGAGACGAACTTCAGGAACCAGCCAATGATGATGAACCCCACCACGAAGGCGATACCGGTGGCCAGTGCCGTCTCCCCCAGCCCGTAGGGGCCCGGCTCGCCGATGCTCTTGAACAACTGGAAAAAGCCACTGGCAAACACGGCAGGAATGGCCAGCAGGAACGAATAGCGTGCTGCGGCTTCGCGGTTGTACCCCATGAAAAGGCCGGCGGTGATGGTGCCGCCCGACCGGGAGACGCCCGGGATGAGGGCCAGCGCCTGGGCGAAGCCGTAGAAGATGCCGTGCCGGTACGTCAACTGGTCCAGGGACCGGTTCTGCTTTCCGACGGCGTCCGCCACCGCCAGGATGAGCCCAAACACGATCAACATGGTGGCGGTCAGCCACATGCTGCGCAGGGTGCTCTCGATCTGGTCCTGGAAGAGCAGCCCCAGCACACCGATCGGGAGGCTGCCGAGGATCACGAGCCAACCCATCCTCACATCCGGGTCGCTGGTGGGTACTTTCCCGACGAGCGACCCACTCCAGGCCCGAATGATCCTGACAATGTCGCGCCAGAAAAACACCACCACGGCGGTTTCAGTGCCAAGTTGGGTGATCGCCGTGAACGCGGCGCCTGGGTCCTGGGCGTTCGGTAGAAACTCGCCGACAATCCGGAGGTGGGCGCTTGAGGAGATGGGCAGGAATTCCGTCAGGCCCTGCACCAGGCCCAGGATGGCAGCTTCGATCCAATTCACAAGTAAGACCTTAGAGTACTCAGCCGTCAACCTCCGGTAGGCGACAGCCCTCCCCGAGGCTTTAGGCTTACCGTATGCAGTGGCAAAACGTGGGTAGCAGCGGTCTGACGGTATCCCGTGTGGGATTGGGCACAATGACCTGGGGGCAGGACGCGGATGAGGAGACGGCACGGGAACAGCTTCGTCTGTTCACCGAGGCCGGCGGCACCCTGGTGGGGACCGCCGCCCGCTACTCGGATGGCCGGGCGGAGGCGATGCTCGGGGACCTGATCGGCGATACCGTCGCCCGGTCCGAGCTGGTTCTTGCCGTCCAGGGTGGGTCGGCACGCCAGCACGGCGGGGTGCGGCGCGCTGACGGGTCCCGGAAGGGACTCCTCGATTCCCTTGATGCTTCCCTGGCCCGGCTGGGAACCGATCACGTGGACCTGTGGCTGGCCCCGGCCCGCCTTGATGCCGTTCCGTTGGATGAGACCCTCGGGGCACTGGAACTGGCCTACCGGACGGGGCGGGCCCGCTACGTGGGCGTCTCCAACCAAGCGGGTTGGGAACTTGCCCTCGCCTCGGCCACAGCTGGTTTCCCGTTGACGGCGCACGAGGCTGAATACTCGCTACTGAACCGCACCGTGGAACGGGAGGCGACACCTGCCGCGGAGGCCCTCGGGGTGGGCCTGGTGGCGTGGGCGCCACTGGGTCGTGGGGTCCTGACCGGAAAGTACCGGGGTCAGACCCCGGCGGATTCGCGGGCGGCATCGGACCTCTGGGCGCCCTACGTGGAGCCGTATCTCACGGGACGGCCGCAGCGGATCACCGAGGCACTGGTCACCGCCGCCAAAGGCCTGGATCTGGCGCCACTGGAAGTGGCGCTGCGGTGGGTACTGCACCGGCCGACGGTGGCTGCCGCGATGACCGGTGCGCGGACCAGCCACCAGCTCAAGGATGTCCTGTCAGCGGGGCAGGACCCGCTCCCCGCGCAAATCTCCGCGGTGCTCGACGAAGTGTCGGCCCAGTCCTAGGACTCGTCGGATTCGTCGTCGTCGTCGCCGTCTTCATAGATGACCAGCGGCGTCACTTCCCCGTGGGCGTCGTAGAGGACTTCCTCATAGGTGTCGAAGGCGTCGGCGATGGCCAGGTAGGCGGCCTCAACGGCCGGATCCTCGTCCCCGCGCCGGGATGCGGCAGCGTTAAGATGCTCCTCAAGCGCCGAAACCAGGGTTTGGAGCGCGACACGCGGATCAATACTCATGGGTAGACGTTATCGGTAAAGTGATCAAAATTGGAGGGAAATGCGAGAACAATTTCTGAACGCAACGACGGCGCCCCGGCGCGACGTCGAACGCCGGTACGAGTATCTGGTGTTGACCGTCAACGCGGGCGAACCGGTGAACGCCGCCCGTCAGGCGCTGACCGAACACGCCGAGTACGGCAAATGGGAACTGGAACGCAGTTGCATCTACATCGGTGGCGGACGCCGGTACTGGATGCGGCGCAAGGTCCTCCGGGTGGAACGCACGGCCTAGCAGCCGGGGGCCCTAACTGTCCCCCTGCGGACCCAACCAGGCGGTCGCTACCGTGCGGTGAGCCGACTCGGTGGACGACGGATGGTACTGGCCCGCCAGCACGTCACGGTGGAGCCTGCCGATTTCGCTACCAGCCTGGTAGCCGCGCCCGCCGGCAAGGTGCATTGCCGCGTCGTTGACCTGCCGGGCCACGGCGGTGGCCCGCAGCTTGAGGCCCACCAGCTTGGCGAACCACTGGCTCCCATGATCTGCACCCTCGTCCAGGTCCCGCGCCACAGACCGTAGCTGGGCATCGAGTGAGTCGAGGGCCATTGCGGCATCGGCGATCTGCCAGCGCACCTCGGGCGTCTGCGACAGGGCCACGCCGTCGCGACCGGTGGTGCGCTGCCGGGCCGAGTCGATGGCAAGGGTCAGCGACCGGTCGCCAATCCCCGTGTACACCGCTGACAGCAGCGTCTCGAAGACCCCGAAGATAGCAAAGACGAGGGGGTCTGCGTTGGGGCCGACCGGGAGGTGCCTGAAGATCCGTTCGGCGGGTACGACGACGTCGTCCAGCCGGGTGGTGTGTGACTGGCTGGCCCGCATGCCCATGGTGTCCCAGTCCTCGACCGTGTGGACCCCTGCGGTCCCCCGGGTCACGATTCCGTGCACCAGCTCCCCGGCGCCGTCGGGTGTGGTGGCCTTGCCAAAAATTCCGAGCCGCGTCCACGCGGGTGCGAGGCTGGTGAAGATTTTGGTTCCGGTGAACGAGTACCCGCCGTCGGCCTGTGGTGTGGCGGTGGTGAAGGAGTCGAACAGGACGGCGTCGTTGCCCGGCTCGGAGAGTCCGAAGGCGTACAGCTCCCCCTGGGTGGCCTCCTGCAGGACGAAACCCAGGGAGTGGTCCCCCAGGCGTTGCAGCATCAGGGCCACCCCGGTCCAGACCAGGTGCATGTTGATGGCCAGGGCGGTGGCGGGTGCCGCGGACGCCAGCCGCCGTTGGCACGCGGCAACCGCTGCGACGCCCAACCCCCGGCCGCCGTCGTTCACGGGTGCCATCAACGCGAGATAGCCGATGGCTTGGAGATCGGCCAGATCCGCGTGGAAGAACTCGTTCCGTGCGTCGTAGCCGGCGGCCCGCTCCCGGAACGTGTCCAGGAGTCGGTCCGGGAGGATTTCCTCGGGGGTGTCCATGGACAATGCCTAGTAGGTGGTGAGCAGGCGGTGGAGCACCTTGGAACCAAACTTGAGCGACTCGGTGGGTACCCGCTCGTCGACGCCGTGAAACATGCCGGTGAAGTCGAGTTCGTCGGGCAGCTGCAGCGGGGCGAACCCGTAGCCGGTGATGCCGAGGCGGCTCAGCGACTTGTTGTCGGTGCCGCCGGACAGCGTGTACGGCAGGACCTTCGCGCCGGGGTCCTGGCTATGCAGGGCGTCGATCATGGAGTCCACCAGGTTGCCGGCGAATGGCACCTCAAGCGAAACGTCCTTGTGGTCGTAGGTGACGTCGACGCCGTCGCCTGCGAGCTCCTTGATGGTGGCGAGGACCTGTTCCTCCTGGCCTGGCAGGGTGCGGACGTCGATCAGGGCTTCGGCGGTGCCCGGGATGACGTTGTGCTTGTAGCCGCTCTTGAGCACCGTGGGGTTGGAGGTGTTTTGCAGGGTGGCTCCGACGAAGCGGGCCACGGTGCCGAGTTCGGCGAGGAGCGTCTCGGGGTTGTCAGGATCGAATTCGACACCGGTGAGTTCGGTTACACCGTCGAGGAACTGGCGGGTGGTGGGGGTCAGCTCAATCGGCCACCGGTACTCCCCCACCCTTGTGACGGCGCGGGCCAGCCGGGTGACGGCGTTGTCGGTGTTGATCTGCGAGCCGTGACCGGCGCGGCCGTGGGCTACCAGACGGAGCCAGGAAATGCCCTTTTCCGCAGTCTGCAGCAGGTAGGTGCGCTGACCGCCGATGTTCGCTGAGAAGCCGCCAACCTCGGAGATAGCTTCGGTGGCTCCCTCGAAGAGGCCCGGCTGGGTGTCGACCAGCCAGGATGCCCCGTACTTACCGCCGGCCTCCTCATCGGCGAAGAAACCGAAGATCAGGTCGCGCTTGGGCTGGATTTTCTCGCGCTGCATGTTGCGGAGGACCGAGAGAATCATGGCGTCCATGTCTTTCATGTCCACTGCACCGCGGCCCCAGATCAGGCCATCCTTTTCCTCGCCGCTGAACGGATCGACTGTCCAGTCCTCTTTCTGGGCGGGGACGACGTCGAGGTGGCCATGCACCACCAGTGCGGGCAGGGAGGGATCAGAGCCGGGCATCCGGGCAATTACGGAGGCCCGGCCCGGTTCGGACTCGAAAATCTGGGTGCCAAGGCCCACTTCCTCGATCAGGCCCGCCGTGTACTCAGCAGCCGCTCGTTCGCCGGGGCCCACGTTGTCACCATAGTTGGAGGTGTCGATGCGGATGAGTTCCTGGCAGATGCGGACAACTTCGTCTTCGGGCTTGATATTCATCGTGCGGGCCTCCTGGTGGCGAATGAGCTGTGTCACCAGCCTAACCACTTTGTCTGGAGGGTCCCGCGAGCAGCGGATTAAACTCTTGGGCCTTGATCGTGTTAGAGTTTTTTTCGCTGCTTCCGAGGTTTAGAGCTACGGAAAACATCACCTGCGCGGGTGGCGGAATGGCAGACGCGCTAGCTTGAGGTGCTAGTCCTCTAACGAGGGTGGGGGTTCAAGTCCCCCTCCGCGCACAGTGAAAAAACCCCGGTCCGCCGGGGTTTTTTTATGCCCTCGACCAGACGGGCCCTGTATTCGACCACGCGAGTTGGTTATCTCCGACGGCCATCGGCAAAGTGGACGCATAGTAATCAGCATGACCAACATCGAAAGACGTCTTCGCAAAGACGGATCCACCGCACATCTCCTACGCTGTGTCGACAAGAAGTCCGGCAAGCGCAAGACCCAGCGTTTCGATGAAGCGAAGGACGCTGAGTTCATGCAGACCGTTCTAGAGGCCCACGACCTAGCCGAAAGCTGGCCACCTGGGAACCGCACTCACCTCCCCGGTCGGTCAGCTGCGCCTATTCCGGATCGCCCAGGGCTATCCGATGTAGGTGTGAGCGGCTCCATGCCTTCCCGCTTTGTCCAGCTTCATGACGGGTTCGGCATCATGTGGATGCCCTACCTGGCTGCGAACCCGGTGCACCTGACGGCCGCCGACTGGCAGAGCTGCTGATCCCACTTCAGGACCGCAAGCCGGAGCACGTGCTGCGGGTCGTCGCTAGCAGGGTCAATCCAACGCCCGTCTGGCCGAGCTGTCCGCCCACGAGTCAGCCGGCTCAGCAGCCCGGTACGAAGACCAACTGGAAGCCCTGTTCGCGGCCCGTCACTGCCGGACATCCGAGAAGCTAGACCACCGGATAATACGGTCGTTCGAACGACCCCACCCAGACCAAGCCGGTGCAAGGCTGGTACTCCACGATCGTCCCGCTCCCCCGACAGCTGCAGACCGGGCCCGCCAGCCGCCACGACCGTCCTGAGACTCCCGGCTGGCTGATGGCGTCCTCGTCTTCTCCCAACCCGGTGCCCTGCCGTCACCCGCCCTCGAACAAGTAGTCACCGCAGTGAAGGACATCAACACAGATGCCGTCCACGCGGACTTTGCCCAGCAGGAGGAAGGCCGGACCTGACGAGTCCGCCACCGACCCGACGGCTCCCGCCGCTGGGTCGCGCCGGTGCTACCCGGCGGCGGGAGCCTCGGGTACGGTGGCATGCAACGACCAAGGCATTTAAGGAGGAACGGTCATGGATGTGATCACCATCGAAACAGCGCCGCTAGGAGATCGCAGCTACCTCGTCCACGACGGGCAAGTGGCTCTGGCAATCGACCCGCAACGCGACACGGACAGGGTGGAAAAAGAAGCCGCGAACGCTGGAGTGCAGATCACCCACGTGGCAGAGACCCACATCCACAACGACTACGTCACCGGCGGACTCCAGCTAGCCAAAGACAACGCCGCCGTGTATCTAGTCAACGCCGCCGACCATGTGGACTTTGACCGCACGCCGATCTCCGACGGGCAAACCCTGCAGATCGGGAAGATGACGCTGCGCGCCGTTGCTACGCCTGGGCACACTCATCACCACCTTTCCTACCTCGTCACCCAAGACGACCGACAAGCCGTCTTCTCCGGCGGCAGCCTGCTTTACGGGTCGGTGGGGCGGACCGACCTCATCAGTGACGAGGACACGGTACCCCTGACCCACGCCCAATACGCATCAGTGCGCCGTCTGGTGGACGAGGCCACCCCCCAGGCTGGCCTCTACCCCACCCATGGATTCGGATCCTTTTGCTCCTCCGGCCCGGCCAGCGGAGCTGACGCGTCAACCATCGGCGAACAAATCCAGAGCAACCATGCCCTCACGGATGAGGACGAGGACCATTTCGTCCAGGAACTGATCGACAACCTCAGCGCCTATCCGTCCTACTACGCCCACATGGGACAGGCGAATACTGCGGGCCCCGGCCGGGCGCAGCTCGACGTCCCCCAACCCCTGGACTCAGAAGAGCTCACCGCCAGACTTGAACACGGTGAATGGGTGATCGACCTGCGTAACAGGATCGCTTTCGCCCGCGACCACCTTCACGGCAGCGCCAGCTTCGAATACGGCGATGGAACCAGCTTCACTACTTTCCTCGGCTGGGTTCTGCCTTGGGACCAGCAGCTCACCCTGGTCGGTGAGCGTGACGACGTCGAGAACGCAATCCGCGATCTCTCCCGCATCGGCATCGACCAACCCGATGTCGCACTCGGCTCTGAACCAGCTGCTCTTGCCCCTAACGCCGCGCGCAACTCCTACCCCAGCGTGGGGTGGGAAGAAGTCCGTGCCGACCGTGAGCCGGAGGACGTCATTCTCGATGTGCGCCGCACCGACGAATACAACGCGCAGCACATCAAAGGGGCGATCAACCTCCCCTTGCACGAATTGCTGCAGCGGATGAATGAAGTACCGGACCGGAGGCTGTGGGTTCACTGCGGATCCGGTTACCGGGCATCAGTCGCTGCAAGCCTGCTGCAACGGGCCGACAAGAACGTCGTCCACATCGACGGCATGTTCGACGACGCGAAAAGCTCCGGCCTGCCCATGAATCACTGACACAGACGCTACAACAGGTACTCACCGCGAACCACGTACCCCCGGCACGGATGATCGAACGGCGTCCGTGGGGACGGAAGTGGGCTGCGCTGGTCTCAGCATCACCTATCGCGAAGGATATTCCCGCTCCTTCGGCGAGGCGACCAACCCGGGGAGGTAGTGATAAGAACACGTCTCCTAAGATGCGCTCCGTCTGCGGTTCATGCGGTCTGCAACTGCTGTGAGCGACCAGCCAGGGGCCACCACCGCCCTAGTCGGCGGTCGGGCGCTGCCGGTTGCGTTTCGTGGCCGACCGCTGCTGTTTCGCGGCGAGATGCCGTCGGGTGGAGCCGCGTGTGGGCCTGGTCGGACGCCGAGGTTTCGGGTCGGGGGCCAGTCCCACGGTGACCAGATCGGCGAGTTTGCGCATTGCCGTGTCGCGGTTGCGTAGCTGGGAACGCTGCTCGGAGGCGGCGACGGTGACCGTTCCGGCAACGACGTGGCGGCTGAGCCGGTTGAGGAGCATTGCGCGCTGCTCGTCGGAGAGGACCGTCGAGTCCGCAATATTCCAGAACAACTCGACCCGGCTGTCGGAGGTATTCACGTGCTGCCCGCCCGGCCCGGATGACCTGGAAAAGCGCCAGCCGAGTTCCCGCTCGGGAATGACGAGCTTCGCTGACACCTCAAGATCCATCGCGGCACATCCCTAAAACAGCGGCCAGGGTACCGCCGACATCTCACCGCTCGGCGCCGGAAAACGCCCGTCCGCGCGCAGCTTGTCGCAGCGTGCAGCCAGCGAAACGATTTCCTCCGCGCTGAGCAGGTCCGCCAGGGCGCCCCCAAGGTCACCGGTCAGCCCCACACTGACACGGTCAATACCGTCGAGCTCATCCGCGGTCAGGGGGTCGCCCAGCCATCCCCACAGCACCGTGCGCAGCTTGTGGTCGCTGTGGAAGGTGAGCCCATGGTCGACCCCGTGCCGGTGCCCGTCGCCCATCGCGAGGATGTGGTCGCCTTTGCGGTCGGCGTTGTTGACGACGACGTCGAACACGGCCATCCGCCGCAATGCCGGCGTGTCCTCGTGAAGGAGGGCGACCATCCGACCGTTTTCGTCCTGGCCCTCCAACACCTGCTTCCAGCCAGTCTCGGGCACCCGGTGGGAGGGAACGAGGTCCACGGGGTTCTGCTCCGGGTCCTGCTCCTGCCAGAGTTGCACCATTCCTTTGCCCAGCGGGCCCTCACGCAGCCAGGTGAAGGGCACGACGTTCCAACCGAACGACTGCGAGACCAGGTACGCGGCGACCTCCCGGTGCGCCAGGGTTCCGCCGGGAAAATCCCAGAGCGGATGCTCCCCCGCGATGGGTTTATAGACGACCGCCTCGGTGCCGATACTGCCCAGGAACGTGGCGTTCGACGCTGTCGTGATGCGACCGGTGAGCGTCAGCTCGGCCGTCGCCAGGTCAGGCGTCGGCATCAGGTCTCAGGAAGGGTGCAGGTGTGCCCATCGATGTCGACCGGTTCCCCGCACAGCGGGCAGGTGGGGCGGCCAGCGTCGACAATCTCGCGGGTGCGTTTCGCGAATGCGCGGGCGGTACCGACCGGCATCCGGACCAGTAGCATTTCGGACACCTCGACCCCTTCTTCACCGATCGACTCATCAACGGCGTCGCCGTCGTCCTCAGTATCAATCTCGGTGATCGGGTAGGCCTCGATGACCAGCTGGACTGTCGATGGGTCCCAACCGAGAGTCAGGGCCCCGGTGCGGAACTGCTCTTCCACGGGTTCGAGCTGGTCATTGTCGACCAGTTCAATGGGAGTACTCGCGGGAATGCTGAACGGGTTGCCCTCCAGGGTGATGAGCTGGTCGAGAATCTCGTCGATCTTCTCGGCAAGCTGGGCCGACTGCTGCTTTTCCAGGGCGATGCTGACGATCTGCGCCCCGGCACGTACCTGGAGATAGAACGTGCGCGACCCCGGAGCGCCGATCGTTCCGACAACAACTCGATCAGGCCAGGTGAACTCATGAACTTTAGTAGGCATACAGCTATTTTAGGTGATTGAGGTTCGTGGGGGCTGCGGTCCCGCGCCGCCGCCGACCGGTGCATCAGCCGCGTGGACCGTTGTCGACAACCAGGACAGATCCCCGGCATCGGTGTTGGTGGCATAGACGCTCGGCCGGCTTGTGCCGTACCGCACAATCGATACGGAGGCCGGCCCCACATTGATGCGCTGGAACAGATCCAGGTGCATGCCGAGTGCGTCAGCGAGGATCGACTTGATGATGTCACCGTGGCTCACCGCCACCCACACCGCACCTGCCCCGTGCTCGGCCTCGAAGGCCGCATCGTGGCGGCGAATCGCGGCTACGGACCGGGCCTGCATTGCTGCCATGGATTCGCCGCCGGGAAAGGTCACCGCGGAGGGCTGGGCTTGCACAACGGTCCACAGGTCTTCGGTCGCAAGGTCGCTGAGGGTGCGTCCCTGCCATTGGCCGTAATCGCATTCGGTCAGATCGGGGTCGATGGGAGTGAGCGGGTTGCCTAGTTGACGATCGAGGATGAACTGGGCGGTCTGCTGACACCGCTCGAGTGGGCTCGATACCACGCCGACGACCGGGACGGCAGCCAGACGGTCACCCGTCAGGGCTGCCTGGTCACGTCCGACCTGGTCCAGGTTCACGCCGACGGTCCGCCCGGCGAGGAGTCCGGCGGCATTCGCTGTGGTGCGGCCGTGCCGCACGAGGATAACTGTGGCCATCTCTTTAGAGTAACGAACCCGGTGGTGCATCCCGGCCCGGAAACTGCCGTCCGGCACAGCCTTGCCGGTACAACCTTGCCGGTTTCTTCCGGCGGTTCTGTGCCGGACGGCAGTTGCTGCGGGAAGGTAGGGGTGAGGCGGACCGACCGGGTGAGGTGGGCCCAACCGGGTGCGTCCGGCCCAATCAGCCGCGCGATTGCGCTACTGAGTGTCGTCCCTGCTACCTTGTCCCTTGACAATCGGGGAACTTAATCTGTATCCCACACGCTGTTAGCGTAAGCCGCCACTTTCCGCTGGCGCTCCCTGTACTCTGATTGATCACACAACTGAAGGAGAAGCACCGCCCGCATGGCAACTGACTACGACGAACCACGCGTCAGGCCCGAAGACCAGCCTGTCAATGAATCGCTTGAGGCGATTCAGGCTCAACGCAGCGCCACCACCCAGTCGTCCACGATCGACACCGATGAAAGCGACACCGCTGAGGGCTTCGATCTTCCAGGTGCCGTCCTTGAGGAAGAACTCCTTATTTCGGTGATCCCCGAACGGGAAGACGAATTCACCTGCATGTCCTGCTTCCTGGTGAAGCACCGCACACAGCTCGCACGCGAGAAGAACGGCGACAAGTACTGCGCCGAGTGTGAGGGTTAGCCGACAACGAAGCGGCCGATAGGCTCAGAACCGCCGCTTGCACCCGGCAAACCTTGCTGCGGCGGCCGCTTCTGGGTGAAGCCGGGACGGAATGCCGAGAAGTCCGCTTCTTCGCCGGGGTTTAGGCGGGAGGCAGGCTTTCGGCGATCCGCTGGATTCCGAGGTAGGTCTCCTCGAACGACGTCGACAGCGGCGAGAGTCCCAGCCGGATCCCCGCGGGGTTGCGGTAGTCCGGGATGACCCCCTTCGCCCACAGCTCGGGGATCAGGTCCTTGAAGCCGGGGTGGTCGATGGTGATGTGGCTCCCGCGCTGTCCCGGGTCGCGCGGAGAGGTGACGACGACGCCGTGCTCCCCCATCAGCGCGTCCACCGCTTCCACCGCAAACGAAGTCAGCGACACGGATTTGGCGCGGACTGCGTCCATGCCCACCTCGGCAATCAGCCCGAGCATGTCCTGCATTGCCAGCATCCCGATGATGGGCGGGGTGCCCGAGATGATCCGCCTGATCCCCGGGGCCGGTTCGAAGTCCGAGCCCATGCCAAAGGGGTCGGCGCTGCCGAGCCACCCCTGGATCGGCTGCTGAAAATCCTCCAGATGCCGCTGCGCCACATAAGCCCAGGCGGGAGCGCCGGGACCGCCGTTGAGGTACTTGTAGCTGCACCCCGTTGCATAGTCCACGTTCCATCGGTCGAGCTCGGCGGGCACCGAGCCGACGGAGTGGCTCAAATCCCACAGGACCAGTGCGCCGGCGTCGTGCACCACCTCGGTGATCGCGGGGACGTCGGCCAGGTGCCCTGAGCGGTACGCGACGTGGCTGAGTACCACCAACGCTGTTTGTGGGCCGACGGCTGCCGCGACGTCGGCGGGGGTAGCACCGCCGTCGTACTGGAGTTCCACCCAGCGCAGCTGGAGTCCCCGCTCGGCGGCGATACCCTCCATGATGAAACGGTCAGTGGGAAAATTGTCCCGGTCAATGACGATCTCGGTGCGTCCGGGCCGGGCGGCGACCGCTGCACGGGCAAGTTTGTACAGCAACACACTGGTCGAATCGGCGACCGTGCACTGGCCTGCCGCGGCACCGATCGCCACCCGCCCAATCAGGTCACCGACCTGCTCCGGCAGGTCCAGCCAGCCTTCATCCCAGCCCCGGATGAGCCTGCCTCCCCACTGCTCGCGGACAAACGACTCAAGCCGTCCCAGCGTGTCAGTCAGTGGCCGGCCCAGCGAGTTGCCGTCCAGATAGGCAACGATGTCGGGATCGTCATGACCCTCGAACCTGGACCGGTAACTGGACAGGGGGTCCGCGGCGTCGAGGGCGCGGGCACGGGTAAGCAGGGGTACGTTCTCGCTCATGATCACAGTTTAGGCCCGAACAACAGACGCCCAACGCCAGCTGCCCTCCCCACCGGTGAGTGGGAAGGGCAGCTGGTGCCGCATGGGCAGAACCTGCTCGGTTAGTCTGTTCCGGCCAGCCGGGTGAGGGTGCCCGTAAAGTGCTCGCGGGCGCGACGGGCATTCCAGGCGGTGATCTCGGCTCCGCGCCAGGTGCCAGCTTCCTGATGCGGCGTGACGGCCAGGGCCACCCGGGCGGGCAGCAGCACCGGTGACCGGAAGTCGATGCTCCAGGCGAATGATTCCACCCCGGCCGGTTTGCTCTCCTGGACCATGCGCGACGCGAGATACATGCCATGAGCGATGGTCTGCTTCATCCCGAGTGCCTTGGCCGCCAGGGCATTGAGGTGGATCGGGTTGTAATCCCCCGACACCGCCGCATAGCTGCGCCCAGTACTCCCCGGGAGGTCCCACAGGGTGGTGAGCCGGGGTGGAACGAAGGTGGTCCGTTCCTCTTTCGGTGCGATAGCTGCGCCCGCCAGCCGCGACCCTTTCGCGAGATAGGTGGAGCGGCCGGTCCACACGGCTTCGCCCGCCACGGTGACTTCGGTGACCAGGTCCACCTGGGCGCCGGAAGGGTGGGGGCGCAGGTCTTCAGCCCAGGCGGAAATGCCGAGTCTTTCGCTGAAGTGAATCGCTCGCCGGTGTTCAACCGAATTGCGGAGGTGGATCATTCCGAGCAGCGGCAGCGGGAAATCCGCTCGTGCCATGACGCTCATCGCCACCGGGAACGCAATGGTGTGGATGAAACCAGACGGCAGCAGGTCGTGGGCTGGCGCCCCGATCAACTGCTGGAACCTGGTCAGGTCGGCGACCGAAGCCTGGACTCCTGCGACGCTATGCCGGACGGTCGGCAGTTCCGGGATGCCTGAACCTTTGGCCGACCGCCCGCGGGCCCACGGCAGTGGAACACTGCTGATCAGGGCGCTGCGGTACAGCGACGGGAGTCCTGGAACCGAGTCCAGGACCAGCTCGCTCACGCGCCCACCAGAGACTGTCCGCACACGCGGAGCACCTCTCCATTGACGCCAGCAGCGGCCGGCGACGCGAGGAATGCAATAGTCTCAGCCACATCGATGGGCAGTCCGCCCTGCTGCAGGCTGCTCAGGCGGCGTGCCGCTTCACGGGTGGCGAAAGGCATTTTCGCTGTCATCTCGGTTTCGATGAATCCGGGCGCGACGGCGTTGATCGTGCGATCGGTGCCGTCAAGGGCCACGCCGGTGCTGCGCACCATGCCGATCACCCCGGCCTTGGAGGCTGCGTAGTTGGACTGGCCACGGTTGCCTGCGATGCCGCTGGTCGAGGCGAGACAGACAATCCGGCCAGTTGCAGCAAACACCTCGGAGCCGAGCAACGTCTCATTGATTCGCAGCTGCGACTCAAGATTCACTGCCAGTACCGAGTCCCATCGGGCGGTGTCCATGTTCGCGAGCAGCTTGTCGCGGGTGATTCCGGCGTTGTGCACCAGCAGATCCAGGGAGCCATACCGTTGCTGCACATGCTCGAGTATCCTCGCGGCAGCGTCAGCAGTGGTGATGTCCAACTGCAGGGCGGTCCCGCCAATCCGGTTGGCCACTGCGGCGAGCTGCTCTCCGGCAGCCGGCACGTCCACGAGGACCACCTGCGCTCCGTCGCGGCTCAGCACCGCCGCGATTTCGGCGCCGATACCGCGGGCAGCACCGGTGACGACGGCCGTCTGGCCGGCCAGCGGACGGTCCTCGTCCTGGCCGCCGGCCTGCCCGCTGTCGCGGACGGTGATGAACTGCCCGCTGACGAAGGCGCTTTTTCCGGACAGCAGGAACCTGAGGGCACCGGCGGCGGCCTGCACCGAGGCGCCGTCGCGGAGCAGAATGCCGTTTGCGGTGGCACCGGCACGCAGTTCCCGGCCGACCGACCTGACAATTCCGTCGATTCCTTGCCTGGCTGCAGCCTCAGCGGGGTCGGTGGTTTCCTTCGCCGGACGGGAGACCGTGACGATGCGGGCGCCACGCGCAAGCTGGCGCACCGCCTGACCGAGTTCCAGGATGGGGGCGCCGAGGTCACCGGGTGCCGTGACGTTTTCCAGCACGACGACGACGGCGCCGAGCTTCTCACCAGGCGCGGCGTGGCGGCGGACATCCTGGTTCCATCCGAGCAACTCGGAGGCGAGCGAGTCGGCCGCAGCCCCAGCTCCGAGCACCAGCAACGGTCCGGGGACCAGTGGTGCGCTCTGTTTGTGCCTGCGGAGTACCGCCGGTCGTGGCAGCCCCAGCTTCTTGGCGAGCTTTCCGGCAGGACCGGAGTTGACCAGGTTCAGGTAGTTGTCAGTCACTGTTCGCGTGCCTCCAGAATGGCGACGACGCCCATGCCGCCCGCAGCGCACACGGAGATCAGTCCCCTACCCGAACCCTTCTCTGCCAGTGTCTTGGCGAGCGACGCAACGATCCGGCCGCCGGTCGCGGCAAAAGGGTGGCCCGCGGCCAGCGATGAGCCATTGACGTTGAGTTTGCTCCGGTCGACGGTGCCCAGGGCGCCGTCGAGTCCCAGCGTATTCCGGCAGAAGTCTTCGTTCTCCCATGCTGCGAGGGAACTGAGCACGGTACCGGCGAAAGCTTCGTGGATTTCGAAGAAGTCGAAATCGTCGAAGGTCAGCCCGTTACGCTGCAACATCCGGGGCATCGCGTAGACCGGTGCCATGAGGAGGCCTTCGGCGCCGTGCACGAAGTCCACTGCTGCAGCCTCTGCGTCCACCACGTTGGCAAGCATGGGCAGGTTGTGCCGGCGGGCGTAATCTTCTGAACCGAGCAGGACTGTGGCCGCGCCGTCGGTCAAGGGGGTGGAGTTGCCTGCCGTCATGGTGGCCCCGGCTGCGCCCTTACCGAAGACAGGCTTCAGCTTGGCCAGTTTCTCCAGCGAGGTATCGGCCCTGAGATTGGCGTCCCGGGTGACGCCGCGGTACGGGGTGACCAGGTCGGAGAAGAATCCCCGGTCGTAGGCTGCGGCGAGGTTGTGGTGGCTGTTCAGCGCCAGCTGATCCTGTGCCTCGCGGGTGATCTCCCATTTGGCGGTGGTGATGGCCTGATGCTCGCCCATTGACAGGCCGGTGCGCGGCTCGCCGGTCGTTGGGGCGTTGGGTGTGAGGTCCCGGGGCCGGAGGCGGCTGAGGACGGAGAGCTTCTGGGGCGTGGTCTTTGCGCGGGACAGGTCAAGGAGGACGCGGCGTAGTCCTTCGCTGACGGCGATTGGCGCATCGGAGGCTGAGTCCACGCCGCCGGCAATACCTGATTCGATCTGCCCGAGCTTGATTTTGTTGGCCAGGCCGATGACGGTTTCAAGGCCGGTCGCGCAGGCCTGCTGCACATCGTAGGCGGGAGTGTCGGCCGCCAGGGCTGAACCCAGTACTGCTTCTCGGGTGAGGTTGAAGTCGCGTGAGTGCTTCAGTACGGCTCCGGCCGCGACTTCGCCGATCCGCTCCCCCTGCAAGCCGAACCGTGCCACGAGGCCGTCAATCGCCGCGGTCAGCATGTCCTTGTTGGAGGAATACGCGTAAGGCCCGCCGGACCGTGCGAATGGGATCCGGTTTCCGCCAATGACCACCGCGTTGCGGACGGATGTGGAGGGCTGCGTGCTGCCCTGCTCTGCTGATTGGTCGACCATGCTGTGATTCTCCTTCGCCAAAACGGTGAGTTACCGATACTCAGCGTACCTGATACGCTGAGTATCGTGAACAAGCAGGCCCTTGCGCCAAGACCAGCAGCACGTCCCGCCGCGGCAGCCGGCGATGGTCGCTCAAGTCGGTGGCAAGCGCACCGGGACAAACGACGTCGCGCACTGGTGAAAACCGCCCGCCGCGCGGTGCATTCGCTCGGCTACAGCGCATCGATGGAAGACATCGCCACGGCCGCTGGCACGTCCAAATCCGTGTACTACCGCTATTTCGGTGACAAAGCCGGGCTGCAGCAGGCCATGGGCGAGGTGGTTATCGCCCAGATGCAGGACAAGGTGCTCGATGCGGCACGGCAGGCAGCCTCACCACGCGAGGGGCTCCACGCGATGGTGTCGGCATACCTGCAGATGGCCCAGACCTCACCCAATGTGTACGCCTTTGTCACCCGGTTGGGTGCCGCGGACGCTCTCACCAATCCTGCTGACCCCCAAACGTCCGAGTTGTTGAGCCACTTCTTCGAGGCGGTGACCAGCATGCTCGCCAGTCCGATGAAATCGTTCCTCGCCTCCGATCCACGGGCCAGGCAGCTCGGTGGCCCGGCGCTCACCCTCTGGCCGCAGGCGGCGATCGGCATGGTCCGTGCGGCCGGCGAGCTGTGGCTCGCCACCCCCGACGGCCCCACAAAGCCCACCGAGGCCCAGCTCAGCGAGCAACTCACCACCTGGCTCTTCGAGGGCATCGCCAATCACGTTCCAACACCCGCTAGCACCATTTCAGTTCTGGAGGACACCCCATGACACAGACAGCCACGCGATCCGAGCTCAACGTTCCCGCAACGGCGGCCATCCACGATGACGACCGCGCCGTCGTCGACGTCGAAGCGCTGGGTGAGCTGCTGCTGGGCCGGTGGGCAGCCACCCGCCGGGTTGCCCGCGAGCTCGCGGGTCGCCCGGAAGTCCACCGAATCGAGGGGCAGTCCCACGCAGACCAGCGGAGCCGCTGCTTTGATCAACTGCACTACCTGGTGGAGAACAAGGCAGTGCACCGGGCGTTTCCCGCTGAACTCGGCGGTGAAGACAATCACGGAGCCAATATTGCGGGCTTCGAGGAGCTGGTTGTCGCTGACCCATCGTTGCAGATCAAGGCGGGAGTGCAGTGGGGCCTCTTCGGCAGCGCGGTGCTCCACCTGGGCACGGCCGAGCATCACCGGGCGTGGATTCCGGGCATCATGAACATGGACATCCCGGGTTGTTTCGCGATGACCGAAACCGGACACGGGTCCGATGTCGCCAGCATCGCCACCACCGCGGTCTACCAGCCCGAAACCGACGAGTTCGAGATTCACACCCCATTCAGGGCGGCCTGGAAGGACTACATCGGTAACGCGGCGATCGACGGCCGGGCCGCAGTCCTCTTTGCGCAACTCATTACTGGCGGGGTGAACCATGGGGTTCACGCGTTCTACGTTGAGCTTCGCGATGCTGATGGCAACTTCATGCCGGGAATCGGTGGCGAAGACGACGGGCTGAAGGGTGGGCTCAACGGCATCGACAACGGTCGGCTCCACTTCACCAAGGTGCGGATCCCCCGCACCAACCTGCTCAACCGTTACGGCAACGTCGACAGTGAAGGCGTGTACACCTCGCCGATTGCTTCTCCCGGACGTCGTTTCTTCACCATGCTCGGCACCCTGGTGCAGGGTCGCGTCTCACTGGACGGAGCGGCGGTGGCTGTCACCAAGCTCGCGCTGAAAACCGCTGTGCAGTACTCAGTGGAGCGGCGGCAGTTCAACGCGGGTTCGGACCTCAAGGAAGAGGTGCTCCTCGACTACCAGCAGCACCAGCGCAGGCTCCTCCCCCTGATAGCCGCCACCTACGCGGCATCCTTCGCCCACGAGGAACTGCTGGCCAAGTTCGACGACGTCTTCTCCGGCGCCCACGACACAGACGAGGATCGTCAGGACCTCGAAACCCTCGCAGCCGCGCTCAAGCCGTTGTCGACCTGGCATGCCCTCGACACGCTGCAGGAATGCCGGGAAGCCTGTGGTGGGGCAGGGTTCCTGACCGAGAACAGGTTTACCTCCCTGCGTGCGGATATGGACGTCTACGCAACCTTTGAGGGTGATAACAACGTCCTGCTGCAACTGGTGGCCAAGCGCCTCCTCGCGGATTACGCGAAAGAGTTCAGCGGCGTCGACTTCGGTGTGCTCGCACGCTACGTGGTCACCCAGCGTGCCGAGAAAACCCTGCACCGCTCGGGTCTGCGGCGGGTAGTGCAGACCGTCGTCGACGCCGGATCCGAACGGAAATCCGCGATCGCGCTGCGGGATGAACACACCCAGCACGAGCTGCTGTCTGACCGCGTCGAGGCCATGGTCGCTGAACTGGCCGGCGAGCTGCGCGGGGTACGGAAGCTGCCACAGGAAGCCGCCGCCGAGAAGTTCAACGAACATCAGCACGAACTGATCGAGACGGCCAAGGCACACGCGGAACTGCTGCAGTGGGAGGCGTTCACCGCCGCAGTTCACCAGGTCGATGACGCGGGCACCAAACAGGTGCTCACCTGGGTGCGGGACCTGTTTGGGTTGTGCCTGATTGAGCGCAATCTCGCCTGGTATCTGATGAACGGCCGGCTTTCCACCCAGCGGGCCCGGACGCTCTCGCCGTACATCAACCGTCTGCTCGCGAAGATCCGCCCCCACGCCGTCGATCTTGTTGACGCCTTTGGGTACGGCCCTGAACATCTGCGGTCAGCGATTGCCACCGGCGCGGAGAAGGAACGCCAGAACGAAGCGATGGCCTACGCGCGGCAGCAGCGGGCCAGCGGTACGTTCCCCATCGACGAGAAAACGGTGCTGGCCCGCAAGGCGAAGGCTAAAGCGAAGCGCTAAAGACGCACCTAAACTTGACGCGGGTCGTCATCCTCGTTCTCTTCATCGACGGGGGTGGTGACCCGCCCCTCGTCGAGGGCCGGGTTCTCGGCAGACTCGTCCATCACTGCCTCGTCGACCTCCGTCTCATTCAACTCGGGAACATTCGCCTCATCGGGCGAAGGCGCCGAAGCTGCTGAGTCCGGCGAATCCGGTGAATCCGGTGAGTCCGGTGACACTGGGCTGGGGTGTTCGGTCACTGATGAGTCCTCCGTGATTGATGGTGGTACGCCACCCTACGCTGGGCGGTGTCAAGAACTACCGGGTTGCCGGTGTGCTCAGGTCTTGGGGATCACTGAACGGTAAACCTCGAGGGTGGACTCAGCAATCGAGTCCCACGAGAAGTGCTCTTCAGCACGACGGCGCCCCGCCTCACCCATCCGGCGGGCCCGGTCCGGGTCTGCAACCAGGGCGTTTACGGCCGCCGCGAAGTCGGTGACGAACCGTTCAGGATCCAAGGGGATACCCGTACCGTCGGTCACCTGTTCCAGCGGGACCAGGGTGCCGGTCACGCCGTCGTCGACCACCTCCGGGATGCCTCCGGTGGCGCTGGCAACGACTGCCGCGCCGCACGCCATCGCCTCAAGGTTCACGATGCCGAGGGGCTCGTAGATGGAGGGGCAGGCGAAGACGGTGGCCGTGCTCAGGACCTGGATGAGCTCATTCCGGGGCAACATGCGTTCGATCAGCACCACCGATCCGCGCTTGGCTTCCAGCTCAGCGATCAGCTGAGCGGTTTCGGCTGCCAGCTCGGGAGTGTCGGCGGCACCGAGACAGAGCACCAACTGCACGCCGGGCTCCAGCAGCGCCGCTGCACGGAGGAGGTAGGGAACGCCTTTCTGACGGGTGTTCCGTCCCACGAACACCACGCTGGGGCGGTCCGGGTCGATGCCCAACTTCCTGACGGCGTCGTGGTTGGTATCCCGTTCCCAGAGGCTCACATCGATGCCGTTGTGCACGACCTGCACCTTATCGGGGTCAACATCCGGGTAGCTGCGCAGGATATCCGCGCGCATCCCATGCGAGACGGCAATGACCGCTGCGGCGGCCTCGTAGGAGGTTCGTTCGGCCCACGAAGACAGCGCGTAGCCACCGCCGAGCTGCTCAGCCTTCCACGGCCGTAACGGCTCGAGACTGTGGGCACTGAGGACATGCGGCACCCCGTACAGGAGGGATGCGAGATGCCCCGCCATGTTCGCGTACCAGGTGTGGGAGTGCACCACATCCGCGCCAGCCAGCCCGTCCAGCATCGCCAGATCGGTGCCGAAGGTCTGCACCGCGGCGTTCGAGCGGTTCAACTCGGCCGGGGGCAGGTAGGTGCTCACGGTCGCCCCGTGATAATCGGGACTCCGCTCCGCGCCGAAGCAGTGAACCCGCAAATCCACCTGGCTGGCCAGCACTCGGCTTAGCTCAGCAACGTGCACTCCGGCGCCGCCGTAGATCTCGGGTGGGAACTCTTTTGTCACAATGTCTATACGCACGTTTCCAAACGTAGTGCAGCGCGGCCATCTCATCTAGTGTGAGTCAATCAAGAGGTAATAACTCAATGAAGAGCAACAGTAGGGCAGGGGGCCATTCGTGGCATTGAAAAAAGTACTGGCGATCGTCCTAGCCGGGGGCGAGGGAAAACGACTCATGCCACTCACGGCCGATCGTGCGAAGCCCGCAGTGCCGTTTGGCGGCATCTACCGGCTGATCGACTTCGCACTCTCGAACCTCGTAAACTCGGGGTACCTGGAAATTGTGGTGCTCACCCAGTACAAGTCCCACAGCCTGGACCGCCACATTTCCGAGACCTGGCGCATGTCCACCCAGCTGCAGCAGTATGTGGCGTCGGTCCCGGCGCAGCAACGGCGAGGAAAAAGCTGGTTTCTGGGCAGTGCCAACGCCATCTACCAATCCCTGAATCTGATCCACGATGCGAACCCTGACATTGTGGTGGTGATTGGCGCCGACCACGTCTACCGGATGAACTTCGAGCAGATGGTTGCTGCTCACATTGCCAGCGGTGCATCGGCCAGTGTCGCGGCGGTCCGGCAGCCAATGAACCTGGTTGACCAGTTCGGCGTCATCCAGACCGATGGCTCAGGCCGGATTTCCGGGTTCGTCGAAAAGCCGGAGAGCACCCCCGGGTTGCCCGACGATCCGAATAGCTTCCTGGCGTCGATGGGTAACTATGTGTTCACCGCTGACGCTCTGGTCGCGGCCCTCGAAGAAGACGCTGCCCGGCTGAACACCAAGCACGACATGGGTGGCGACATCATTCCGTATTTCGTTGAACGGGGAGATGCAGCAGTCTATGACTTCACCTCCAACGACATTGCTGGCTCCATGGATAGGGACCGTCAGTACTGGCGCGACGTCGGAACTCTCGACTCGTACTACGACGCCAACATGGACCTCATCTCGCCCCTGCCACTATTCAATCTGTACAACCTGGAATGGCCGATCTACACGCGGCAAAGTGTCTCTCCCCCGGCCAAGTTTGTCCGCAGCGCATCAGGCGGTTCCGGTGTAGCTCACGACTCGATCGTCTCGAACGGTGCAGTGGTTTCCGGAGGCCAGGTGCAGGGGTCCATCCTTGCCACCGATGTGTTTGTTGACGAAGGTGCATCTGTGTCGGGGTCGGTGCTGATGGACAAGGTGTCCATCGGTCCGGGAGCTATTGTCCGGCGGGCGATCATCGACAAAAACGTCAGAGTGCCGGCCGGTGCCAGGATCGGGGTCGACCGAGAACTGGACCTCAGCCGCGGGTACACCGTGACGGAGTCCGGACTGACCATCCTTAGCAAGGGGCAGGTGGTTCTTCCGGGCTAGGTAAATCGTGGCCGACCTTGGGTTCAGTCCTGGCTGAACACTTCGTCCACCCGATCTGAGACCTGCCCATTCCTGACCTGCTTTTTCCCTCCGCGGCGTGTGATCGCCGTTTTTAGAAGGGTGGTGGGTCGGGGGTGGTGGTGTAGGTTTTGCCGGTCAGTGAGGTGGCGGTGAGGGTGCCGGGGTCAGGCTGGTGGTAGTGCCAGTAGCCGTCGGTTTTGAGTTTGTGGTGTTTGCGGCAGAGGGCGGCGAGGTTGTCGTAGCTGGTGGTGCCGCCCTGGTGCCAGGGGATCGTGTGGTCGAGGTCGCAGGCCGGGGCTGGCCGGTTGCAGCCGGGGTGGCGGCACGTTTTATCTCTGACGAGTATGGTCCGTCGGAGACTTTCCGGGACCGTATACCGTTGCCGGCCGACGCTCAGGACGGTGCCGGTTTCGGGGTGGGTGAGGATCCGGGTGAATCCTGGTGCGTGGGCGGCAAGTTTCCGGGCGGTGTCCGGGTCGATCGGCCCGTACCCGGCGAGGTCGGCTGGTGCGTCGCCGCCGAGCAGGGTCATCACGGGTACGGTCACGAACACCACCGGGTGCACCCCCAGCACCGCCGCCAAATCCACCCCACCCGCACCGCCGTTTCCCGCACTGCCGTCACCAGTACCGCAGTCTCCAGTACCGCCGTCTCCGGTGGTGCTGCCGTCGTGTTCCACGGGGTGGGCGAGGTTGGTTGGACTGGTTGCTGCCGCGCCGGGTTCGCAGTGGTGGGTGAGGAGGTCTCCGAGGAGGTCGGCTTTGAGTTGGGTGAGGGTGCGGTCTTCTTGCGGGTGTTGCAGGGCACGGGCCATGAAGGTGAGCCGGTGTTCGATGCCGCAGGCCTGTTCGGCGGGAAGATAGGCCGAGAACCAGGCCATGCCGTCGTGGGCGGGGGTGAGTTCCACGTGCCGGTCCTCAACGGCCGCGGCCTTGCGGGTGGTGATGGAATCGGGGTGGAGCTTTTCCCGGATCCGGTGGCAGAGGCTTTTCAACCGGGGTGGGGTCAGGTGCGCTCCGCGTTGGAGGACTTGATCCTCGAACCCGGCCAGCACCTCGGCCGGTAGGAACAGGGCTTCGTCGGCGATGATCTGGGCTTGCCGGATAGAGATCACACCCGCGCCCAGGGACTGGAGGGTTTTCGGGAGGTCCAGGGCCAGGGTCAGGCTGTGACCCAGTAACCGGTGCGCGGCCCGCCCGGAAATGTTCAGTAACGGCGCTAGTTCCTCGACGGTGAGGGTGAACCCAAGCCCTGTGCCGATGCCCTGCCGGGACGAGGCCCGGGACGCAGCGAGGCTTTGCACTTCGCGGTGCAGATCAGCGATCAGTTCGGCCTGCCGGGCAGCGGCCCACGACGCCAACCGATCCACCGCCTGCAACAAGTCCGAGATCCCCGCCACCGGATCCGACGCTTCGTCAGATGGTCCGTCAGCCGGTCCGTCAGCGGCTTTTCCGGCGGGTTTCTTCGCGGGGACGCGGTCGGCTTCCCAGGGCAGCAACATGGAGACCAGCGATTCGGGGCCAGCCAGTTCCACCTCGGTGGCCGCCGTGTTGGCCGCAAACCGGTGGGACCGGCTGGTCTTGCCGACCCTGCGCAACACACCGGCCACCTCGCCGGTGCTCCACGACGGATCCATCCCAGCCAACGAAACCGCCTCAACAGAACCCGGGCTAGCCGCACCCAGGCTGGCCGTAAAAACCTCAGCGATGCTGCGGTTTCCACCGGTATTCTCCTGCTGCTTCATACCTCCATCACATCATCTGCCACTGACATTCTTCGGCGTCAGGCAGGCGAGCAGGACCCACCCGGATTAAGCCCACAGCGAACACCAAAAGTTCGATTTCGACCAACGATGTTGAGGCACCGAGCCCGCAAAAATTCGACCCAGCACCTCCGATCGCGGCACCCCGGAGGTGCCGCGCGGACGAGGGTCAGCCCGGAACTGCCCTAGGCGACGCGGGTGATCTCCACTTTCACGTTCAACGTCGACCCGCCGCCGCCAGACAGGATCCCCTTCAGCGGCGATACATCCTTATAGTCCCGGCCACGCGCCACCGAAACATGGAAGTCGCTGACCGGTCCGCTGTTCGTGGGGTCCCAGCCGCGCCACTCGCCATCCCACCACTCGACCCAGGCGTGGGACTGCCCGGCGACAGTCTCCCCGATGCCTGCGCTGCTGCGTGGATGCAGGTACCCCGAAATGTAGCGTGCGGGAATGCCGATGCTGCGGAACGCGCCAATTGCGAGATGCGCCAAATCCTGGCAGACCCCCTTCCGTGAGTCCCAGGCGTCCCGAGCATTGGTCTGCACTCCGGTGACGCCCTGCACATAGGACATCTCTTGCTTGATCCACTCAAAGATCGCGTGCACTGCCTGATGCGGATTGCGATCAGTTGCCAGCCGTAACGCGTTAGCGCTGACTTCCGGGTCAGGGTCGGTCAACCCGGTTTGCGGCAGCCAGTCGCCGAACTCATTGATGACCTCGTCGGAGCGAAGGTGGTCCCAGGTCACCACCTCATCCTCGGCGGGAATTCGCTCGATCCGGCTCACCTCAACGGTGGTGACGGCTGTAACCTCAAGCGCCTCGTGGGCGCTCTGCATGTCGAACGCGGTCACCCTGGTGCCCCAGTAATCGCGGTATGTCGACACGGCAGCGCTCGACGGCGATACCTTCAACGTCGACTCAAGGACCACCTGCTGGGGGTCTGTGAGCGGCGTCATCCGCGCCTCGTTGTAGGACAAAGTCACTTTGCGCACATAGTTGTAGCCTGTGCGATGGGTGATCAGCAAGCGGGTCATGAGAGTTCTCCCACCCAGGACAGCTCGTCTGCCTGGGAAAAGTAGGTGCGTGAAATTGCGTCGGAAGCCTGGGCACAGGCCTTCTGGACGCGCTCCATGTGCTCGGGCAACTCTGACATCAGGTCGTCGGTCTGGTGGAACTCAAGGAACGTTCGGGCCTGACCGACGATTCGGCTGGCATCGTTGATAAACCCGACCCGGCGGTAGGCGGGGTTGAGATTGGTCAGGCACTTCTCGGCGTCGCTCAGCGCGTACACGATCGACCTCGGAAACAACCGGTCCAACAGCAGGAACTCCGCCGCCTGCTGGTCGCCAAACGATGCCCTCCGGGTGCGCAGGAATGACTCGTAGGCGCCGGCACACCGCAACATGTTGACCCAGGACATGCCTGCCGCATGCACATCGTGGGTGGACAACATACGCGCCGTCATATCCGCCCGCTCAAGGCTCCTGCCCAGCACCAGGAACTGCCAGCTTTCGTCGTGGCTCATGGTGGTATCCGACAGGCCCCGGATCATCGCAGTACGTTCAACCACCCAATGGCAGAAGCGGTAGGTCCCCACCACATCCTTGCGGTGCTGGGTCAGGCCATACCAGGTGGTGTTGAGGCTCTCCCACACGCTGCCTGACACGGTCTCCCGTGCCCGTCGGGCGTTCTCACGTGCGGCGCCCAAGGCGCCGGCAATGGAGGTGGTGCTGGTCCGGTCGTAGGCCAGGGACTGCAAAAGGTCTGACAGTTCAAGCTCGTCACCTTCCGCCCGGCTGCCCATTACTCCTAGCAGCTGACGGGACACATCGCGCTGTTCGCTGCGCGGCATCTGGTTCAGGCGCTCCAGGTGAACATCGAGGATCCGGGCCGTGCCATCGGCGCGCTCCACGTAACGACCAATCCAGAATAGGGATTCAGCGATCCGGCTAAGCATTGACTGTGTCCTCTCCACGGTTCACGCGGTGTCCCCCGGCTGGGGCTTCAACCGAATCGGCCTGTTGCTGCTGTTGTTCCGGTTGCCGGTCCTGCCACCCCGATTCGATCGGCCAGACCCGTTCCTGGACTGGGCGACGCACGGTGTCGACGACCGGGCGCACCGGGGTCTGATTCTGTTCGTCGACCACCCAGGTGTCCTTGGAACCGCCGCCCTGGCTGGAGTTCACAATCAGGGAACCTTCCTTCATGGCCACCCGGGTGAGCCCACCCGGCAGCACCCAGACGTCGTCGCCGTCGTTCACCGCGAACGGGCGAAGGTCCACGTGGCGGGGACTGAACTGACCGCCGGACATGGTCGGCACCGTTGAGAGCTGGAGGACTGGCTGCGCGATCCAACCGCGGGGGTCAGCCGTGACCCGCTCCCTCAGGGCGTCCAGTTCTTCCTTCGACGCGTCGGGGCCGATGACGAGCCCCTTGCCGCCGGAACCGTCCACCGGCTTGACCACCAGTTCGTCCAGCCGGTCCAGCACCTCCTCGCGGGCCGCTGGATCCTCCAGCCGGTACGTGTCGACGTTGGCGATGATTGGCTCTTCGCTGAGGTAGTACCTGATCAGGTCGGGGACGTAGGTGTAGACGAGCTTGTCGTCGGCCACCCCGTTCCCAAGGGCATTGGCGATCGTCACGGTGCCGGCGCGCGCGGCGTTGACCAGGCCGGGGCAGCCGAGCATCGAATCGGAGCGGAACTGCAACGGATCAAGGAACTCGTCGTCAATCCGCTTGTAGATGACGTCGACGCGTTGCTCGCCGGCGGTGGTGCGCATGTAGACGCGGTTGCCACGGCAGATCAGGTCCCGGCCCTCCACCAGTTCCACACCCATCAGTCCCGCCAGCAGGGTGTGTTCAAAGTAGGCGGAGTTGAAGACCCCGGGAGTGAGGACCACCACTGTCGGGTCTTCAGCCGACGACGGCGCCGTCTTCCGCAGCGCCGCAAGAAGACGACGGGGGTACTCTTCGACCGGCCGGATGTGCTGTTGCCCGAATGCCTCCGGCAGCCCCTTGGCCATGGCGCGTCGGTTCTCCAGGACGTAGCTCACGCCGCTGGGGACGCGGACGTTGTCTTCGAGAACCCGGAAGATACCTTCCTGGTCGCGGACGACGTCGATCCCCGAGATGTGGACCCGAACGCCACCGGCGGGGTCGAAGCCCGATACCTGCCGATGGAAGTGGGCGCTTGAGGTGATCAGGCGGCGAGGAATGACGCCGTCGGCGACCACCGACATTTTGTCGTAGACGTCGTTGAGGAACGCCTCGAGTGCGCGGACCCGCTGGCTGACACCCTGTTCCAGAACCTGCCAATCATTGCCTGAGATAACCCGCGGCACAATGTCCAACGGGAAGGGCCGTTCCTCCCCCGCGTAGTCGAACGTGACACCGCGGTCAAGGAAAGTACGGGCCATGGAATCGGCGCGGGCCGTGACGTCGGCGAGGTTCAGTTCGCTGAGGGCTGCGGCCACCTGACTGTATTCGTTGCGAGCCAACTGGCCGGGCGCGAACATTTCATCGAACGCGGGGGTACGGCTGGCTGCTGCTGCATAATCTTCGAAGAGGTCGGACATGGGCTCAACATTGCCACGAATTTCCTGTATTACATATTGTGCAATTGGTCACGTCGGCGGCGTGGCGCGCAGGTCCAGAAGGTCGAGGTCCCTCGCCGCATAGCGAAGGTGCTGCCATTCCTCTTCGAGGATGGTGTGGAGGCAGGAAAGAGTGCGTTGAGGGCGCTCGGGCGCCCATGGAGTGGACCACGGCACGGTCAGGTCTTCCGGCGTGATTGTTACGGGGAAATCCCGGACCATGCTCACCCGATCCGCTCGCGCCTCACTGACGGCGGCATAGGAGGGAATGCCGTCAACGAAGACCGACCTGTCGTAGCCTTCGGATTCGTACTCGGAATGGGGCTGGCCGAGCGTGCTCACGGGCCGCCCAGTTCTCGCGCACTCAGCCGGGCGCCGACCAGCGCGCCCCGGCCTCCCGAAGGTTGGCGTCTTTGAACGGTCGCGACGGCGCCGGTCGAGGCGCTGTTCGCCGACTGAGGCAAGACCCGGCGGCCGTGATTGAATGACCGGGTGATGAACGAAAATCTCCGCCGCGACGAAGCAGCCCTCCGGTCCAGTCTCCTGACCATCGACAGCTACGAGGTTCACCTCGACCTGAGGGAGGCCGCTGATCCTGAGGTCGCCGGGTTCCTCTCCCGCTCGACCGTCACCTTCAGCTGCGACGCGCCGGGCAGCGAAACCTTCATGGACTTCATCGCCGATGAGGTGCACCGCGTTACCCTCAACGGCACGGACCTGGACCCCGCAGTCGTCGTCGACGGCGCCCGCATCACCCTTCCGGATCTGGCTGCTGACAATGTAGTGACCATTACCGGCACCGCCCTGTACAGCCGCAGCGGCGAGGGCATGCACCGCTTCACCGACCCGGCGGATGGGCAAACGTACCTCTACACGCAGTACGAACCTGCCGATGCACGCCGGGTATTCGCCAACTTCGAGCAACCCGATCTGAAAGCCGCCTTCACCTTCTCAGTGAGCGCACCTGCAGACTGGGTCGTGGCCTCCAACGGAGCCGAAGCGACCCGTGAGGATGGCGGAGAGGGCAGCCGGGTGTGGCAGTTCGCGCCCACGGAACGGATTTCGACCTACATCACCACCATCCTGGCCGGGCCGTACTTCGCTGCCACCGACCACTGGTCCGGCACCATGTCCGACGGGTCCACGCTTGCAATCCCGTTGGGGCTTTACTGCAGGGCGTCCCTGGCCGAGGCATTCGACACGGACACCATCTTCGATGTCACCAAGCGGGGACTCGAGTACTTCCATTCACGGTTCGAATATCCTTACCCATTCGGCAAGTACGAGCAGGCGTTCGTGCCCGAATACAACCTCGGGGCCATGGAAAACCCCGGGTTGGTCACCTTCACCGAGGCCTACATCTTCCGCTCCAAGGCGACCCACGACCAGTATGAGGCCCGCGCCAACACCATCCTCCATGAGATGGCCCATATGTGGTTCGGCGACCTGGTGACCATGTTCTGGTGGGACGATCTGTGGTTGAAGGAATCCTTTGCCGACTACATGGGCGCCCTCGCCGTCGCCGAAGCCACCGGTTCCGCCACATCGTGGGTGAGTTTCGCCAACCGCCGCAAGGCCTGGGCCTACCTTCAGGACCAGCTGCCCTCCACCCACCCCATCACCGCTGACATTGTGGATCTTGAAGCGGCCAAACAAAACTTCGACGGGATCACCTATGCGAAGGGCGCCTCGGTGCTGAAACAGTTGGTGGCCTATGCCGGCAGCGAAGCATTCTTCGAGGCGGCCCGCGCCTATTTCAGGACCCACGCGTTCGGTAATACCCGGTTGACGGACCTCCTCTCAGCATTGTCGGACGCCACCGGCCAGGACATGACCGCCTGGGCGCAGCAGTGGCTCCAGACGTCGGGTGTGCCGTTGCTCAGCGCCGAGGTCGAGGTCGACGACGACGGCGCCTACCGTGCAGTGGTCATCCACCAGGACGCCACCGACCCGGTCACTGGCGCGGCAGCGCTCCGCCCGCACCAGCTGCGCCTCGGACTGTACAGTTTCGCCGCCGGAGCACTGGTACGGACCGGCGCCGTCGATGTGCGTATTGACGGCGCCGCAACGGATGTCCCCGAGCTGGTGGGTGTCGTCCAGCCCGATCTGCTGCTGATCAACGATGATGATCTGACCTACGCGAAGATCAGCTTTGATGAACGGTCGCTGGCGACCCTGCTGGGTAGCGTTGGCTGCCTTGAGGAGCCGCTGGCGCGCGCTGTCTGTCAGGCGGCGCTGTGGTCGAATACCCGGGATGCGGCGCTCTCAGCGGCCGCCTACGTGGGTGCGGTGCAGCTCGCTGCGCCCGGCGAGTCCGGGGTCGGAGCGCTGCAGGTCATGTTGCGGAACGCGCACTACGCCGTCGAACACTACTCTCCGGCTGACGAGCGTGAGGTCCTGCGGGACCGGTTGTTCTCGTTTGTGGTGGAGGGTCTGCACGCGGCCGAGCCAGCCTCCGACCTGCAGCTGGTCTGGGCCCGGGCCGCAGCCGCTCTGGGCCTGCACAGCAACACCCACTCAGGGTGGTTCAGGGAACTGCTCGGTGGGAAGCAGAGTGTGACCGGGCTGGCTGTGGACCCCGAGCTGCGCTGGCTCCTCTGGCAGGCGTTGGCAGCCCAGGGTCAGGCATCGGGTGCTGAGCTGGAGGCGGAGCTTGACCGGGACCGCACGGCGGCCGGTAAAGCAGGATTCACCAGGGCCTCCACCTCGGTACCGGACGCTGCCATCAAGGAGAAGGCCTGGCAGGAAGCAGTCTTCGGCACCAGGCTATCCAACGAGCTGCTGTCAGCGACCATCGCCGGTTTCGCCGAGGGCCCCGCCGAACTGCGGGCCCCGTACGTGGACCGCTATTTCGCCGAAATCGGCCGCGTGTGGGACGCAATGGGAATCGAGATGGCCAGTCGCATTGTCCGCGGACTGTTCCCCGGCTCGCAGGACCTCACTCCGGGCGAAGCAGCCGAAGAGCACCGGGTGGTGCTCGCAGCCGATAACTGGCTGACAACTTACCAGTCGTCGCCCGCGGCGTTGCGCCGGATTGTCCTGGAGGAACGCGATCACCTGTTGCGATCGTTACACGCCCAGGGAAAGGTCGCCTAGCCGGGTCCGGCTCCTAGGTGACCCGGTACAGCCAGTCGCGGGTGCCGAACTTGTCCTCCACCAGACGCTCTGCACGTGCCACCTCATCATCGGTGAACGTTGAGTCCTGCGCGCCGTACTTCGCCCGGAACGTGTCGATCATGACCTTGATGATGTCTTCCCGGGACCGGCCGGTCTGACGGCGGAGCGGGTCGACCCGCTTCTTCGCGCTCCGGGTACCCTTGTCGGACAGCTTTTCCTTGCCGATGCGCAACACCTCGAGCATCTTGTCGGCGTCGATGTCGTAGGACATGGTGACGTGGTGCAGCATGCCGCCGTTGCTCAGCCGCTTTTGTGCGGCGCCGCCAATTTTTCCGACGTCGGTCGCAATGTCATTGAGCGGCTGGTACCAGGCTTCGATCCCGAGGGTGCGAAGCGCGTCCATCACCCAGGCGTCAAGGAACGGGTACGACTCGGCGAAGCTCAACGAGTCCACCAGCGTCTGCGGCAGGTACAGCGAGTAGGTGATGGCGTTGCCGTGTTCCATGAACATGGCTCCCCCGCCGCTGATCCGGCGGACCACGCTCACGCCATGCCGCAGCACCCCCTCAGGGTTAACCTCGTTGCGCATCGACTGGAAGCTGCCAATCACCACCGAGGGCGATTCCCATTCCCAGAACCTGAGGGTGGGGTTACGGCGACCGTCGCCAACGTCCCGGGTCAGTACCTCGTCCATCGCGACGTGCATCTCGGTGGAGAGCGGTGTGGGCCCAATAACGTCCCACTGGTGGTCGGCCCACCCGGTTGCCAGGCCCAGGGCTCGCCGGACGGCAGTCGCCACCGCCTCCGGAGAGAAGCCGAACAGTTCCGCCGTGGGGTCCAGCCCCTGCACGACGGCGGCAGTCAACTCCCCGTGCGAGGCGTGAGCTGGCAGGCCCTCCAGCGACCGGTTGATGTCGTCGAGCGCTTCGTCAGGTTCGAGAAAGAAGTCGCCGTTGATGGATACTCCGGTCAGGACACCGTTGGCGACTTCGAAATCGGCGACGACCAGCTTCCCACCAGGCACCTTGAACTCGCCGTGGACAGGTCCTGAGGGGATTTGACTGGTCATCGGGGTGCTCCTTGGAGACTGGTAAACGGTGGTGAACAAGAAATGGGTCCGGACCGCCTAAGCGGTCCGGACCCATCAGGCAGACTAGTCTGCTCTCGGCATTACTTCTTGCCGAAGCCCTTGAAGCGGGCGTTGAAGCGCTCGACGCGGCCGGCGGAGTCCATGATCCGCTGCTTGCCGGTGTAGAAAGGGTGCGACTCGGAGGAAATTTCGACCTCGACCAGTGGGTAGGTGTTGCCGTCCTCCCACTCAACAGTCTTCTTGGAGGTCACGGTGGACCGGGTCAGGAATGACTTCTCGGACGCGAGGTCGCGGAAAACAACCGTTGAATACTTGGGGTGGATATCAGACTTCACAGTGTTACCTTCGTTAGTTGCCTGGATTTGGCCAGGCACAAGGGGGTTGGAAAAGTTGGTTGGCCCTAAGACCAGCTACCCACTCTACCGCACCCGAGGCGGTCCCAGCCATCTTGCCACCGGTGGGTGTGGCACGGCAGCTAGCGCCGGCATTCCCAGAAAGCGACCGCGCTTGCCGCTGCGACATTGAGCGAATCGACGCCGGCTCGCATCGGGATGCTCACGCTGTGGTCGGCCTGTTCCAGGGTCGCCCGGGTCAGGCCCTCCCCCTCAGTGCCAAGCACCAGGGCGAGCCGTTCGTGGCGGGCGGCGCTGAGGTCGTCCAGGGCGATGGTCTTGTCCCCCAGGGCGAGGCCGGCAACCACGAATCCTGCCTCCTGCAGATCGCCGAGCTGCGCAGGCCACTCGGATAATCTCACCCATGGCACCTGGAAAACGGCGCCCATGCTGACCCTGATTGCACGCCGGTAAAGCGGGTCGGCGCAGCGCGGACTGATCAGGACGGCGTCCACACCGAGTGCCGCAGCGGAGCGAAAGATAGCGCCGAGGTTGGTGTGGTCGACGATGTCCTCAAGGACAGCGATCCGGTGCGCGCCCTCCAGTACCCCATCGAGGTCGAGCGGACGGGGCCGGTCCATGGCGGCCAGCGCACCACGGTGCAGATGGAAGCCGGTGATCTGTTCGAGGATCTGCTCGGTGCCGATGAAAGCGGGGACCGCGGGGAAACGCTCCAGCAGGTCCTGCAGATCGGGCAGCCATTTGTCGGTGAGAAAGAAGGACCGTGGGGTGTGGCCGGCGTCGACGGCTCGCCGGAGCACCTTGGTGCTTTCGGCAATGTAGAGGCCTTCGGCGGGTTCCCGTCGTCGGCGGAGCTGTGTATCGGTCAGGGAGGTGTAGTCCGACACCAGCGGGTCGGCGGGGTCGGTCAGGCGGTGGATGCTCATCCGGTGACCAGCCGGGCGACCATGATGTAGAGGGCGATCAGGCCGAGAGTCACAATGATCGACCGCAGCACTGCCGGACGTAGCCTGCGTCCGATCACCGCACCAAAGAAGCCGCCAATGAGTGAGCTGACGGCGATGACCAGAACCACCCACCAGTTGATACGGTCGAACGCGAAGAGCATGTACGAAATGCCTGCCACCACGTTGACGGCGAGCACCAGCAGGTTCTTCACTGCGGTGGCGTTCTGGATGGTGCCGTGCAGGAAAATGCCGAGGATACCCACCATCAGGATGCCCTGAGCTGCGACGAAATACCCGCCGTAGACGCCCGCCAGGTACACGAGGATGGTCAGCCCCACGGGGTGGGCCCGGGTGGACTCCTTGCGTTCCGCCCGGAGCAGCACCCTGCGTTGCAGCGCGGGCTGGAAGATCACAAACCCCAGGGCAATGACGATCAGGATTGGCGCCGCGAATTCGAAGACCTGTTCCGGCAGATTCAGGAGGAGAGCTGCACCGGTGATCCCCCCGAGAACCGAGGCGGGAAGCAGGCGAAGGATGGTCGAGCGCAAACCGGCAAGTTCACGACGGTACCCCCAGGTTCCCGATACACCGCCCGCGATCAGGCCCATCGCGTTGCTGATGGTCGCCGTGACCGGGGCGAATCCCAGGGCGAGCAGGACCGGGAAGGTGACAAGCGTGCCGGAGCCCACCACCGAATTGATGGCACCGGCCCAGAGACCGGCAACAAAAATGAGGGCACCCTGCAGCAGTTCCATCAGCAGGCGTACCGGTCGCTAGGCGCGGGAACGGGCGACAGCCGTGTAGCGGCCGTCCTGCTGGCGGACGTCGAGGGGCACATCGAAAGCTGCGCTGAGGTGCTCTTCGGTGAAGACGGTCTCGATCGGGCCGGAAGCCACTACCGCGCCGTCGCGCATCAGCATGGCGTGGGTGAATCCCGGTGGCACCTCTTCGAGGTGATGGGTCACTAACACCATGACCGGTGATTCCTCGTCCTGGGCCAGGGCTGTGAGCCGGGTGATCAGGTCTTCACGACCGGCGAGGTCCAGCCCGGCGCCGGGCTCGTCGAGGAGCAGCAGCTCCGGGTCGGTCATCAGGGCCCGGGCGATCTGGACGCGCTTGCGTTCGCCCTCGCTGAGGGAGGCAAACGGCCGGTTCATGAAGGTGGACATGCCCCACGCATCGAGCAGGGCAAAGGCGCGGCGGGCGTCCTGCTTTTCGTACTGCTCCCGCCACCGTCCGGTGATCCCGTAGGAAGCGGTGACCACCACGTTGAGCACGGTTTCGTGCTCGGGTATCTGGGCGGCGAGGGCCGCCGAGGCGAGCCCGATGCGGGGACGCAACTCGAAGACATCCACCGCACCCAGAACTTCGTCCAAGATACCCGCGACACCCTGGGTGGGGTGGATGCGGGCGCCAGCGATCTGGAGCAGGGTGGTTTTGCCTGCGCCGTTCGGGCCCATGATCACCCAGCGTTCGCCGTCCTTGACCTGCCAGTCCACGCTGTCCAACAGCGTCTTGCCGCCCCGGACAAGGCTTACCCCAGCTAACTCAAGAACATCACTCATAGCACTAGACATTAGGCCAACTAGCGCAGCAAACGCGAAACGGCGCCCGCCCGGCGCCCGGGAGGTGCCGGTGGGCAGGATGAGCGGCCGGCGTCGTCCGGTGAACTGATTTCGGGGCCCGCCCGGCGCCCGGCGATAATGGCTGGGTGGCGCTGACCGCGCTGCGGTTGAAGACCAATGGTGAAAGTGGAGGATTATGCCCAGGGAATTCGGTGTCGTCAGTTACGGTGTGCAGCTTCCGGATGAGTTTCTGATCGCTGTCCAGGGTGCCGTCCAGAACACCGGTGCCCAGATCATCGAACTCGAGAACTCGGGGAGCTCACGCTTCCAGGCGTCCACCGTTTTCGTCTCGTTCGACGGCGACGCCGCCGACCTGCGGACCGCTGTGCAGCCCCACCTGACGGGTGATCTGAGCTGCGCCGTCGTCCCTCCCCCACTGGTTGACGAGGGACGAAAGCTCCTCATCATGGACGTGGATTCCACCTTGATCCGGCAGGAAGTCATTGAGTTGCTGGCTGCCCACGCTGGCCGGGAGGCTGAGGTCGCCGCCGTCACCGACGCGGCGATGCGCGGCGAAATAGATTTCACCCAGAGCCTCCGATCGAGGGTGGCGGTGCTCAAGGGCCTTCCGGTCAGTGTCCTCGCCGAGGTGGGATCGGTCATTGAGTTCAGCGACGGCGCTGAGGAGCTGGTCCGCCACTATCTGGCGGCAGGGCACGCGGTTGCCGCAGTCTCGGGCGGTTTCACCCAGCTACTCGACCCGCTGGCCGCCCAACTGAGCCTGACCTTCGCGGAGGCCAACGTACTGGGCGTCAGCGACGACGGACATCTCACCGGTGAGGTCGTGGGCCCGGTAGTGGACCGCGCAGCCAAGGAACGGGCCCTGCGGCGGTGGGCTGCGGAGGCCGGCGTGCCGATGGAGCGGACCATCGCCGTCGGGGACGGTGCCAATGACCTCGACATGCTTGGCGCGGCTGGGCTCGGGGTGGCTTTCAACGCCAAGCCCGCGGTCCGTGCGGCTGCGGACGCCTCGATCGATCTGCCCTACCTGGACGTGGTCAGGCACTTCAGCCGGTACTGACCTGGACCGGGCTGACTCTTGATGGACTTCACCGCCCCAGGACCCAATCCTGGGGCGGTGAAGGAACCGGCTACTTGGTGAAGTACTCGTAGCCGCCGACGTACTCCGTGTGTCCGCTGGGGACATCGGCAGTGGCCATCTTCGCGATCTCAGCGGCAAACTCGGCGACCGAGTAGAGCCGCCCGGCCTGCTCGCGGCGCGCTTCAATCGCCCCGGGGGTGGCCCGGTCCAGCAGGGTTGCCGTAACGGTTCCCTCGATCATGTCGCCGGAAACCACAACCAGGGTGATGCCCTTGGCTTCCAGCTCAGGCAGCAGCTCGCGGAGGGCATCCTCACCGGCCCGCTTACTGCGAGCGACGGCCTCGTAGGCTGCCATCGTGGGAACCGTGTTGATGAAGTGCGCCTGGTGGCTGGTGATGAACACCACGCGGGAACCCGACGGCATCACGTCCATCGCCGCGCGGAGCATGTTGACCTGCGCGTCACGGTTCAGTTTCAGGGCATAGTCTTCCTCGACTCCCGATTCCATCCCGCCCGACGCATTGAGGACCAGCAAACCCAGACCCCCGAAGTTGTCGACCGCTGCCTGGATCAGCGCCGCTGACCCCTCAGCGGTGGTCAGGTCGGCGCCAACAGCTACCGCCTTCCCGCCAGCGGCCTCGATCCCCGCCACCACCTTCGCGGCGCGCGGTGCCTTCTGGCGGTAATTGACGACGACGGCGGCGCCCTGGTCCGCGAGCAGTTTCGCGACATCAGCCCCGATTCCGCGTGATGATCCGGTGACGATTGCGGTTGTGCCATCCAACGCGGCCATAGGTACTCCTCTTAGTCGGTGAAACATTAGTCAGTGAAAACGGGTGATAAACGCTGTGCTGTTAGTGGCCCATGCCCAGTCCACCGTCGACGGGGATGACCGCTCCGGAGATGTAGGCGGCGTCGTCGCTGGCAATCCACCGCACCACGTTGGCCACCTCGGTCGGCTCAGCGAACCGTCGGGCCGGGATGGTGGCGAGGTAGTTTTTGCGGGTGTCCTCGGGCAGCTCGGCGGTCATATCGGTGTTAATGAAACCCGGAGCCACCACGTTCGCGGTGATACCCCGCGAACCCAGTTCGCGGGTGAGCGACCTGGCGATGCCGATCAGGCCCGCCTTCGACGCCGAATAGTTGATCTGCCCGGGCGCACCGTACAGCCCCGTCACCGAAGAGATCAGCACCACGCGGCCTTTCCGGAGGCGGATCATCCCCTTCGAAGCCCTCTTGATGACGCGGAACGCGCCGGTGAGGTTGGTGTCGATGACGTCGGTGAAGTCCGACTCACTCATCCGCAGCAGCAGCGTGTCACGGGTCATCCCGGCGTTGGCGACCAGCACCTCGACGGGGCCGTGGGCTTCCTCGACGGCGGTGAACGCGGCGTCGACCTGCGCTTCGCTGGTGACGTCGGCTTTCACGCCGAGAAGTCCCTCAGGAACCTCCCCGCTGCGGTAGGTAATGGCCACCCGGTCACCGTTCTCAACAAAGGCTCGCGCAATGGCAAGCCCAATGCCGCGGTTGCCTCCGGTTACCAAAACACTGCGTCCCTGCTCGGCGTCTGCCACGGATTCCTCCAGAATCATTGCTCCAACTATCCCTGCCGATCCTAGCTGGGACCTGCTGAACTGCAAGAATGTGGCGAAGGGCAGCCGCCGGGGGAACCTTTGGTGGCTGCCAGGCTTTTAACATCTTGGGGCACTGAGTGAGACAATAGAAAGGTCCCTTGGAGTGTGATGAGCAAGCAAATCCGGCATGGCGCTGACGTCCACAGTATTACCGATGCGCGAAGCGCCCACAGCGATGAAATACGCGGGCGAATGATCAAATATTCCATTTCGATGGGTATCCGTCTCGTCTGCATCGTCCTCGTGTTTTTCGTTGAGGGCTGGCTGCAGTGGGTGGTGATCGTTGGTGCGGTGGTGCTGCCGTACTTCGCGGTGATCTTCGCTAACGGTGGGTCCGACACCAGCGACCTGCCCCACAGCCAGTCGCTGATCGATAACGTGCCCCTCCCCGCTCTTGAGACCGCGGCCCCGGTGTCCCCGGAGCCCACCGACGACGTGCTGCAGGGCGAAATTATTGACGACGACGACCCGGCCACCACCAACGACAAGCTGTACAGGGGACGTCCCACCGTATGAATCTTCTTGACCAGCTGCAGCAGCTCAGCGCTGCCCCAGGAACCACGCAGGAGCCGGGCGGCCGGCCCGCCGAGACCGTGTGCTCACGCAAGGCGTGCCGGCTGCCCGCAACCTGGCAGCTGCTATGGAACAACCCAAAAATCCACACGCCAGAGCGCCGGAAAATTTGGGTTGCGTGTGGGGAGCACCGCGACTGGCTGGAGAACTACCTGCAGACCCGTGATCTGTGGAAGGAAACCCTGCCCCTGGCGGGCTCAGCCGAGGACACAGCATAGATGTACCGTTTTCTCGTTTCGCCCCGCTGGCTGGGGTGGTTTGCCCTCGTGGTCCTGCTCGCCGTCGCGTGCAGTTCCCTCGGTATGTGGCAGCTCGACCGTCGTGACCAGCTGGCTGACACGATCCAACGGATCGAAGCCAACTATGACCAGCCGGCCGTCCCGTATGCAGCGGACACCGCCGATTTCAGATCGTTTGACCCTGCCGAGGAATGGCTGCCCATTGAGCTGACCGGAACCTATGACACGGCCAACCAGCTGGTGGTGCGCAACCGTCCCTTCAGCGGACGCCCCGGCTACGAGGTGCTGGTGCCGCTCAAACTGGCGGACGGGTCAGCGGTGATTATCAACCGCGGTTGGCTACCGATCGGCAATGATGCGGCGGGCCGTCCCGATGCTTTCCCTCAGCCGCCCGACGGCGAGGTCACCGTGACGGCGAGGATCAAGCCGGGTGAGCCGCAGCTGGATCGCGGGGCCCCGGAGGGCCAGATCGCTTCCATCAACCTGGCACGCTACGACGAGGTCCTCGACTACGAGCTTCAGACGGGTGCCTACGGGCTGATGTCAGCCGAAAGTCCGGCACCGGCGACTTCGCCGCGGATCTTCCCGCGCCCGTCCCTGGACGCCGGACCGCACTTGTCATACTCCATGCAGTGGTTCGCCTTCGGCGGCCTGTTGTTCGTGGGGTTCGGCTACGCCGCCCGGCAGCAGCAGCGGACGGACGAAGAAGAGGCCGAAGAAGCCAACGGCACCATCTCGGCGCTGCCGTCGCGACGACAGCGCCGCCCCACCGCCGAGGAAGAAGAAGACGCCTACCTCGACGCGCGCGGCTATTAGGCCATCGTCACCAGGTCGAGATAGTCATCGCTCCAAAGGTCCTCGACGCCGTCGGGTAGCAGCACCACCCGTTCGGGGTTGAGCGCCTCAACCGCTCCCTCATCGTGGCTGACCAGGACGACGGCGCCACTGTAGTTGCGCAGCGCCCCCAGAATCTCGGCACGGCTGGCGGGGTCCAGGTTGTTGGTCGGTTCGTCGAGCAGCAACACGTTGGCTGACGACGCGACGATGGTGGCCAGAGCCAGTCGAGTCTTCTCACCACCGGAGAGCACCCCGGCAGGCTTGTCGACGTCGTCGCCCGTGAAGAGGAAGGACCCGAGGACACCGCGGACTTCGGCGTCCTTCATATCCGGTGCCGAGGAGCGCATGTTCTCGAGGACGGTCCGCTCAGTGTCGAGGGTTTCGTGTTCCTGGGCGTAGTAGCCCACCTTCAGGCCGTGCCCGGGGATGACTTCGCCGGTGTCCGGTTTGTCGACGCCGGCGAGCATCCGCAGCAGGGTGGTCTTGCCAGCACCGTTCAGTCCGAGGATCACTACCTTCGATCCGCGGTCGATAGCGAGGTCGACGTCGGTGAAGATCTCCAGCGAACCGTAGGACTTGCTGAGCCCCTCGGCGGTCATGGGGGTCTTGCCGCACGGGGACGGTTCGGGGAACCGCAGCGCAGCAACGCGGTCCTGCGCGCGCACCGCTTCCAGCCCGCCCAGCAGGCGTTCCGCACGCTTCGCCATGTTCTGCGCAGCAACTGCCTTGGTGGCCTTGGCCCGCATTTTGTTGGCCTGGTCCATGAGGACCTGGGCCTTCTTCTCCGTGTTGGCGCGCTCACGCTTCCTCGCGCGTTCATCAGTCTCGCGCTGCTGCAGGTAACGCTTCCAGCCGATGTTGTAGATGTCGATCGTGGCGCGGTTGGCATCCAGGTGGAACACCTTGTTCACCGTCGCTTCAAGCAAGTCCACATCGTGGCTGATCACAATCAGGCCACCCTGGTGGTTCTTGAGGAACTCGCGCAGCCAGGTGATGGAGTCGGCGTCAAGGTGGTTGGTTGGCTCATCGAGGAGCATGGTCTCCGCGCCCGAGTACAGGATGCGCGCAAGTTCAACACGCCGGCGCTGACCACCGGAGAGGGTGCTCAGCGGCTGGTTCAGGATCCGGTCCGGCAGGGCGAGGTTCGAGGAAATTGCGGCTGCCTCCGCTTCGGCGGCGTACCCGCCGTGCGCAAGGAATTCTGCTTCGATCCGGTCGTAGCGGGCCATCGCCTTGTCGCGCACCGAATTGTTGTCGCTCGCCATGTCTTCCTGGGCGGCCCGCAGCTTGGTGACGACGACGTCGAGGTTCCGCGCCGAAAGGATCCGGTCCCGGGCCAACTGCTCCATATTGGGTGTCCGCGGGTCCTGGGGCAGGTACCCGATTTCGCCCTTTCGGGTGACGGACCCGCCGGCCGGCAGACCCTCCCCCGCCAGGACCCTGGTCAGAGTGGTCTTGCCGGCACCATTTCGACCCACCAGACCAATCTTGTCCCCGCGGTCAACACGGAATGACACCGCATCCATAAGCAGGCGCGCTCCCGCGCGAAGCTCTAAGTTCGAGACGGTAATCAATTACGTGGCCTTTCAATGGAACGGTTCCGCATCATCGGAGTTTGCTGGATGCCTAATTTTGTAGGAAACCTACAAGCGAAATAAGAACTGGTGGCACTAATCTCAGTAAGTGACGGCACACTGTTGTCGATAACTAACAGGAAGAGTCACCATGCATCTGGAGAATCAGGCTCCCGCGGCCGCCGCTGTGGGTACTCCCACTCACGCCAGGCGCCGCTGGAGTGCCACAGATCTTTCGCTGATCGCGGTCTTCGCGGCCTTCGTGGCCGCTCTAGCAATCCTACCTGCTATCCCCGCCGGCCCGCTCGGGGTACCCCTGACCCTGCAGACTCTCGCCGTGATGGTGACCGGAATTGTCCTTGGACCCGGCCGAGGCTTCGCTGCAGTGGCACTGTATGTGGCGGTAGGCCTGGCTGGTCTGCCGATCTTCGCTGGCTTTTCGGGGGGCGTGGGTGTCCTCGCTGGCCCGTCGGCCGGCTACCTTCTGGCGTTCCCTCTTGCTGCACTCGTCGCCGGGTTCCTGGCCCGTCTCGTCCTGGCCCGGGTGCGCCGGTTCAGGTATGCCGCCCTGTTCGCAGCCTGCATGGTGACCAGCCTGCTGGTGGTCCACACCCTCGGGATTGCTGGCCTGATGATTAACGGCAAGCTGGACTTCGTGACCGCAATCCTCGCCGACGTGATCTACCTGCCCGGCGACGTGGTGAAGAACCTCGTTGCAGCAGCGATCGGGTTGAGTGTGCACCGGGCGTTCCCCCGGTTGATTGGTGCAGGCCGGAATGCTTCTGTGACGGCCACGTGAGCCGTCGGAGCAGCTAGCTGATGATCGTTTTCGAGGGTGCTGCGGTCAGCGTCGATGGCCCGGATGGTGCGCGACTGATTCTGGCGCCGCTGACGCTGGAGCTGTCCGAGCGTCGGATCTCGGTCATCGGCGCGAATGGGTCCGGGAAGTCGACTCTGTTGAAACTCATCAACGGGCTGATCCCTCCAACTGCCGGGAGCGTCCTGGTGGCAGGACTCGACACGGTCAAGGCCGGCCGGGCGGTCCGGCAGCGGGTGGGATTCGTGTTTACCGATCCCCTGTCCCAACTGGTGATGCCCACCGGGCTTGAGGATGTTGAGCTGTCGCTGCGGGCTCGGCTGCGCAACCCTACCGAACGGCGAACCGCGGCACTGGCTGTCCTGGAGCGGTTCGGGCTGGGGCCGCTGGCAGAGCAAAGCATCTACGACCTCTCCGGTGGGGAGCGGCAGCTAATGGCGCTAGCCACGGTCCTCGCCGTCGACCCGGCCATCCTGGTCGCAGACGAACCCACCACCCTGCTTGACCTCCGCAACGAGCGCCGGGTCCGCAGCGTGTTCCGCGGACTGGACCAACAGGTGGTCTTCACCACCCATGATCTCGACTTCGCCAGGGACAGCGACCGGGTGCTGGTCATCGACGCGGGACAGCTGGTGTTCGACGGCGACCCCGGCGCAGCGATCGACCACTACCGCCGGATGCATCTCGAGGCGGACCCGCTGCCGGAACACCGCCCATGAGGGGCCACGGCAGCCTGTTCGGCACCTACGTCGCCGGTGATTCGCTGCTCCACCGGACTCCCCTGTGGGTGAAAGGCCTTGCTGTACTGCTGCTGTCCACGAGCGTGCTGGTGGTAAACCTACTGGCGCTGACCGCCGTCGCATTTGGGCTGGTGGCAGTTGGCTACCTGATCGGTGCACGCCTGCCCCCGATCCACCTGTGGCGACCGCTGGTGCCGGTCTGGCCCATGCTCGTGATCCTCGGCGGCTACCAGATCATCGCTAACGGCCCGGAATCGGCCCTGCAGGTGGTGGGAAACATCACCACGTGCCTCCTCGCGGCCCGCCTGCTGACCCTGACCACCGAGGGCCAACGCCTCCTGGATGGGCTGGTCGCCCTCGCCGTCCCGTTTCGGCGGCTGGGCGCCGACCCCGAGCGGTTCGGCCTGACGCTTGCCCTGATGACCCGGAGCCTCCCGTATCTTGTGGGCTCGGTAGCGGACGTCCGGGACGCGGCAAAGGCCCGCGGTCTGGAACGGAACCCGCGGGCCCTGGTGATCCCGGTGGTGATCGGCGCTGTCGCCTACGCCCACCAGACCGGCGAGGCGCTGGCGGCCCGGGGTCTCGGGGAACCGAACGCTGCAGACCCCAGCGGACCGGCCCAAACCGGCTAGCGCAGCATGAACCGGCAGCCGCCCCACAAAACGGCTAGCGCAGCAGAAAACGGCAGGCGCCCCAGATATAACTGGGGCGCCTGCCGTTTTCTGCTGCGCTGGTCCTGGAATGTTGCGGTGGTCCGGGAATGCTGCGCACGTCCGGGAATGCTGCGCAGGAGCGTCCTAGATGTTGAAGCCGAGGGCCCGCATCTGGTCGCGGCCGTCGTCGGTGATCTTCTCGGGACCCCATGGTGGCATCCACACCCAGTTCAGGCGCCAGTCGTCCACGACGCCGTCGAGCGACAGCCCCACCTGCTCTTCGATGACGTCAGTCAGCGGGCACGCCGCCGTGGTGAGCGTCATGTCGATCAGCAGGGCGCCGTCGTCGGCGTACTTCAGGCCGTACAGGAGGCCAAGGTCAACGATGTTGACACCCAGCTCGGGGTCAATCACGTCCTTGAGGGCTTCCTCGACGTCGTCAAGCGCGGTCTGTCCCGCGTTCACTTCACTCATTGTTCTCTACCTTCTCGAAGTGTTACCGAGTTCACTTATTGCTGAGCCTAGGCGCCGGCTGTGGTGACAGCAGGAGCCGGGGACTGGGCGCCGAAGCGGTCGTAGCCTTCGGCCTCGAGGCGGTCGGCCAGCTCAGGCCCACCCTGTTCAGCAATCCTGCCGTCAACGAACACGTGGACGAAGTCCGGCTTGATGTAGCGCAGGATCCGGGTGTAGTGGGTGATCAACAGGGTACCCATTTCGCCCTTTGAATGCTCGCGGTTCACGCCTTCGGACACGACCTTCAGCGCATCGACGTCGAGGCCTGAGTCGGTCTCATCCAGGATGGCGAAGCGGGGCTTGAACAGCTCGAGCTGAAGAATTTCGACGCGCTTCTTCTCGCCGCCGGAGAAACCCTCGTTGACGTTGCGCTGGGCGAAGTCGGCGTCGATGCGCAGCTGCGACATCGCTTCCTTGACGTCCTTGGTCCAGTGACGCAGGCTCGGGGCCTTGCCATCGAGGGCAGTCTTCGCGGTCCGCAGGAAGTTGGTCATGGTGACGCCGGGTACCTCGACCGGATACTGCATGGCCAGGAACAGGCCGGCGCGGGCCCGCTCGTCGACGCTCATATCGAGGACGTCTTCGCCGTCGAGGGTGATGGATCCGCTGTCAACGAGGTACCGGGGGTGACCGGCAATCGTCGAGGCGAGGGTCGACTTGCCGGAACCGTTGGGGCCCATGATGGCGTGTGACTCGCCAGTGTTGATGGTCAGGCTGACCCCTTTGAGGATCTGCTTCCTGACCCCCTGCTCCGTCTCGATGCTGACGTGGAGGTCCTTGATTTCAAGGGTGGACATCTGTGGTTCTCCTTCGCGCCCTGCGTGGCAGGGAGTGCAGTAGGTGTTCGAGCTAAGTAGTCGAAAAGTGTGTGGTGGCTAGCCGAGGTCCGGGACAGCGGCACCGTTGGTGACGGTGGTGATGTCCACGTAGACCTCGTCGCCGTGAATTTCCAGGGCGAACACTGGGACAGGTTCATAGGCTGGCAGTTGCAGCGGGGCGCCGCTGCGCAGATCGAACTGCGATCCGTGTCCCCAGCATTCGATGACGCATCCTTCGACGTCCCCCTCGGAGAGGGAGATATCGGCATGCGAGCAGGTGTCCCCGAGAGCATGGATTGCACCCTCGGAGTCCTTCACCACAGCCACCGGATAGTCGTCGATCAGAATGCGCAGGGCCTGGCGGACCTCAATGTCGTTGACATTGCAGACCAGTTCGCCCTTCGGTGCGTCAGCCATCAGATGTTTCCTGCCGCGAGTTCCCGCTCCACGGCGTCGGTCAGCCGCTCCTCCAGGGCTGGCACCTTGATCTGCTGGATGACCTCGTTGAGGAAACCGCGGACCACCAGTCGGCGGGCGGTTTTCTCGTCGATGCCGCGAGCCATCAGGTAGAACAGGTGCTCGTCGTCGAACCGGCCGGTGGCGCTGGCGTGGCCTGCACCCTCGATGAGACCAGTTTCGATCTCCAGGTTCGGCACCGAGTCCGAGCGCGTCCCGTCAGTCAACAGGAGGTTTCGGTTCGTTTCGTACGTATCGGTCCCCTCCGCCTCCTTGCGGATCAGCACGTCGCCGACCCAGACGGTGTGAGCGTCCTGGCCCTGCAGGGCGCCCTTGTAGGTGACGCGGGATTTGCAGTTCGGGACGGCGTGGTCCACCAGGAGGCGCTGCTCAAGGTGCTGGCCTGCGTCGGCGAAGTACAGTCCGTACATCTCGACCTCGGACCCTGGTCCGGTGAAGAGCGACGACGGCGTCATCCGCACCAGGTCTCCGCCCAGGCTGATCACGACGTGCTTGAACTTCGCGTTCCGACCGATTTTGGCCTGCTGGGTGGAGGTGTGGACGGCGTCGTCGTCCCATTCCTGCACACTGACGACGGTGAGTTCAGCACCGTCGCCGACGACGATTTCGACGTTCTGCGCGAGGGTGGTCTTGCCGTGGTGATCGAGCACCACGACGGCCTTTGAGAACCGCTCCGCGGTGATGATCAGGTGCTGGGCTGCAGGGGCCTCATCGACGCCATTGATGGTGATCTGGATGTCGCTGTCCGCGATCGTCTCCACCGGGATGGTCACGACCGTGGCCTCAGTGAACGCTTCCCAGGCTGCGGCCGAGACCCGGTCATCGGGGATGGATGCGGAGCCGATGCGGGAGTCGTCGCGGCCGACGGTCTCCACCTGGATGTTGGTGGCGCCGGAAACCTCAACGGTGGGCCCCGAACCGGTCAGTGGCTGGTCGTGCAACCCGCGGAGACGCTTGAGCGGGGTGAACCGCCAGTCCTCTTCGCGGCCGTTCAGCGGTGCGAAGTCGGCCAGCCTGTAGGACTTGAGCCGCTCACCGCGGGATGCCTCGGGGATGACCGGGGCGTCGCCGTGGCTGTGCTTTTTCGCGCCATGCTGGTCGGTGCCCTCGTTGAAGGGGGAAAGGTTTTCCCCTTCTTCGGTGAAACCGTCGATGGCAATTTTCTCTTCGGACGCCGGAGCGTCTAATTGGGTAGCTTCAGCCATTATCAGCCTACTGCCCCTTCCATCTGGAGTTCGATCAGGCGGTTCAGTTCGAGGGCGTACTCCATGGGGAGTTCACGGGCGATGGGTTCGATGAACCCGCGCACGATCATGGCCATGGCCTCGTCCTCGGGCATGCCGCGCGACATCAGGTAGAACAACTGTTCCTCGCTGACGCGCGAGACGGTTGCCTCGTGGCCCATGGTGACGTCGTCCTCGCGGATGTCCACGTACGGGTAGGTGTCGGACCGGGAGATCGTGTCCACCAGCAGGGCGTCACAGCGCACAGTGTTCGCCGAATGCGTGGCACCCTCGCGGACCTGGACCAGCCCGCGGTAGGCGGCCCGTCCACCGCCCCTGGCAACCGACTTGGAGATGATCGATGATTTGGTGTTCGGTGCGATGTGCACCATCTTCGAACCGGTGTCCTGGTGCTGACCCTCGCCGGCGAAAGCAATGGACAGGGTCTCGCCCTTGGCGTGCTCCCCTACCAGGTAGACGGCCGGGTACTTCATGGTGACCTTCGAGCCAATGTTGCCGTCAACCCACTCCATGGTGGCGCCCTCGTGGGCGATAGCCCGCTTGGTGACCAGGTTGTACACGTTGTTCGACCAGTTCTGGATGGTGGTGTAGCGGACGCGGGCGTCCTTCTTCACCACGATCTCGACGACAGCCGAGTGCAGGGAGTCCGACGTGTAGATCGGGGCGGTGCAACCTTCGATGTAGTGCACGTAGGAGCCCTCATCGGCGATGATGAGGGTCCGCTCGAACTGGCCCATGTTCTCCGTGTTGATCCGGAAGTAGGCCTGCAGTGGGATCTCAACGTGAACGCCGGGTGGCACGTAGACGAAGGAGCCGCCGGACCAGACGGCCGTGTTCAGCGATGCGAACTTGTTGTCGCCCACCGGGATGATCGAGCCGAAGTACTCCTCGAAGAACTCGGGGTGTTCCTTCAGCGCAGTGTCGGTGTCCATGAAGATGACACCCTGGCGTTCGAGCTCCTCGTTGATCTGGTGGTAGACCACCTCGGACTCGTACTGGGCCGCCACGCCTGAGACCAGGCGGTTACGCTCTGCCTCGGGGATACCGAGCTTCTCGTAGGTGTTCTTGATGTCTTCGGGGAGTTCTTCCCAGCTGCCAGCCTGCTTCTCGGTGGAGCGCACGAAGTATTTGATGTTGTCGAAGTCAATGCCCGACAGGTCAGCACCCCAGGCGGGCATGGGCTTCCGGTCGAAGTACTTGAGGCCTTTCAGGCGCAGGTCAAGCATCCATTGGGGCTCGTCCTTCTTGGCCGAGATGTCGCGGACGACCTCTTCGCTGAGTCCGCGTTTGGCGTTGGCGCCGGCGTCGTTCTTATCCGACCAGCCGAAAGCATAGTTACCGATGCCTTCGAGCTCCGGATTGCGCTCCAGGATGTCACTGATTACTGCTTCCGGAACGGCTGGCTCAGCCATTGTCTTCTGGTCTACTTGATCCGTCATCACGGCCTTTCATGCTGATGGTTGGATACGGTCGGTTCTAGCCCGGGGATGTCAGTCCCGGCGGGGGCCGGTATTACCCGGCCCACAGGTATGTGGGTGGTGCAGACGTGGCCGCCGCGCGCCAGCGTGGACAGCCGGCGTACGTCGACGCCGAGCAGCCGGGAGAATACTTCGGTCTCCTGGTCACAGAACGAGGGAAAATCGGCGGCGAGCTCCTGCACCGGGCAGTGACCCTGGCAGAGCTGGACCGCCAGCATGGCAGCGTTCGGGGCGTTCCGCCCGACAACCGTGGTGGACCCCACGAACCCGTCCGCGGTCAGTGCTCCGGCCAGCGCACGGGCGCGGTCTTCGAGGTCGGGGCCGGCGGCTTCCACCAGGGGGCGGTACCGGGTTTCCATCTCGGCGAAGCGGGTCCGGGCGAACTCGTCGACGGCGTCGGGACCGGCGACCAGTTGGAGCTGCGTCAGAGCCGCCTTGGCGATGGACAGGTAGTCGGTGCCCAGCTCGGTCTGCCCGCGCTGGCTCAGCACGTACCTGCGGGCCGGCCGGCCCGCTCCCGAAGAGGGGTTGCCGACCAGTTTCACTTCGATGAGCTGTTTGCGGGACAGGGCATCAAGGTGGCGTCGGACGGCCGCCGGGGTGAACCCCAGGCGTTCACCGAGTTCAGCCGCGCTGACCGGGCCGTGTTCGAGGACCGCGGCGAGCACCTTGCTGCGGGTCCGGTCCTCGACCTCACTGGGCCTGGAACCGTTGGGGCGGGAGCTGTTGGGCCGGGAGTCATTTGGCTGGGAGCCATTTGGGCGCGCCTCAGCCGGGAAGGTGCTGGCTGGGGATGAATTGCTCATGTCGCCTCCTCCGGAATCCGCGGCACAGATTTATGCCCACAGAATAGACAACACAATCATGTCCTAATCTGTTCCCCACTGCCAGTAAGGCGAGGCTATCCGAAGGGCGGTTCCGCACGGGAAGGCACAGCTACTACATGCCGTAGAATAATTGAGTGCCAAACCCCTCTCCCGCGCTGGAAGTTGAAGCGCTCGTCAAGGACTTTGGACCCGTTTCCGCGCTCGACGGCAAGATGGTCAGGGTGCTCGACGGCGTCCACCTTCGAGCCTACCCCGGGCAGGTCACGGCGCTCCTCGGCGCGAATGGTGCCGGCAAGACCACCACCCTCGAATGCGCGCAGGGTTTGCAGCGCCCCAACGGTGGGACGGTCAGGCTACTCGGTGAGAACCCGTTCAACGCCGGAGCGGCGCTTCGCAGCAGAGTCGGAGTGATGCTGCAGGAAGGTGGGCTCCCGCCGTCGGCCCGGCCGCTGGCCCTGCTCAACCATGTGGCGGCCATGTACGGCGCACCCCGCCCGGTGGCCGAGCTTGCCGACCGGTTGGGCATCAACTCCTACGCCACCACGGGCATCCGACGGCTCTCCGGCGGCCAGAAACAGCGGCTCGCCCTCGCCTGCGCGCTGATCGGCAACCCCGAGGTGCTCTTCCTGGACGAGCCCAGCGCAGGACTGGATCCGCAGTCACGCACCATCGTGTTCGACCTGATCCGTGAACTCCGCGCTGAGGGGCTGGCCATCATCCTCACCACCCACCTGCTCGACGACGCCCAGAAGCTCGCCGATTATGTCTACATTCTCGACACGGGCCGCACCGTCACCCACGGCACCGTCGCTGACCTGACCGCCGACGACGCCGGCGACACGTACCGGGATCTCCGCTTCCAGGCCGCCCCAGGCCTCGGCCTCCCGGCCGGCGCGTTTCCGGCGCTCAGCTTTAGGGAAACCGATCCCGGCCGCTATTCGGTGGCTGGCTGCTTCACCCCCGCCGACCTGGCAGGACTTGCACGGTGGTGGGAAGAGGCCGGCGTCCTGCCCCTGTCCATCAGCATGCAACCCCGGTCCCTCGAAGACGTGTTCCTCGACATCTCCGGACGGGAAATCCGATGAGCACTGCCGCTCCGCTGGCTAAACGCATCCTCCTGCAGGGCCGCTACGAGGCGCTGTCCATGCTCCGCAACGGGGAACAACTGGTCCTGGCCATTGCGTTGCCCCTGCTCGGTCTGGTGGTCCTGGTCCTGACGCCGTTCCTTGACGGGATGGCGGACAGCCGAATCGACGCAGCGACCCCGGGCATCATTGCGCTCTGTGCCATGTCCACTGCCTTCACCGGGCAGGGCATCGCTACCGGCTTCGACCGCCGCTACGGCGTGCTGCGGTTCCTGTCCACTACTCCCCTGGGTAAACCAGGGCTGATCCTGGGGAAGGTGCTCGGCGTCGTCGTCGTCCTGGCAGTCCAGCTGGTGGTCATCGGTACCGTTGCGGTCCTGCTGGGATGGCGCCCGGATGCTGCGGGGATGCTGCCTGGGCTGGTGCAACTGATCGTCGGCGCTGCGGCATTCACAGCCCTGGGCCTCCTGGTGGCTGGAACCCTCCGGCCGGAGGCGACGCTTGCCGTGACCAACCTGGTGTGGATCCTGCTGGCCGTGGCCGGCGGTATTGTGCTCCCCGGGACGCTGCTGCCCGATGCCATGCGGCCGTTCGTTGACATCCTGCCGTCCTCGGCGCTGGGCGACGGACTACGGTCGGCGCTCATCGACGGGGCCTTCAACCTTCCTGCGTTCCTTATCCTCGCGGCGTGGGCCTTCCTGTCCAGCCTCGCCGCCATCCGCTGGTTCAAATGGAGTTAGCACACATGACACACCCTGCACCCACCGGCTGGAGCCGTCTCACAGCGAAACTCCCCCGCACCAACTCGCGGTCCGTTCGCGGTCTGGCCCTCGCCTCGCTGATCTCCCAGATCATGATCGTGGTGACCGGCGGTGCCGTGCGGCTCACGGCCTCAGGATTGGGCTGCCCTGAGTGGCCCAGGTGCACCGCCACGTCAATCGTCAATACACCGGAGATGGGCATCCACGGGGTGATCGAGTTCGGCAACCGGCTGCTGACCTTCGTGTTGACAGCCATTGCGATCGCCATGGTGGTATCCCTCTGGAATCTGCGCAAGGAACGCAAGGACCTGTTCCGGCTCGCCATCGCGCTGGCCGCAGGCATCCCCGCGCAGGCTATCCTCGGCGGCATCACGGTGCTGACCCAGCTCAACCCCTGGGTGGTCGGCTGGCATTTCATCGTCTCGATGGTTCTGATTGTCCTTGCCACGGTGCTGGTCAACCGGGCACGGATCACCACCGCGCAGGCGGCAACGTCGGCCGCGCCGCTGGGATCACGGCTGCTGCGTCAGATCCTGACCGCTGCGGCAGTGCTGACAGCCATCACGGTCTTCCTCGGAGTGATCGTCACCGGATCCGGCCCGCACGCCGGTGACGCTGGCGCCGCCCGGAACAACCTCGACCCCGACCTCATGACCCGGATCCACGCGGCGCCGGTCTATCTGCTGGTACTCACGGTCGCCGTCGCGCTGGTGCTGGTGTACCGCGAGTCGGCAGCGTCACGACTCAGGACATCGGTGGTGATCCTCGCCGCGGTGGTTCTTGCCCAGGGCGCCCTCGGCTACCTGCAGCACTTCCTGCACCTGCCCGTCGTGCTGGTGGCCCTGCATATGCTCGGAGCATCAGTGCTGACGGCGGCCATGGCCAACAGCGTCTATTTGGCGGCAAGCCGCCAGGAGCGGGCCACACTGGAATCCGACGACCACGGTGTCGCCTCGGAGCCCGCGGGCTTCAGAGACGACCGGTAACCTCAAGCGCGTCGATCAGGCGTGCCAGGTCGCGCTGCTCACTACCCGGCACGGGTAATACCGGCAGCCGCGGGTCCCCGGCGTCGATGCCACACGCTTTCGCCAGTGAATGAAGCCCGCTCAGCTTCCGCAGCCGCAGGACGGCCTGCACCACCGGCAGCAGAAGCTTCCGCGACTCAGCAATCCGGGCACCATCCCCACTGACTACCGCCGCCCGAAACTCGGTGTAGGCGCGGGGAAGCAGCGCCGCGGGACCGGTATGCCAGGCGTCCGCTGCGATATCGCCCGAGGCGATCAGCAGGTCCCCGCTCAGCCCATGGCTGAACGGCTGGCTGGTCAGTGACCGCAACCGGTCGTAGCGCTGCCGGAAGGACACCACGTCGGTGGCAGTGTCCTTGAACGCCTGCACATTGGGGAGGTCAAGGAGTTCGGCGACCAGTTCCAGGTCGTAGTGGAACTGGGTGGTGCCGGGGTTGTTGTAAAGGCAGATCGGCAAGGACGTGACCTCGCAGACGGCAGCGGTCTGGGTCGCCACCTCATCGTTGTTCAACGGCACATAAGACACCGGTGAGAGCACCACACCTGAGGCTCCGGCGCGCTCGGCGTCCCGGGCGGCGTCGAGCACTTCCCTCGTCCCCACCGAGCTGATCCCCACCACGACGGGAACGCCGGACTCCTGGGCGGCGTCGACGGCGGTCGAGGCGACCTGCGATCGTTCAGCGGCGCTGAGGTAGGCGAAACTACCCGAGGAGCCCAGCACCGCTATGGCATCCACCCCCGAGGACGCGAGGGAGGACACCAGCGACGCCAGCTCGGGGAAGTTGATGTCACCGTTCCCGTGAAAGGGAGTGACTGGATACGCGATTAGACCGTTGAACACCATGTGCTCATGCTAGTCGTACCCACTGGTTAGAAGACCGGGCCGCCGATGAACGGATCGATGGCCAGCGCGAGGAACACTACGGTGAGGTAGCTGATCGAGCCGTGGAACACCTTCATGGAACCCTTGTCAGTGACCGTGCCGCGCACCGCAGAGGTGTGGAGCTTGTGGGTTTCCGACAGGAACCAGATACCGGCGGCGAGGGCCGCGACGGTGAATACCCAGCCCGCCCCGCCCACGGGGATGAGCAGCAGTGAGCAGGCGACCGTCGCGTAGGCGTAGAGGACCACCTGGACGGACACAACGCGGGCACCGGCGATCGCGCCCAGCATCGGCACCTTGGCCGCGTTGTAATCGTCGCTGTACTTCATGGAGAGCGGCCAGTAGTGCGGCGGCGTCCACAGGAAAATGATGAGGAAGAGGACCACGGCTGGCCACTCAATGGTGTTCGTGACAGCGGCCCAGGCAATCAGTACCGGCATGCAGCCAGCGGCTCCGCCCCAGACAATGTTCTGCGGCGTGCGGCGTTTCAGAATCAGCGAGTAGACGACCACGTAGAAGAAGATGGCTGCCACGCCGAGACCAGCGGTCAAGGGGTTGGCGCCGAACCACAGCAGGGCAATAGCGGCAACGCCGAGCACCCAGGAAAAGATCAGGGCTTCGCGGGGGGAAACCTCACCGGTGACCAGCGGCCGCTTCTCGGTGCGGTGCATCACCTTGTCGATGTCGCGGTCAATGTAACAGTTGAACGAACCGGCGCTGCCGGCGGCCAGTGCGCCACCGACCATGGTCGAAATCATCAGCCAGACACCGGGTAGTCCGCCCTGGGCGAAGATCATGGTTGGCAGTGTGGTGACCAGCAGCAGCTCGATCACGCGAGGCTTGGTCAGAGCGAGATAGGCCTTGGCCTTGCGTTTGAAACCCGTACTGGTGCCCGTTGTGCTGGCAAGGCCCGGATCCTGCTCGGTCTTCACGAGGTAACACTGCCGTTTCTGCTGGGGGGAAAGTCCTCTCTCATCATACCGTCCCCTCCCTCCCAGATTTTACAGACTGTAGAAGTAACCTCGCCGGATGCGCCCCAGAGACTCGTCACGTCACGATGTGAACCACAAATTTGAAAACCGGCCCAAGACGATAGGGTTGACCCTAATGCCCAGCCCGTTTCCGCCGGTAAAATGGTGGCCGCGGGGCGTGGGTAGCCAGAATGCAGGTTTTTACAACGGTGAACGGCCAGTTGTTCCGGTGCGCAAAGACGGCGATCGCCAGTCCCACAGGGCGCCGCGGCGCTGGCCGTGGAGCACAGAGAGGGGCTGAGGTTTCGTGCCGCAGCTTGATACGCAAGAACTGACCTGGACCGAACTGGACACGCGTGCGGTGGATACCGTCCGGGTGTTGGCAGCAGACGCTGTGGAGAAGGTGGGAAACGGCCACCCCGGCACGGCTATGAGCCTGGCGCCCGCGGCCTACCTGCTGTTCCAGAAACTAATCCGGCATGACCCCTCCCAGCCTGAGTGGACCGGCCGCGACCGGTTTGTGCTGTCGCCGGGCCACACCTCCCTGACCCTTTACATCCAGCTCTTCCTCTCCGGGTACGGACTGGAACTCGAGGACCTCCAGTCCCTGCGGACCTGGGGCTCGAAAACCCCCGGCCACCCGGAATACCGCCACACCGCCGGCGTCGAAATCACCACCGGACCGCTGGGTCAGGGCCTAGCCTCGGCAGTCGGGTTCGCCTTCGCCCAGCGCCGGATGCGCGGCATGATGGATCCCGATACCGCCGCCGGCGAAAGCCCATTCGACCACACCATCTGGGTGATCGCGTCCGACGGCGACCTCCAGGAGGGTGTCACGGCTGAAGCCTCGTCGCTGGCCGGACACCAGGAGCTCGGCAATCTGGTGGTCCTCTACGACGAGAACCACATCTCCATCGAAGACGACACCGACATCGCGTTCACTGAGGACGTACTCGGGCGCTACGAGGCCTACGGCTGGCATGTCCAGCGCGTTGACTGGACCAAGACCGGCGACTATGTCGAAGACGTCCAGGAACTGTACAACGCCCTGACAGCGGCACGGGACGAGACGTCCAGGCCCTCGATCGTGTCACTGCGGACCATCATTGGCTGGCCGGCACCGACGAAGCAGAACACCGGCAAGATCCACGGTTCGGCCCTCGGCGCAGACGAGGTGGCAGCCCTCAAGGAGACCCTCGGCCTCGATCCGGCCAAGCACTTCGACGTCGCCCCCGAGGTGTTGGACCACGCCCGGCAGGTCAGCGACCGCGGGCAGGCGCTGCGCTCCGAATGGGACCAATCATTTGGCGCCTGGCAGCAGGCCAACCCCGAGAACGCCAAGCTCCTCGACCGGATCGCCTCCCGGACCCTCCCGGCCAACTGGGATGACGCCCTGCCCGAATTTGAGGCGGGCAAGGACATGTCTACGCGGGCCGCATCCGGCAAAGTGCTCTCAGCCATTGGCCCGGTGCTCCCGGAACTGTGGGGTGGCTCGGCCGACCTAGCAGAATCGAACAATACGACGATCGAGGGGTCGCCGTCGTTCATCCCCGAGGGCAAGCAGACCGACACCTGGCAGGGCAACCCGTACGGCCGGGTGCTGCACTTCGGGATCCGCGAGCATGCGGCAGCCGCGATCGTCAACGGCATCGTGATGCACAGCAGCACCCGGGCGTTCTCCGGCACCTTCCTGATCTTCAGCGACTACCAGCGTCCGGCCGTCCGGTTGGGCGCACTCATGGGGGTCCCGTCCATCTATGTCTGGACCCACGACTCCATCGGCCTGGGCGAAGACGGTCCCACCCACCAGCCGGTGGAGCAATTGGCCGCCCTGCGCGCAATTCCAGGGCTCGACGTCGTCCGCCCGGGTGATGCCAACGAGGTGGCCGTCGCCTGGCGCACCATCCTCGAAAACACCGAGAACCCGGCGGGGATCGTCCTGACCCGGCAGAACATTCCCACCTATGCACGCGGCACCGGTGCAGCTGACGGCGACACCTTCGGCTCAGCCGAAGGCGCAGCCAAGGGTGCCTACATCCTCGCCGAAGCGACCGGCGGCACCCCCGATGTCATCCTGATCGGCACCGGCTCGGAGGTTCAGCTGGCTGTTGAGGCACGCGAAACACTGCAGGCGGAGGGCATCGCTGCCCGCGTCGTTTCGATGCCGAGCCTTGAATGGTTCAACCGCCAGGACGAGACCTACCGTGAATCGGTGCTTCCCGGCACCGTCAAGGCGCGGGTTTCCGTGGAGGCCGGGGTGGCCCTCGGCTGGCGCGAACTCATTGGCGATGCCGGCAGGTCAGTGTCCCTGGAACACTTCGGTGCATCCGCTGATTACAAGCGGCTGTTCAACGAATTCGGCATCACCGCCGACGCCGTCGTCCAGGCAGCCCGCGACTCCATCGCTGTTGCAGGCGACCACCGGGCACCCAACGGCACGCCGGCGTGGTCCGGCCCCGCATCATCCGAAACCGGCGACCAGCAGTAACAGCCGACAATTCAAGGAGATCCACCATGACTTCAACACCCACATCAGACCTTTCCGCGGCCGGCGTATCGATCTGGCTCGATGACCTTTCACGGGAGCGCATCAACTCGGGCGCCTTCAAGCACCTGATCGAGGAACGCAACGTGGTTGGCGTCACCACCAACCCCAGCATCTTCGCCGCGGCACTGCAGCAGGGCGAGTCCTACGCGACCCAGGTCGAGGCGTTGGCTGCAGCCAACATCCCCGTCAATGACGCTGTCTTCGACATCACCACCCACGACGTCGCCCAGGCCTGCGACATTTTCGGCGCAGCAGCCAAGAGCACCGGCGGCGTCGACGGTCGCGTGTCCATCGAGGTTGACCCCCGGTTGTCCCGGGATACCGAGGGCACCATCGCCGAGGCTAAGCGCCTCCACGCCAAGGTGCAGCGATCAAATGTCCTGATCAAGATCCCCGCCACCGTCGAGGGGCTCGAAGCAATTGCGTGCACCCTCGCCGCAGGGATCAGCGTCAACGTCACCCTGATCTTCTCCCTGGAGCGCTACCGGGCTGTGATCAACGCCTTCATGCTCGGCATCGAGCAGGCGAAGGAAAACGGGTTTGACCTCTCGACCATCCACTCGGTCGCATCCTTCTTCGTGTCCCGCGTGGACAGCGAGATCGACAAGCGTCTGGACGGCATCGGGACCGACGAAGCCGCAGCGTTGAAAGGCAAGGCAGGGTTGGCGAACGCCCGGCTCGCCTACCAGGTGTACGAGGAGCTGTTCGAGACGGAGCGGTGGGAAGTTCTCGCTGCCGCGGGAGCCCGGCGGCAGCGTCCCCTGTGGGCATCCACCGGGGTCAAGGACCCGGCACTACCTGACACCCTGTACGTCACCGAACTGGTGGCACCCGGCGTCGTCAACACCATGCCCGAAAAAACGCTTGAGGCGACGGCGGACCACGGGGTGATCACCGGCGATACGATCACCGGAACGTACGACGACGCCAACTCAGTGCTGAACAGCCTCGAAAACATCGGGATCTCCTATCTTGAGGTAGTTGAGCAGCTCGAGGTCGAAGGCCTCGAGAAGTTTGTGACCAGCTGGAACGAGCTACTCGAAACAGTTCAGACCGCACTGGATACGGCAAGGGGTTAATGACAATGAGTTCCATGACGCTCGCAGCGGCTGGCGCTGCACTCGAAGCGATTGACCGTGTTACCGGCACCCTCGTCGAGGATCAGGTGGCATCACGACTGATGGCGGAGGACCCTACCCTGTGGGGTCACGACGCCGAGTCGGAAGCGGCCGTCAGGCTGGGCTGGGTTGACCTTGTCGAGGCTTCCCGCGGCCTCGTCCCGGGCATCATGGAACTGCGGGCCACCCTGCACGCCGAGGGTGTCAGCCGGATCGTCCTGTGCGGAATGGGCGGATCCTCCCTCGCCCCCGAGGTGATCACCCGGACCGCCGGTGTGGAGCTGACAGTGCTCGACTCAACCGACCCGGATCAGGTGCGCCGGACGGTGGAGGACCGGTTGGCCGAGACGGCTGTCGTGGTGTCGTCCAAGTCGGGTTCGACCGTCGAAACTGACTCGCAGCGGAGGATCTTCGAGGCAGCGTTCACTGCCGCCGGCATTGATCCGCTCACCCGGGTGGTTATCGTGACCGACCCGGGATCACCGCTGGACGGTTCAGCCCGCGAGGCCGGCTACCGCGCGGTCTTCAACGCCAACCCGAATGTTGGCGGCAGGTATTCGGCGCTCACCGCTTTCGGTCTGGTGCCATCGGGCCTAGCCGGCGTCGACCTCGACGCCCTCCTCGACGCAGCCGAGGAAACCGCCGAGTTCCTGGGCGACGACGACCCGACCAACATTGGGTTGCGGCTCGGCGCGGTGTTGGGCGCCACCAACCCGCTGCGGGACAAGATCGTCTTCGCCGATGAGGCGTCAGGCATTCCCGGTCTGGCCGACTGGGCCGAGCAGCTGATCGCGGAATCCACCGGCAAGCTCGGCACCGGGGTGCTCCCGGTCGTCGCCGAGGAGGGTGCTCCGGAGATTGTTACCGCCGCCGACGACGTCCTCACCGTCCGCCTGACCGCGCCCGACGCCGACGTGGAGCCGGTTGGGAACCAGGTGACCGTGAGCGGGAGCCTCGGCAGCCAGCTTCTCGTGTGGGAGTTCGCTACAGCAGTGGCAGGGCGACTGTTGGGCATCAACCCCTTCGACCAGCCCGATGTTGAGGCGGCGAAGGTTGCGGCGCGGGGGTTGCTCGACGAACAGCCCGAAACTGCGCCGGCCAACTTCGTGGACGGCGCAGTCGAGATTCGCGCCGACAGTGGTCTGCTGGGTGAGGCGAGCACCCTCGGTGATGCGTTGCAGCGCCTCTTCTCCAGCCTGGCGCCGGACGGCTACCTGTCGGTCCAGGCTTACCTGGACCGGTCCGAGCAGGCCTCGTTGGAGGGCATCAGGTCACCGCTGGCCTCGCTCACCTCCCGGCCGGTCACGTTCGGCTGGGGCCCGCGTTTCCTGCATTCCACCGGTCAGTTCCACAAGGGCGGCCCGGCACAGGGCGTTTTCCTGTCCATCACCGGTGCAGCAGCCGAGGATCTGGCCATCCCGGACCGTCCGTTCACCTTCGGGGAACTGATCACCGCCCAGGCAGCGGGCGACGCCCAGGTTCTCGCCGGCAAGGGACGTCCCGTCCTTCGTCTCCATCTCGCTGACCGCGCCGTGGGCCTTGAACAGCTCAGCCAGGTGATTACCCACCTTTCGGGCGGGGCTGCCGGCCAGCGGGCAACCACTGAAAGCGGTACCGCATAGTGCACGATTCTGCAGAGGCCCGGCCGGCTAACCCGCTGCGGGATCCCCGCGACCGGCGGTTGAACCGCATCGCCGGACCATCCGCCCTGGTGCTTTTCGGCGTTACCGGCGACCTCGCCCGTAAAAAGCTCATGCCGGCGATCTACGATCTCGCCAACCGTGGCTTGCTGCCCCCCAGTTTCGCCCTCATCGGGTTCGGCCGCCGGGAGTGGGACGATGAGCGGTTCATTGAGGAGGTGCGGGAAGCCGTCACCCAGTATTCGCGCACCCCGTTCGATGAGACGGTCTGGGAACAGCTCTCGGCAGGCATCAGGTTTGTGCAGGGCAATTTCGACGACGACGACGCCTTCGGCCGCCTCGAAGTGACCCTGGCCGAACTGGACTCCAGCCGCGGCACCCGCGGCAACCATGCGTTCTACCTGTCCATCCCCCCGAAGGACTTCGAGCTGGTGTGCCAGAAGCTCTCCGAGCACGGCCTGGCGCAGCCCGGCGAGGGACAGTGGCGGCGGGTGGTGATCGAGAAGCCGTTCGGCCACAACCTGCAGTCGGCCCGTGAGCTGAATAGGGTTGTTGAGCAGGTGTTCCCACCGGACGCCGTGTTCAGGATTGACCATTACCTTGGCAAGGAGACGGTCCAGAACATCCTTGCTCTCCGGTTCGCCAACCAGCTCTTCGAACCGTTGTGGAACGCCAAATATGTTGACCACGTGCAGATCACCATGGCCGAGGATATTGGCATCGGCAGCCGGGCCGGGTATTACGACGGCGTCGGGGCGGCCCGCGACGTCATCCAGAACCACCTGCTGCAGCTGTTGGCGCTCACCGCGATGGAAGAACCGATTTCCTTCAACGCCAATGATCTGCGGGCCGAAAAGGAAAAGGTCCTCGCAGCCGTCAAGTTGCCGGACGACCTGTCTGGGTCCTCAGCGCGCGGTCAGTACGACGCGGGCTGGCAGGGCGGGGAGCAGGTCAAGGGTTTCCTTGAGGAGGAGGGCATTCCGAAGCACTCCACTTCCGAAAGTTTTGCGGCCATCCGGCTGGACATTCACACCCGGAGGTGGAGCGGCGTACCGTTCTACCTTCGGGCCGGTAAGCGCCTGGGACGCCGGGTGACCGAGATCGCCGTCGTCTTCAAGCGCGCACCGAACCTTTTGTTCAGGGACCACGCCGAGGATGACTTTGGCCAGAACGCCGTGGTGATCAGGGTGCAACCGGATGAGGGCGCCACGATCAGGTTTGGCTCCAAGGTGCCGGGCACCCAGATGGAGGTCAGGGACGTCACGATGGACTTTGGCTACGGCCACTCCTTCACCGAATCCAGCCCTGAAGCCTACGAGCGGCTCATCCTCGATGTTCTGCTGGGTGAGCCACCCCTGTTCCCGCGGCACGAAGAAGTCGAACTGTCCTGGAAGATCCTCGACCCGTTCGAGGAGTACTGGGCGGCCCTTGGGGACCAGCCGGAAAAGTATGTCCCGGGAAGTTGGGGCCCAGCGTCAGCTGACGAGCTCCTCGCGCGCGATGGAAGGACGTGGCGCAGGCCATGATCGTTGAACTGCCGGACACCACCACGTCGAAAGTGTCCAAGGAGATCATGACCCTGCGGGACAAGGGCGGGGTCGTTGCCCTGGGCCGGGTCCTCACCCTGGTGGTGGTGACCAGCTCCGGTAACGAGGAGGATGCGATCCTCGCCGCGAACCTGGCCAGCCGGGAACACCCTTGCCGGATTATCGTGCTCGCCCTCGGATCCGCTGCCGAAGCTACCCGACTCGACGCCCAGATTCGGGTGGGCGGGGACGCGGGTGCCTCCGAGGTGATCGTCCTCAAGGGGTATGGGCAACTCGCCGAGGAAAACGAGTCCCTCGTCTCAGCGCTGCTCCTGCCCGACGCCCCCATCGTGGCCTGGTGGCCGCACGGTGCTCCGGCCGACGCGGCCCGCACCTCGATCGGGAGCATCGCCCATCGCCGGATTACGGATTCGGCCAATGAGCCAGATCCGGTGGGCGCACTGTCAACCATCCGTGAAACCTATACGGCGGGTGACACCGATCTGGCCTGGACCCGGCTCACCAACTGGCGAATCCAGCTCGCGGCAGTCCTCGACCAGCTGGATGCCTCCCCCATCACCGCCGTCACGGTGGAGGGGGCCGAGGATTCGCCGAGCACGGTGCTCCTCGCCGCATGGCTCACCCTGGCGCTCGACTCCCCCGTGACCATCGCTGCGGGGCCCGCCGGGACCGGACTCCGCCGGGTAAGGCTCTCCCGGCCCGCCGGGGACGTCGAACTGAACCGGCCCCACGCCGCAATTGCTGAACTGTACCAACCAGGCCAGCCCGTGCAGCGGATTTCGTTGCCGCGGCGCAGCCTGCAAGACTGTCTCGCAGAAGAGCTCCGCCGACTCGACCCGGATGAGGTATTCGGCGAGGTCATCACGGAGGGGCTCGCACGGACCAACCTAAGGAGTGTGCGTCCCAGTGAACGCTGACCCCAAAGTAAGTATCCACCCCGATTCAACCCTGCTCGCGGCCACCGTTGCCGCCCGTCTGATCACCAGACTGGTTGACGTCCAGAACGAACGCGGCTCCGCCACCGTCGTGCTGACCGGTGGGTCCCTCGGTACTGCGACACTTGCCGCGGTCGCTGCGTCACCGGCGTGCTCGGCGGTGGATTGGAGCAGGGTCGATTTCTGGTGGGGAGACGAACGGTTCCTCAGTGCCTCGGACCCGGACCGCAACGCGGTACAGGCGCGGCAGGCGCTGCTGGGCAAGTTGGGCCTCGCCGAATCCCAGATTCATGAGTTCGGCTCCAGCGATGATTTCCCCGATCAGGATGCGGCTGCAGCCGACTATGCGACTCGGCTACTCGACGCCGCAGCGGCTGAACAGGACCTGGCGGGCGACGCCGACGGTCAGGATGGCCGGCTCCCCCGGTTCGATGTGCTGCTCCTCGGCGTGGGTCCGGACGCTCACATCGCGTCGCTGTTCCCTGAAATGCCCGGAATCCGCACCAAGGAGCAGACCGTTGTGGGTGTCGCTGACGCACCTAAACCGCCGGCACTGAGGATGTCGCTAACCCTTGAGGCGGTCAATTCGGCCGAGGAGGTCTGGATTGCTGCGGGTGGCCAGGACAAGGCTGGCGCTGTCGGACTTGCACTGGCCGGCGCGGGCCCCGCACAGGTTCCCGCGTCCGGAGCCCGGGGGCGGCGTAAGACACTCTGGCTGATCGATCAGGAAGCCGCAGCGCAGCTTCCTGATCGGCTCATTGAAAGCAACGACCCCGACGACGAGGACAGTGTCGACTAGAACGGCAACGACGAGGACAGTGTCGACTAGGACCGTGTCGACTAGAAGCGTGCCGCTTAGGTTGCCAGACCGCCCCGCAGGCCAACCCTGCGGGACCTGAGGTTGCGCAACGCCTGCTCAAGGACGTTCGCTGCTTCCTCTTCGGTGCGTCGCTCCTTGGCGTATTGGAGGTGGCTCTTGTACGGCTCTACCCCGTCCACCAGCGGTTCCACCCCCGGCAGCCTGCCCGCCGCGCGCCCACAGCGACCGCATTCCCAAACCTCGGGAATCTCGTCGTCGTGCAGCTTCGCGAAGGTCGGTCTTGTTTCGTGGTTCTCGACACACCAATAGCTGACCACGGTGTGGTCCACCACTGCAGGGCGTCTTCCGGATTCGGCCTGCCAGCCGGCCATCCCCCCGTATGACTCAGTTCCGATCCGTGTGCCTTTAAATGCGTTTCCCGCGTTAACCATGGATTGCTCCTGGACTAGGCTCCGACAACGGGGCCAGTCTACGCCCAAAGCTCAACTCTGGGTATGGCGGCTAACGCGGGAATTCACAATACTGTTGGGCTGCCCTGTGGACCGGTCAGCCGTGGAATGCTAGCTACTCGGCGAAGCGCTGGATCAGGCCGAGCGCCACGATGACGACGCCCCAGGTTAGTCCCAGCGCCACGGTGAACCGGTTGAGGTTGCGTTCCGCCACGCCCGATGATCCCATGCTGGTGGTCATACCGCCGCCGAACATGTCGGACATGCCACCCCCACGACCCTTGTGCAGCAGGATGAGCAGGACAAGCAGGGCGCTTGAGATGGCAAGGAGAACCAACAAAATGATTCGGAGAATGTCCACAGTGGCCTTTCAGGGGTAACTGACGTGCGTAGTCGACCTGCGCCGGGCGCAGTCTCGGGTCGAAGCGGTCTTAGTCAGTGACCAGGAGATGTTCGAACCTGACAATACTAGCAAACTCGGCGGCGTCCAGACTGGCACCACCGACCAGCAAGCCGTCGACGTCCTTGCCCTTCAGGATGGCCCCGGCGTTGGCGGCCTTGACCGATCCGCCGTAGAGCATACGGACCTTCCCCGCCGTCTCGGCGTCATAAAGTGAGCCCAGTTCGGCTCGCAGCGCGGCGCACATCTCCTGCGCATCGTCAGGTCCGGCAACTTCCCCGGTGCCGATGGCCCAGACTGGTTCGTAGGCGACCACCAGCTGGCCAACCTGCTCCGCCGTGAGCCCATCGATTCCGGCGCGCAGCTGGCTGAGGGTGTGTTCCACGTGATTCCCGGCCTGTCGGACTTCAAGCCCTTCGCCGGCGCACAGGATTGGGGTGAGGTTGTGCCTGAAGGCCGCCTTCACCTTGCTGTTGAGCAGCTCATCGCTCTCCTGGTGGATGGCCCGGCGCTCGGAGTGTCCCACGAGGACGTACGTGCAGCCGAGCTTCTCCAGGAACTGCCCGGAAATGTCCCCAGTGTAGGCACCGGAATCGTGGGGGGAAAGGTCCTGGCCACCGTAGACGGTCTGCAGGTCGTCGCCGCGGACCAGGGTCTGCACCCCGCGCAGATCGGTGAACGGCGGGAAGACAGCCACCTCGGCCCGCTGATAGTCATGGCTGGCGTCGTCGAGGGTCCAGGCGAGCTTCTGCAGGAGCGTGATGCCCTGGACGTGGTCCAGGTTCATTTTCCAGTTGCCTGCAATCAGGGGGCGGCGGTCGTACTTGCCGTTGGTTGAGGAAGTCATGAGTGCTTCTCCTACTGCCCGAGGGCTGTCAGTCCGGGGAGTTCCTTGCCTTCAAGGTACTCAAGGCTGGCACCTCCGCCGGTCGAAATGTGGCCAAACTGGTTATCGGTGAAGCCGAGTGATCGGACTGCCGCAGCGGAGTCGCCGCCCCCGACAACCGTCAGCGCACCGCGGGTGGTGGCTTCGGTGAGTGCTTGCGCGACGGCCTTCGTACCGGCAGAAAACGCGTCGAACTCGAAGACCCCCATGGGGCCGTTCCAGAACACTGTGCCGGCGGTGGCGATTGACGCGGCGAAAGCCGCACCGGAAGCCGGTCCGATGTCGAGCCCCAGCCCGCCAGCACCAAATGAGCTTTCCTCCATGGCGTCGGCGGGTACGGTCTCGTTCGCGGCGTCGGCAGCAAACCGTTCGGCCACCACAATGTCGGTGGGGAGGACAAATTCGGTACCGGCCTTCTCGGCACGGTCCAGGTATCCCTTGACGACGTCGATCTGGTCGTCCTCAAGCAGGCTCGCACCGACCGAATACCCCTGCGCAGCGAGGAAGGTAAACACCATGCCACCGCCGACGAGGATCCGGTCCGCGGTACCCAGGAGGTTTTCAATCACTGCGAGCTTGTCGGACACCTTGGAACCGCCCAGCACCACGACGAACGGGGCCACCGGTTCCCCGGTGAGGCGCTGCAGGACGTCAACCTCGGTCTTCACCAGGTCGCCCTGGTAGGACGGGAGCAGCGCCGCGATGTCGTAGACACTGGCGTGCTTCCGGTGCACGGCACCGAACGCGTCGTTCACATAGGCACCGTTGTCGCCGGTCAGTGCTGCCAGTTCGGTTGCGAACGCCTGCCGTTCGGCGTCGTCCTTGCTGGTTTCCCGCGCGTCGAAGCGGACGTTCTCCAGCACCAGAACGCTTCCACCGGTCAACGCGGCCGCGTGTTCCGCGGCGTCCTTCCCCGTGGTGTCGGCGGCCAGGGTGACGGTGAAATCAGCCAGTTCCGCCAGCCGATCCACCGCGGGTTTCAGCGAATACCGCTCGTCAGGGGCGCCTTTGGGGCGGCCCAGGTGAGCCATCACAATGACTGCGGCCCCCTCCCCCGTCAACTTCTGCAGTACCGGTAGGGAGGCCTGAAGCCTGCCATCATCGGTCACCCGTGGGGTTGCCCCCGAGGTGTCAAGCGGGACGTTCAGGTCCGACCTGACCAGGATTGTGCGTCCACGGACGCCGGTACGCAGGAGGTCATCAAGAGAGGAGGCCACTTCGGTCCTTCGGTGCTAGGAGAGCTTGGAGGCGACGATGCTGGTCAGGTCAACGAGGCGGCTTGAGTAGCCCCACTCGTTGTCGTACCAGCCCACGACCTTCACCTGGTTGCCGATGACCTTCGTCAAGCCTGAGTCGAAGATCGAGGATGATGGGTCGCCCACAATGTCCGAGGACACGATTGGTGCATCGGTGTAGGTGAGGTAGCCCTTCATCTTGCCCTCCGAGGCGGCTGCCTTGAAGGCGGCGTTGACTTCCTCAACGGTGACCTCGCGCGACACCGTAACAGTGAGGTCGGTGGCCGAGCCGGTGGGGACCGGAACGCGGATGGCGTAGCCGTCGAGCTTCCCCTTCAACTCGGGCAGCACCAGGCCAATGGCCTTCGCGGCGCCGGTCGAGGTGGGGACCATGTTGATCGCTGCGGCGCGGGCACGGCGCAGGTCGTTGTGAGGACCGTCCTGCAGGTTCTGGTCCGCGGTGTAGGCGTGGATGGTGGTCATCAGGCCGCGCTCGATACCGAAGCTGTCGTTCAGCACCTTGGCCAGTGGGCCGAGGCAGTTCGTGGTGCAGGAGGCGTTGGAAATGATGTGGTGGTTCTCGGCGTCGTACTGGTCGTCGTTGACGCCCAGGACAACGGTGAAGTCTTCGTCGGTGGCGGGAGCCGAGATGATGACCTTCTTGGCGCCGGCGTCGATGTGCTTCTGCGCTGCGGATGCCTTGGTGAAGAAACCGGTGGACTCGATGACGATGTCCACTCCGAGGTCCTTCCACGGCAGGCTGGCGGGGTCACGCTCGGCGAGAACCTTGATGGACTTCCCGTCCACCACAATGTTGCCGTCCTTGACCTCGACCGTCGCGGCGAGGCGACCGGTGACGGAGTCGTACTTGAGGAGGTGGGCGAGCGCCTCTGGGCTGGTCAGGTCGTTGACGGCAACGATTTCCAGGTCGGCACCCTGTTCCAGGGCAGCGCGGAAGAAATTGCGCCCGATTCGACCGAAGCCGTTGATTCCTACACGAGTAGTCACTTGTTATATCTCCTTGAACTGTATTGGGGATTGGGGTTTGGGACGCCGCCGCGCTGGGCGGCGTCCCGACTACGCCCCAGGGGGCGCTGTGCCTGGGTGCTAGCCGACCACGATCAGGGAAGTGGCCGAGGCGCGGGCTGCTGCGAAGCGCTTGGCGACGTCCGGCCAGTTCACAATGTTCCAGAAGGCCTTGACGTAATCGGCCTTGACGTTGACGTAGTCCAGGTAGAAGGCGTGCTCCCACATGTCCAGCATCAGCAGCGGCGTGGTGCCCACCGCTACGTTGCCCTGCTGATCGTAGAGCTGCTCGATGACCAGGTTGCCACCGATCGGCTCGTAGGCGAGGAAGGCCCACCCGGAGCCCTGAAGGGCAAGGGCAGCGGCGCTGAACTGGGCGCGGAACTTGTCAAACGAACCGAAGGCGTCATCGATGGCGGCTGCGAGCTCACCTTCCGGCGAGTCACCGCCGTCAGGGGAGAGGTTGTTCCAGAAGACTGAGTGGTTGATGTGGCCGCCGGTGTGGAAGGCGAGGTCCTTGGAGAGCTTCGAAATGTTTCCGAAGTCGCCCTTTTCGCGGGCCTCAGCCAGCTGGGCCATCGCGTCGTTGGCGCCCTTGACATAGGCGGCGTGGTGCTTGCTGTGGTGGAGCTCCATGATGCGCGCGGAGATGTGCGGTTCCAGGGCAGCGTAATCGTAGTTCAGTTCGGGCAGTACGTACTCGCTCACGAATTCCTCCAGGTCGGTCCGACACAGCGGGTGATTTGGCACTCCAGCCGGTCAGACACCGTAGTTGGTTCACTAAGGCATGGAACCCCGCCGTTGTCAGCGGTATTCCTGTGCCGCTTCCATCCTATGCAGAGATTCACTCGTCCAGCATGTCGGCTGTCACATTGGCTTCGGTTCCCGGTATTCCAATTTCGATGGCACGCTTGTCGGCCATCGCAAGCAACCGCCGGATCCGGCCTGCGATGGCGTCCTTGGTCATGGGCGGGTTGGCCAGGCCGCCCAGCTCGTCAAGGCTCGCCTGCTTGTGGGCGACTCTCAGCTCGCCCGCATACTTGAGGTGATCGGGGACACCCTCGCCGAGGATCTCCAGGGCGCGTTCAACGCGTGCGCCGGCGGCAACGGCGGCCTGCGCCGACCGCCGCAGGTTGGCGTCGTCGAAGTTCGCCAGGCGGTTGGCGGTGGCCCGGACTTCCTTGCGCATCCGGCGTTCCTCCCAGACCATCAGCGCGTCATGGGCACCCATGCGGGTCAGCAGAGCGGCGATGGTGTCGCCGTCCCGGATCACCACCCGGTCCACTCCCCTGACCTCGCGTGCCTTGGCTGCGATGCCCAGGCGGCGTGCGGCACCCACCAGGGCCAGCGCGGATTCAGGGCCCGGGCAGGTGACCTCCAGGGACGAGGAGCGGCCCGGTTCGGTGAGCGAGCCGTGTGCCAGGAACGCGCCCCGCCAGACCGCTTCGGCGTCGGCAGTTGATCCGTTGACGACCGCCGAGGGCAAACCACGCACGGGTCGGCCCCGGTTGTCGAGCAGCCCGGTTTGCCGGGCGAGGGATTCGCCGTCGCGCACCACCCGCACCACATAGCGGTTGCCGCGACGCAGGCCGCCGCCGGAGACCACGATGATTTCGCTGTTGTGCCCGTACACCTCGGCGATGGTGGTGCGCAGCCGCCGGGCCGTGGAAGCGAGGTCAACCTCGGCTTCGATGACAATTCGGCCAGAGATGATGTGCAGGCCGCCAGCAAAACGCAGCAGAGCCGACACCTCGGCTTTGCGAACCGATGACTTCTTGACAGAGAGGTGCGACAGCTCCTCTTTTACGTCCGCAGTCAGCGCCACAAATACAACCTCAGATCGATTAGTTTTCACCAAACATGTCATGAAACGCAGTCGCGAGACGCAGGGGATCATGAACAGGTTTGCCCGTTGAAGAACCTACCTTACCCAACACTGCGCGGCCTCCCATCTCTGCGACGGCGGCCACGAACTCGTCGCGGTTGCCAATGACCGTCGGGTCGGCGATGACAACGTCGACCGTGAACTCGGGGGCGTACCGCCTGATGACCTCAAGGTGGTCCACCGCTGACATGCCGACGGTTTCCTTCGTCTCATTGCTGAGATTCATGGTCAGGCACCGCTTGGCGGTGGTGCTGCACAGGGCTTCCCGGAGTTCGGGCAGGAGCAGGTGTGGGAGGACGGAGGTGTACCAGGAACCGGGCCCGAGAATTACCCAGTCGGCCAGTTCGACCGCGGTGAGCGCGTCAACGCAGGCTGGCGCACCGGCAGGGAGCAACCGGACATTGTTCACGTTTCCGGCGCTGCCCGCCACTGCCAGCTGGGACTGGCCGCTGACGGTGCGCAACCGCAGTGAACCGTCCACCTCCGAGAGCACATCGCCTTCGATGGTCAGCGGCACGCTCGCCATCGGCAAGACCCGCCCCCGGGCCCCGAGCAGTGCACCAGCCCATTGCAGGCCCGCCACCGGGTCCCCGAGGAGTTCCCACAGGGTGACGATCAACAGGTTGCCCAGGGCATGGTTGTCGAGGGATCCATCGGCGCCGTGCTTGGAGGTGAACCGGTGCTGCATGACGTCCCGCCAGGTTCGGCCCCAGTCGGTGTCGTCGCAGAGGGCGGCCAGAGCCATCCGGAGATCACCGGGTGGCAGCACCCCCAGTTCCTCGCGCAGCTTGCCGGAGGAGCCGCCGTCGTCGGCCACTGTGACCACCGCGGTGAGTTCCGAGGTGAGCAGGCGGAGCGCCGAGAGCGACGACGACAGCCCATGGCCGCCACCGAGGGCAACCACCGAGGGCGCGTTGTCCTGCGGACCCGACCCGCGGCGGTTGGCGGCCGCTGCCGGCAGCATGGGAAGCGACCCGGTGAGCAGCGCCACTATTCCCTACCCAGATCGCGGTGGTGGGCTGTGACCTGCAGCCGGGGCTGTTGCGCCAGCCGCTTCGCGATCTCTTCGGTCACGGCCACCGACCGGTGCTTTCCACCGGTGCAGCCGATGGCGATGGTGGCGTAGTGCTTATTCTCGCGCCGGTAGCCCTCAAGCACGGGTTCGAGGGCGTGGACAAACCGGTCCACGAAGTCCGCTGCACCGGTGGCACCCAGTACATAATCGCTCACAGGCTGGTCGAGCCCGGTCTGGGGCCTGAGGGCTGGCACCCAGTGCGGGTTCGGAATGAACCTCACATCGGCCACGTAGTTCGCGTCGACGGGCAGCCCGTATTTGAAGCCGAAACTCATCACATTGATCCGCAGGACGATTGGGCCGGACTCGGAGAAAAGTTCGGTGATCGTGGTGGCGAGGGCGTGCACGTTCAGTTCCGACGTGTCAACCACCAGGTCGGATGCCTCCCGGAGCTGCTTGAGCACCTCACGTTCGGCGGCAATCCCGTCGAGGATCCGCCCCTCGTCCTGGAGAGGGTGGGGCCGGCGCCCCTGCTCGAACCGGCGGACCAGTGTGTCATCGGCAGCGTCAAGAAAGAGGACCCGGTAGTTGACTCCCGAGATGCGCAGCGCCTCGAGGGAGCCGCGAATGTCATGGAACAGCTCCTGGCTGCGGACGTCGACGACGACGGCGAGCTTGGGAATGGATTGCGGCATCCGCGCGACCAGGTCGGTCAGGGTGCTCAGCATCTGTGGGGGAAGATTTTCCACCACATACCAGCCGTGATCCTCCAGCGCGTTGGCGGCGGTGCTCCTGCCAGCGCCGGACATTCCGGTCACCACCAGCAGCTCCGATTCGTCAGGCTTGATCGGAGTAAGGCTGTCGTCGCCCTCAGTCATTGCGTGTTTCCATCCTGGCTGTTAATCATGGCTCAAACAGGTCTTCCCCACCCTCTACCCTAGCTAAGAATCGAGGATTTCGCCGGTGGCCATATTCACCGCTGGTGCGACTGCCGCCGTCGAGCCGTCGGTGGCGGCCAGCGCAAGAGTACGCTGCAATGTTTCGGCAAGGGACGGCCCCACTCCCGGCACCGCCTGCAGCTCTGCAAGGGAGGCGGCACGAATCTTTTTGACCGACCCGAAGTGCGCCAGCAGCGATTTTTTCTTCGACGGACCAAGGCCGGGAACCGAGTCGAGTGCTGAGGCGGTCATCGATTTGCCCCGCTTTTGCCGGTGGAAGGCGATAGCGAATCGGTGCGCCTCGTCCCGGATGCGCTGCAGCAGGAACAGGCCCTCCGAGGCTCGCGGCAGGATCACCGGGAAGTCGTTGTCGGGCAGCCAGACCTCTTCAAGGCGTTTAGCCAACCCGATCACGAAGACGTCGTCGATGCCCAGGTCTTTCAACGCACGGGCGGCCGCGTGGACCTGCGGCTGGCCACCGTCGACCACCACCAGGTTCGGTGGGTAGGCGAATTTCTGCCTCGTCGTGGCAGTGGTGGTGTCGGCGCGTGGCACGGTGGCGCTGCCGGCGTTGTCGCCAGCGTTGCCGACGTCGTTGTTGTTGCTGTTGCTGCCGCTGCCGCTGCTGTTGCTGCCGCCGTCGTCGTCGGAGTTCATGCCCTGCGGCACCGGACCGGTCTTCTCGGCGAGGTAGTTGCGGAAGCGGCGCTGGATAACGTCGTACATCGAGGCGGTGTCGTCGCGGGCGGCGTCGCCGGTGATGGAGAACCTGCGGTAGTCGGCCTTGCGGGGCAGCCCGTCCTCGACGACGACCATCGACGCGACCACGTTGGTGCCCTGGACGTGGGAAATGTCGAAACATTCGATCCGCATCAGGGGTTGCGGCAGGTCGAGGGCCTCCTGTAGTTCCTGAAGGGCCGCGGAGCGGGTGGTGAGGTCACCTGCCCGTCTGCTCTTGTGGAGTCGGAGTGCATCGGCAGCGTTTTGTTCGACGGTGCCGAGCAGGGTTGCCTTGTCGCCGCGGCGGGGAACCCGCAGGTCCACCCGGGCGCCGCGGAGGCCGGCGAGCCAGACGGACATCTCGTCGGCGTTGCTGGGCAGCTCGGGGACGAGCACTTCGCGGGGGATCTGGTTGTTGCTGCTGCTGCCGTCGCCGTAGACCTGCTGCAGCAGGTGCTCCACCAGATCGGCGGTGCCCATGTCCTCGACCTTCTCCACCATCCAGCCGCGCTGGCCGCGGATCCGGCCACCGCGGACGTGGAACACCTGGACGGCGGCCTCCAGCTCGTCTTCTTTCAGAGCGAATATGTCGGCGTCGGTGTCCTCGGACAGGACCACGGTGTTGCGCTCGAACACCCGTTTCAGGGCGGCGATGTCGTCCCGGGTCCGTGCTGCGGATTCGTAATCGAGCTCGGCGACGGCGGCGGCCATCCGCTTTTCCAGGTCCACGATGAACCGGGTGGCCTGGCCGCCCATGAAGTCACAGAACTGTGCCGCGAGGTCGCGGTGCTCCTCGGGACTGATCCGGCCGACGCAGGGGGCCGAGCACTTGTCGATGTACCCGAGAAGACAGGGACGGCCGGTGCGTTCGGCACGCTTGAACACGCCGCTGCTGCAGGTACGGACCGGAAAGACGCGCAGGAGGGTGTCAACGGTTTCCCGGATTGCCTTGGCCGGGTAGAAGGGTCCGAAATATCTGGTGTCCTTCCTGCGGTCGCCGCGCATCACCTGGACCCGGGGATACTTCTCCCCCATCGTGACGGCGAGGTAGGGATAGGACTTGTCGTCGCGGAACATGACGTTGAACCGGGGGTTGAACTCTTTGATCCAGGTGTACTCAAGCTGGAGCGCTTCGAGCTCGCTGCCGACGACGGTCCATTCCACACTCGCGGCAGTGAACACCATCGCCCTGGTCCGGGGCAGCAGGCCCTGCGGGTTGGCGAAGTAGGAGTTCAGTCGGGAGCGGAGGTTTTTGGCTTTGCCAACATAGACCACCCGGGAATGTTCGTCCCTGAACCGGTAGACGCCCGGGTCGACCGGGATTTCACCGGTTTGGGGCCGGTAGCTGCGGGGATCGGCCATTATTCAAGCACCGGACTCTGGTTGTAGCTGGTGGAGCGCTGCTGACCGCTGAGCGCCGCGATCGAGTCCATGATGGTGTCGGTGACCTGTCGGCGTGCGGGCAGTGAGTGTCCCGGTCCGGTTTTCTCAAAGTACAGGGGCGTGCCGATCTTCATGGTGAAGTGTTGGGGTTTGATGCGTTTCTGGCCTGCTGGCTGCAGATTCTCGGTGCCGATCAACCCGACGGGTAGCACCGGCGCGCCGGTGGTGAGCGCAAGCCAGCCGACACCGGTGCGCCCACGGTAAAGCAGCCCGTCCCGGGACCGGGTTCCCTCCGGGTAGATGCCGATCCCGTTGCCGCCTTCCAGTAGTTCGTGGAGGGTTTTCAGCGCCTGGACACTCGCGGCTTGCTGCCCACGCTCTACCGGGATGGAGCCGACTCCTTCGAAGAAGGACCGCATGGCTTTGCCCTTGATCCCGCGGCCAGTGAAGTACTCGGCCTTGGCGAAGAAGGCGACCGGGCGGGGCATGAGTGCCTGGATCAGCACGCTGTCCAGGAAGGACAGGTGGTTGGCCGCGACAATCAGTGGCCCAGCGGCAGGCACCTGGTCCAGGCCCTCAACGGTTGGCCGGCAGAGCCCGGCGATCAGTCCGCGGGTGCTGCTCCGGGTGAGGTCATAGATTCCCATGACCCACCCCCTGCGGCACCCTTTTCAGGATCAGTTCCAGCAGCGCGTCGGCGGTGGTGGCTGGCGTGGTGGCGCCCACCACGCTGAACTCCTCGACTGACCCGAACCCCCAGGTCACCGGAATACAGTCCAACCCATTGGCCACCGCTCCGGAAATGTCGTGGGACCGGTCGCCGATCATGATGGCGCCGTCGTACCTGCCCTCATGCCGGGCCAGGGCTGCGGCGATGATTGGAGTCTTGCCGTCGGGACCGGGTGACTGTTCCTCATCGGGAGACCCATGCACGGAGTGGAACAGGCCGGCCAGCTGTTGGACGCCAAGCAGCTCCTGGGCTAGGCCCTGCGGCTTCTGGGTCGCCACGGCGACCAGATGGCCCGCCGCGCGCAGCGTCTCCACCACACCGACCACGCCGGGGTAGGGCCGGCTGGCGGCCATCCCCCGGGTGCGATAGCCCTCCCGGTAGTGCGCGATCACCGATGCCAGTTGGCTCTCGCTTACTCCGGCGATCTCCCGCAGGGACGTCACGAGCGGCGGACCAACCATCTTCCGCAGCATGTCTTCGGACGGCCGGGGCAGTCCGTGGGCTTCCAGGGACCCGATGATCCCTCCGGTGATGGCGCCTGCGGGGTCGACGAGAGTTCCATCCAGGTCAAAGAGCACGAGCAGGCGGTAGTTCATCACCGGCCAAGTTTCCCACAGCCGGTGCCCAGCAGAAAACTGCATTCCTCCCACGGAATATGTTGGATGCTGTCTATCGTCCGAGTGTCTCGGCGAGGAACGTGCCCGTGTAGCTGGTGGTCGACTTGGCCACCTGCTCCGGCGTTCCGGTGGCGATGATCTGTCCGCCGCCCGACCCGCCGTCGGGCCCGAGGTCGATGACCCAATCGGCGCTCTTGATCACATCCAGGTTGTGTTCGATGGTGATTACTGTGTTGCCCTTGTCCACCAGCCCCTGCAGGACGAGCAGCAGCTTCCGGATGTCTTCAAAGTGCAGACCTGTGGTCGGCTCGTCCAAAACGTAGATACTGCGACCGTTGGACCGCTTCTGCAGTTCGCTGGCCAGCTTCACGCGCTGTGCCTCACCGCCGGACAAGGTGGTGGCCGGCTGTCCGAGCCGCACATAGCCAAGACCCACTTCGACGAGCGTGTTGAGGTGGCGCGCGATCGGGCTGAACGCAGCGAAGAATTCGGCGCCCTCTTCGATCGGCATGTTCAGCACATCGGCGATGGTCTTGCCCTTGTAGTGGACTTCGAGCGTTTCCCGGTTGTAGCGCTGACCGTGACATACCTCGCACGGCACGTATACGTCCGGGAGGAAGTTCATTTCAATCTTCAGGGTGCCGTCGCCGGAGCAGGCTTCGCAGCGGCCGCCCTTCACGTTGAATGAGAACCGGCCGGGGAGGTAGCCCCGGACCTTCGCCTCGGTGGTCTCGGCAAACAGCTTCCGGATGTTGTCGAAGACACCGGTGTAGGTGGCAGGGTTGGAGCGTGGTGTCCGGCCGATCGGGCTCTGGTCGACGTGGACCACTTTGTCGAGGTGTTCGAGGCCATCGATCCGCTTGTGCCGGCCGGCAACCTGCTTGGCGCCGTTGAGCTTGTTGGCCAGCACTTTGTAGAGGATCTCGTTGACCAGGGTGGACTTCCCTGACCCGCTGACACCCGTGACCGCGGTGAGGACGCCCAGCGGGAAGGCAATGTCAAAGGACGTCAGGTTATGTTCGCGTGCACCGACCACCTTGAGCTGCCGGGACTTGTCGATCTTGCGGCGCTTCTTTGGGATCTCGATCTTCCGCCGACCGGAGAGGTAGTCACCGGTGATGGAACGCTCATTGGTGAGGAGGTCTTCAAGCAGACCGGAGTGGACCACCTCGCCGCCGTGCTCGCCGGCGCCGGGGCCGATGTCGACAATCCAGTCGGCTTCCTGGATGGTGTCCTCGTCATGCTCGACGACGATCAGGGTATTGCCGAGGTTACGGAGGCGGGCGAGCGTCTCGATCAGCCGCCGGTTGTCGCGCTGATGCAGCCCGATTGACGGTTCATCGAGAACGTAGAGTACGCCCACAAGTCCTGAACCGATCTGGGTTGCCAGCCGGATGCGCTGTGCCTCTCCGCCGGACAGGGTCCCGGAGGCGCGTTCGAGGTTCAGGTACTCGAGTCCGACGTCGAGCAGGAACTGCAGCCGGGCCTGGATTTCCTTGAGGACCTGGCTGGCAATCTGGGCTTCACGGCCGGTGAGCACCAGGTTGTTGAGGAAGTCGCTGCAGTCGCGCATTGGCATGGCTGCGACCGACGCAATGGATTTGCCGTTGATCAGGACCGAGAGTGAGGCCGGGTTCAGCCGGGCTCCGCCACACGCGGGGCACGGGATCTGCCGCATGTACTCCTCGTAGCGGTCGCGTGCGTGGTCGGATTCGGTTTCGAGATGCTTGCGGTGGATGTACTGCACAGCGCCTTCGAAGCCGGTGCTGTACTTGCGCTCCCGGCCGAACCTGTTCTTGTACTGCACCACCACCTTGTGGTCCTTGCCGTACAGAGCTGCTTCCCGGGCACGGTCCGGCAACTTGTGCCAGGGCACGTCCATCTTGAAGTTCAGCTCTTTCGAGAGACCCTCAAGCAGCCGGGTCCAGTACTCGAGGGTTGCGGTGCCCAGCGACCAGGGGGCGATGGCGCCTTCCGCCAGACTCAGGTCCGGGTTGGGGACGACCAGCTCTTCGTCAACCTCAAGCTTGGTGCCGATCCCGGTGCAGACGGGGCACGCGCCGAAGGGGTTGTTGAAGGAGAACGAGCGTGGCTCGATCTCATCGATGGCCAGGGGGTGCTCGTTGGGGCAGGCCAGGTGCTCGGAGAACGCCCTGACGCGTTTGCTGTCTTTTTCGGGCAGATCAACGAAATCGGCGAGGACCCGGCCGTCGGCCAGCTTCAGCGCCGTCTCCACCGAGTCGGTGAGCCGCTGGCTAATGCCGTCCTTGACCACCAGCCGGTCGACAATGACTTCGATGGTGTGTTTGTACTGTTTGCCGAGCTTGGGCGGATCGGACAGCTGGACGACGTCGCCGTCGACACGGGCGCGGGCGTAGCCTTTGGCCGTCAACTCCTGGAACAGGTCGACGAACTCTCCCTTGCGGCCTCGCACCACGGGGGCGAGGATCTGGAATCGGGTGCCCTCTTCGAGTTCAAGCAGCTGGTCGACGATCTGCTGCGGGGTCTGCTTGGCGACCGGTTCGCCACAGGTGGGGCAGTGGGGGCGTCCCACGCGGGCCCAGAGGAGGCGCATGTAGTCGTAAATCTCGGTGATGGTGCCGACTGTTGACCGGGGGTTCTTGTTGGTCGACTTCTGATCGATGGACACCGCTGGCGACAGACCCTCAATAAAGTCCACGTCAGGCTTGTCCACCTGACCCAGGAACTGCCTGGCGTAGGCCGACAGGGACTCGACGTAGCGACGCTGACCTTCCGCGAAGATCGTGTCGAACGCGAGGGATGACTTCCCCGACCCTGAGAGACCGGTGAAGACGATCATCGCGTCACGCGGCAGGTCGAGGTCAACGTTGCGCAGGTTGTGCTCGCGTGCTCCCTTGACGATCAGACGCGAAAGATCCTGCGACATTTTGGGATCGGAAAACTCAGATTCGAGCGAAGTTGCAATAGACACCCGTTCACTCTAATTGAAACCGTGTTCGAATACATATTCGATCGGCTGGTTTTCAGCGTGTCGTCGGCGCGTTGGCCCCCGATGTTCACCGACGGCGCAGAGCGGCCCGCAGATAGGCAACGGCCTCGTCCTCGGTGAGGCCGTTGGCCTTGATCACATCCGCGTATTTGTCGGCGGCTGCGGCCGCCCGTTGCCGTGCTTCATCTCCTGCCGCCGCGACAACGGTGCCTGCCCGCGACCGGGTGACCACAATGTTGGCCTGCTCCAGTTCCCGATACGCCCTGGCGACGGTGTTGACTGCTACTCCGAGGTGGCCGGCGAGGGTGCGCACGGGTGGCAGGCGGGTCCCGACGGGAAGCGATCCGTTGTTCGCGGCGTCGAGAATCTGCACGCGGAGTTGTTCGTAGGGTGGCACAGAGCTTGCCTGGTCAATGCGGAGCCAACTGGTGACATCGGAGCTGCCTGTTGCGCCTGGATTCACTGTGGCCTTTCCGCTCTCTGTCACTCGTCACTGTTGTCCGGCCATTTCCCGGGCCGACCGCTGATGCCCATATTGTTCCATGCACCCCTGTGCCCCGAAAGTCTTGCCCATTTACCGGCGTGCCTAGACTGGGTTCATGCATACTCTTCAGGATCTGACCATCCGCTCGATCTCGGTCAGCGAGATGGACAACAACGTTTACCTGCTCACCTCGAAGGCCACGGGCGCACAGGTGCTGATTGACGCCGCCGATGACGCTCCCGCCATCATGGCGCTCCTTGCCGAGGGCGCCGCAGACACCACGGCTGAGCCGAAACTGGCGCTGATCGTCACCACCCATTCGCACTGGGACCATGTTCGGGCGCTGGCCGACGTCGTCGGGCAGACGGGAGCGCGCACTGCGGCCGGCACAGAAGACGTCACCGACATAGCGGTGCCTACGGATGTTCGGCTGGAGCACGGGGATATTGCCACTTTCGAGGGCTTCGACCTCGAAGCCATCAAGTTGCGCGGACACACACCGGGGAGCGTTGCCCTGTTGTACCGCGACCCGCACGGCCCGGCACACTTGTTTACTGGGGATTCGCTGTTCCCCGGCGGCATCGGGAACACCCAGGGCGACGCCGCCCGGTTTGAGTCGTTGCATAACGACGTGTCCGAGCGGATCTTCGACTATCTGCCGGACGACACCGTCTTGCATCCCGGCCATGGGAAGGGCACCACCGTCGGGGCTGAACGCCCGCAGCTTGAGGAATGGCGCGCCCGCGGCTGGTAAAACCGGCCGTCCGGCGGACTCACCGCCGTCGGAACCCACCTTCCCGTCCACCTGTGTGCAGGTGCGTTAACTGGCCCCCGGCTCAGGGCTGGCGGGAACTATCCCGCGGGGTCCTTGCTCCTACTTCGCCCGGTCTTGACGCCGACGGCGAAGATCCGGCGGAAGCCGAAGACTGTCCCCCAAGGTTCCTCGGGGTAGGCTCCACGCAGCAGGGCAGCATACTGTTCGACGAAGGCCGCGGCGTCGTCGTCGGACAGCGCATTCAGTACCGGGCGCAATCCGGTGCCCTTCAGCCACTGCAGCACCGGATCGGGTCCCGTGAGGACGTGCTGGTAGGTGGTCTCCCAGACGTCGGCGGTCATGCCCGCCTCGCTAAGCATCCGCAGGTACTCCTCCGGCTCCGACACGACATCGGTATGCCTCAGCACTCCCCCGAGCTGGTCCCGCCAGGCCCCAGATCCGGCCAGCTCGCGCAGCAAGGTGTGCGCCGGGGATCCGAAGTTGCCAGGAACCTGCAGGGCCAGCCAGGCACCTGGACGAAGCACCCGTGCCCACTTCTGCACCAGCTCGGCCTGACCCGGCACCCACTGCAGGACGGCGTTGGTGACGACGACGTCGACGTCGACGTCGTCTGCGGGTGAGAAGTCTCGGATATCACCAGTCTCGAACCGCAGGTTCGGCGGCGGGTCGGCTTGGTCATTGGCGCGCTGCACCATGTCGGCGGATGAGTCGATGCCCAGCACCCCGGCGTCGGGCCAGCGTTCGGCCAGCAGCCGGGTGAGGTCCCCCGGCCCGCACCCGAGATCGACGACGACGCGAGGCGCCGCATGGTCGACCCGACCGACCAGATCGAGGAACGGCCTGCCCCGGTGGTCAGAGAACAGAGAATACTGGGTGGGATCCCATCGCATTGCTCCAGCGTATCCGGCGGTGAGGCAGCTACGGATAGGCTGGAGTCCTATGAGAATTCAGGAACACCTCCCCGCAGGCACGGATCAGCCCGACGACGTTTACGGCGCCTTCCTCGAGTGGACGACCAGCGAGGGAATGAGCCTGTATCCGGCGCAGGACGAAGCTGTGCTGGAGCTGGTCTCCGGGAACAACGTGATCCTCGCGACGCCCACCGGATCGGGGAAGTCGCTGGTGGCGGTCGCAGCCCATTTCGATGCGATCGCCCGCGGGAAACGCAGCTACTACACGGCGCCGATCAAGGCTCTGGTGTCCGAGAAGTTTTTCGCCCTCTGCGAGACCTTCGGTGCCGAGAATGTCGGGATGATCACCGGTGATTCAGGGGTTAACCAGGACGCACCGATCATCTGCTGCACAGCAGAAATCCTGGCGAACATCGCGCTTCGTGAAGGTGCGCTGGCCGACGTCGGCACCGTCATCATGGACGAGTTCCACTTCTACTCCGACCCGCAGCGCGGCTGGGCGTGGCAGGTTCCCCTCCTTGAACTCCCCCAGGCCCAGTTCCTCCTGATGTCGGCGACCCTCGGCGACATGACCCGTTTCGAGGAGGAGCTGACCGAGCGCACCGGCCGACCCAGCACCACGATCAGCAGCGCCGAACGGCCCATCCCGCTGCACTTCTACTACGTAGAGACCACCGTTCAGGAATCGCTGGAAGAACTCCTCAGTACCCGGCAGGCGCCGGTGTATGTGGTGCACTTCAGCCAGGCCGAAGCGATTGAACGCGCCCAGAACCTGATGAGCGTGAACGTCTGCTCCCGGGAGGAGAAGGACAGGATCGCCGACCTGATCGCGACCTTCCGGTTCTCGTCCGGGTTCGGCAAGACACTCAACCGACTGGTCCGGCACGGCATCGGCGTCCACCACGCCGGCATGCTCCCCAAGTACCGTCGGCTGGTGGAGCAGCTCGCGCAGGCGGGACTGCTCAAGGTTATCTGCGGCACCGACACCCTCGGCGTCGGGATCAACGTCCCCATCCGCACGGTGCTCCTGACCGCACTGAGCAAGTACGACGGCGTCCGCACCCGGCTGCTCAACGCCCGCGAGTTCCACCAGATCGCGGGCCGGGCGGGGCGGGCCGGTTATGACACGGCGGGGACCGTCGTCGTGCAGGCACCTGATCATGTGGTTGAGAACACGAGGGCCATGGCGAAGGCCGTCGGGAAGTTCGGCGACGATCAGAAAAAGCTCCGCCAGGTGGTCAGGAAGAAACCACCCACCGGGTTTGTGTCGTGGGGTAAGCCAACCTACGAGCGGCTCGCCGCCGGCACGCCCGAAGCGCTCACGTCGAGTTTCGCCGTCAGCCACTCGATGCTCCTGAACCTGTTGGAGCGACCCGGCAATCCGTTCTCCGCGGCGCAACGTCTGCTCAACGAAAACCATGAGACCCGGGCTTCCCAGTTGCAGCTGACCCGTAAAGCCATTGGCATTTACCGGTCGCTGGTCACCGCTGGAATTGTCGAGCGGCTCCCCGAGCCCGACGCCGACGGCCGGACCATCCGGCTGAAGGTCCACCTGCAGGCCAACTTCGCCCTCAACCAGCCGCTCTCCCCCTTCGCGCTGGCCAGTCTGGAACTGCTGGACCCCGAAAGCCCCACCTACGCGCTCGACGTCGTCTCGGTGATCGAAGCGACCCTCGAAAAGCCCCGCCAGGTCCTCAACGCCCAGGAAAAAAAGGCGCGCGGCGAGGCGATTGGCGCCATGAAGGCCGACGGGGTCGACTATGACCAGCGGATGGCGCTCCTCGAGGAGGTCACCTACCCGCAGCCGATGGCCGAACTGCTCTTCCAGGCCTTCGATGTCTACCGCAGTGGTGCGCCCTGGCTGGGCGACTTCGAGCTGACCCCCAAGTCGGTGGTCCGGGATATGTATGAGCGGGCCATGAACTTCGGCGAGTACATTGCCTACTACTCGCTCACCCGGTCCGAGGGCATCCTGCTGCGCTATCTCGCCGACTGCTATAAGGCATTGCGCCAGACCGTTCCTACCGAGGCGCTGCGGGAGGATCTGACCGACATCATTGAGTGGCTCGGCGAACTGATCCGGCAGGTCGATTCGAGCCTCCTGGAGGAATGGGAGCTGCTCGCTGCCGGAGGCCGCGCCGACAGCGGGACCGCTCTCGAACTGCCACCGGAACCCGATTCGGTGACCTCAAACGAGCGGGCATTCCGCGTAATGGTCCGCAACGAGATGTTCCAGCGGGTCAAACTTTTCGCCGACGAGGACGATGTCGCCCTTGGCGCGCTGGACGGTGGTTCCGGTTGGGATGCGGACCGCTGGACGGAGGCCCTCGACGGCTACTTCGGCGACTACGAGGACATCGACGACGGGCCCGAGGCCCGCGGACCCGCCCTGCTGATCATCGAGAAGGTGCCCGGCAGCTGGAAGGTCCGGCAGATCTTCAAGGACCCGTTCGGCAACCATGACTGGGGTATCAACGCGGTCATCGACCTGGCCGCCTCCGACGAGGCCGGCACAGCCGTGGTCACCGTGACCAGCGTCGGGGCGCCCTAGTCCGGCGGTGCTGGCTGGAAAGATGGTTCTCCCAGAAAGATGGTGCTTCCAGCAGGGCTGTGCTTCTAAAAGGGCGGTGCTTCTAGAAGGGCGGGGGTATGTCGGGTGGTGGGGCGGGTGGTGGGTCTGGTCGGGTGAGGTAGGTTTCGCCGAGTGGTGAGATCGCGATGATCGTCCCGGGCTCGGGTTGTTGGTAGTGCCAGTAGCCTTCGGTTTTGAACATGTGGTGGCGTTTACACAGGGCCGCCAGGTTCCCGTAGCTGGTTTTGCCGCCTTGGGACCAGGGGGTGGTGTGGTCGAGTTCGCAGAACACCGCCAACCGGTTACATCCCGGATGCCGACAGGTTCCGTCCCTGACCCGGACCGCATCCTTTAGGTCCTGCGGGACCCGGTACGTGGTCGCATCGGCGCCTAACCTGGCCCCGGTGAAGGGGTGGGTGAGGATCCTGGTGAACGATGGTGCGTGGCCGGCGAGCTGACGTGCCGTCTCGGGATCAATCGGACCGTAGCCTTCCAACTCACCCGGGGCATCCCCACCGAGGAGAGTCATCACCGGGACGGTGACAAACACCTTCGCCTGCACACCCCAATACGTGCTGGCCTCCCGCTGCTGACTGGGGCTGGTGTTCGTCCGGGATCCGGGGTCCGCTGTTCCCGGCCCGCCCCGGTCAGCGGCAGCACCTAAGTCAGCGGCAGCAGCGGGGTCATCTCCTGGGTCGGTCCCAGCAGCAGCACCAGGGGCAGCAGCTGGGTCAGCTGGGTCGGGTGCTGCATGCATGTGTCCGGTGGGTCCGGCACTGGTGAGGACATCCACCAGAACGTCGGCCCTGAGCTGGGTGAGAGTTCTGGCCTCGTCGGGTCCTTGCAGGGCCCGGGCTGCGGTGTCGACCCGGTGGAAGATCCCGGCCGCGTGTTCGGTGGGTAGGTACGCGGCGAGCCAGGCCATCCCGTCGTGGGCGGGGTTCAGGACCACCTCGCGTTCCCGGAGAGCTTTCCGGTGCCGGCTACTGATGGGTTCGGGGTGGAGTTTTTCGCGTAACCGTTGGGCCTGGCGGCAGAACTTCGTCACGGTGGTCTGACCGGCCAACGCGATCAGCCTGGTTTCATAGGCGGCGGCGAGAGCGGGGTCGGTGTCGGGCATGTCTGTGGCTTCTTCGACAACGGCCCAGGCATGGCGGCGTGAGAGTCTGCCGTCCTCTAACGCGTTCAACGTGGCCGGGTAGTGGCGGGTCAGCAGGGTGCTGTGTTCGACCAGGAACCCGGCGGTCCGCTCCGGCAGGTGCAACGTGGCGCCGATCTCGGCTGCGGCCAGGGTTTTCTCGAACCCGAAAGCCCCGCGGCCGCAACGGGTTTGCTCGGTTTGCAGGTCCAGGATCCGGGTGACCAGTTTCGCTTCCTGGGCATCGAGCCATGACCGCGCCTCGGCGACGTCGTTCAACGCATCTACCACCTGGGCAGAGTCAAGGCCGGCCGGGGCGGCGAGCCCGAGTTGGCCGGTCAGGGCGGGAGGTTCGTCGCTGGAGCGCACCCGTTCGCCGGGCACGAAGGCCATTCCCCAAAAATCCGATGCCTCATCATCCGCATCGGTCGAACCCGCAGCCTCCGACTCCGGCGGTTCAACAGTGGGTGCTGTCCACACCGCGTCCACGCCTAGCGGTCCCTCCGGACCATACCCAGCAGAAGCCCCGGCGTGAGTTCCAGCGGAAGACCCAGCAGAAGCGCCGGCGGGAGTACCCGTGGCCGTGTTCGCGGGCCCGCTGGTCGAGGCGGAATCCGCGCCGGATTCGGGAGGGATTCCCGATCCGGGAGCAGAAGCTGCACTGCTTTTCATACCCCAATTCCATCATCGAGCACCGACAGTATGAGGGGAAAATAGGGGTCCCAGGAAAAACTTTCTCGAAGTATTTTCGGCACCCACAAAAGCGGCCCTCGTAAGCACTGGACTCGCCTGACTACTCTCAAACTCGCCACCGAGCGGTTGGCTGTGATGGCCCCGGCACGTCCAGACCCGCCACAGCTACCCTCTCGCCGGGGATGTAATAGATAGGGTTGAGTGCATGACTATCCGCGACGCCCGCCCGGCTGATGTAGCCACCATCCTCGAGCTCATCCACGACCTCGCCATCTACGAGAAAGAACCTGACGCCGTCAAGAACACTCCCGAACAGCTGCATCAGGCCCTCTTTGGACCCATGCCAAGCGTGTTCGCGCATGTCGCCGAGTCGGACGGCGTCATCCAGGGCTTTGCCCTCTGGTTCCTGAACTACTCAACCTGGGAGGGTGTCAACGGGATCTACCTGGAAGACCTGTACGTCCGCCCCGAAGCCCGGGGCGAAGGCCACGGCAAAGCACTCCTGCAGAACCTTGCACGCATCGCCGCGGAACGGGGCTACGCCCGGGTGGAATGGTCGGTCCTGAACTGGAACGAACCCTCAATCAACTTCTACGACAGCCTCGGCGCCCTCCCCCAGGACGAGTGGACCACCTATCGCCTCACCGGCCCCGCCCTCACCGCAGTGGCCAGCGGATCCGCTACGTGAGCGACCAGTCAGCCGCCGACGTCGTCCCCCACCGCCGCGAATCAACCCACCTGATGCACGGCGCACGCACCACCGGCCATTACTTCACAGTTCCCCTGGACCATCGGACGCCCGATGGTGAAACCATCACCATCTTTGCCCGCGAGTACAGCTCGCTGGAGTACGACGACGAGGCCATTGCCGACCTGCCATGGCTGCTGTTCCTGCAAGGTGGGCCCGGCGGCCGGGGCAGCAGGGTCACCCAGCTTGGCGGCTGGATGAAGGCTGCGGCCAGACACTTCAGAATTCTGATGCTGGATCAGCGCGGTACCGGCCGTTCCACCCCAGCGGATGCCGCGACCCTTCCCCTCCGCGGGGACGCTGCCGCACAGGCCGAGTATCTCGCGCACTTCAGGGCCGACTCGATTGTTGCTGACGCCGAACTGATCCGCCGCCAGCTCGTCGGGGCGCCCTGGACGGTGTTCGGTCAGAGCTTTGGCGGTTTCTGCACCCTGACGTACCTCTCTGTCGCCCCCGAGGGCATGGACCGGGCGCTGATCACCGGTGGCCTGGCACCACTCAGTGGCCCCCCGGATCAGGTCTATTCCGCGACCTATCGGCTCGTCGAAGCCAGGAACCGGGAATACTTCGCCAAGTATCCCGAGGACCGGACGACCCTCACCCGGATTGCACACCACGTCGAGGCAATCGACGAGCGGCTACCGACCGGTGAGCGTCTCACCGTTGCACGGCTGCAGATGATCGGATCCTTCCTTGGTGGCAACACCCGGATGGACGCCCTGCACTTCCTGCTCGAGGACGCCTTCGTGAGCACCGCCGATGGTCAGCGGCTGTCCCAGGTGTTCCTGGACGCCGTCTGGGCGCAGGTCAGCCGGTCATCCAACCCCCTCTACGCCCTACTGCACGAGTCAATTTATTGCCAGGGCGAGGCCTCCGACTGGTCCGCCCACCGGGTGTTGGCCGAGCACCCCCAGTTCCTCCCGACGGCTGAGGAACCGCTGCTGACCGGCGAAATGGTGTATCGGTGGTACTTCGATCAGGACCCGTCACTGGTTCCGCTGCGGGACGTCGCTGACCTCCTCGCAGCAAAGGCGGATTGGGGCAGCCTCTACAACACCGACCAGCTCGCCCGCAACACTGTCCCCGCTGCCGCTGCCGTCTATCAGGACGACATCTACGTGGACCATGACCTGTCCATGCGGACAGCCCGCGCGGTCAAAGGCTTACAGGCATGGGAGACAGCTGACTTCCACCACGACGGGATTTCCGACGACGGCGAAGCGATCTTCAACCGGTTGCTGGGTATGACCGGCTGGCCCGCGTAGTCAGCCAGCGCTGAAGCGCCGACGGTCGGAGAAGGCTACTTCTCGACGTCGGCCGTGCCGCGGGCCTTCCGTGCGTCCTCTTCAAGCTTGGCATCGATGCTGGCCTGCTTGGCCTTCGGGCTGAGCAGGCTCAGGACAACCGCGACCACAATGGTGCCGAGGATGATGCCGAGGGACAGGAAGGTGGGGATGATCGGAGCCCACTCAATGTGCTGGCCCCCGTTGATGAACGGCAACTCGTTTTCATGCATGGCGTGAAGGATCAGTTTGATGCCAATGAACGCCAGGATGGCCGAGAGCGCATGCTTCAGGTAGATGAGCCGGGTCATCAGGCCACCGAGCAGGAAGTACAGCTGGCGCAGGCCCATCAGGGCAAAAATGTTGGCGGTGAAGACGATGAACGCGCTTTCGGTCAGACCGAAAATGGCCGGGATCGAATCCACCGCGAAGAGCAGGTCGGTGAGGCCGATGGTCACGAAGACGATCAGCATCGGGGTGAAGACCTTCTTGCCGTCCACGACGGTACGGATCTTGTTGCCGTCGTATTTGTCGGTCATCGGCAGGACGTTGCGCAGCTTGCCGATCACCTTGTTTTCGCTACCGTGTTCCTCGTCTTCGCCGGTGTCCTTGGCCTGCTGATAGGCCGTGTAGAGCAGGAAGACACCGAAGATGTAGAAGATCCAGCTGAAGTTGCTGATCAAGGCTGCGCCGAGCAGGATGAAGATTCCGCGGAGCACCAGCGCGATGATGATGCCCACCATCAACACTTCCTGCTGATACTTACGGGGTACCGAGAACCGGGCCATGATGATGATGAACACGAACAGGTTGTCAATGCTCAGGCTATATTCGGTGACCCAGCCGGCGACAAACTGTCCCCCGTAATCCGGGCCGGTGAAGATAAACATCAGGACCGCGAAGATCAACGCGAGAGAAACGTAGAACGTGACCCACAGGCCGGCTTCCTTCATTGACGGCTCGTGCGGGCGCTTAACCACCAGCAGCAAATCGAACAGGAGGATGAGGCCCAGCACAATGAATGTGCCTACCTCAAACGCCAATGGCAGTTCCAGCGTGGGTTCGGGCATGAGGGACCTTTCAAGGGTGCAGCGGATTCCGCAAGTCTCTCCGCCGCGGCATTTGCCACCGGCCGCTACGCCCGGCGAAACATCGATGCTCCGCGTGTTGACGATCGTAGCGCTTCGGGATACTCCCCTACGTCCGGCTTATCCTAACCCCGTACGAGCCGGATCAGGAAATGGCTCGCGCAACCTCTCAGTAAGTTGCGCGAGCCCTCCCGCCAGCGACGAGCTGGGGCTAGGCGTGCCCCGCCGTCTGCATCTGCCGCAGCTCTTTCTTCAGGTCCCCCACCTCGTCGCGTAGCCTCGCGGCGAGCTCGAAGTGCAGGTCAGCCGCCGCCGAGTGCATCTGGTCGGTGAGCTGACCGATCAGGTCGGTGAGGTCCTCGGCCGGCACTGCGGCAAGGCCGTCATGCCGGACAGGGGCGCCGCCCTTGGCCGTCTTGCCGCCCTTGCGCTTCTTGCCCGACTCCGCCAGGAGCGCCCGGGTATCGGCGTCCTCCTGGGCGATGGAATCGGTGATGTCAGCAATCCGCTTCCGCAGGGGCTGCGGATCAACCCCGTGCTTGAGGTTGTATGCCACCTGGATCTCACGACGTCGGTTGGTTTCGTCGATGGCTTTGGCCATCGAATCGGTGATCCGGTCCGCGTACATGTGCACCTCACCCGAGACGTTACGGGCCGCACGCCCGATGGTCTGGATCAGGGAGGTGGCGCTGCGCAGGAACCCTTCCTTGTCGGCGTCGAGGATGCTGACCAGCGACACTTCAGGAAGGTCAAGGCCTTCACGGAGCAGGTTGATGCCCACCAGGACGTCGAAAGTCCCGAGCCTCAACTCACGCAACAGCTCCACCCGGCGCAGGGTATCCACGTCTGAGTGCAGGTATTCAACCTTCACCCCATGTTCCAGCAGGTACCCGGTCAAATCTTCGGCCATCCGCTTGGTCAGGGTGGTGACGAGCACCCGCTCGTTCAGTTCCACCCGGGTGCGGATCTCCCCCAGCAGGTCATCGATCTGGCCCTTGCTGGGCTTGACCACCACCTCCGGGTCGATCAGACCGGTCGGCCGGATGATCTGCTGCACGTACCCATCCGACTTGCCCAGCTCATACTTCCCGGGGGTTGCCGAGAGGTAGACGGTCTGCCCGATCCGGTCCAGGAACTCGTCCCATTTGAGCGGCCGGTTGTCCATCGCGGAGGGGAGCCGGAACCCATGGTCCACCAGGGTGCGCTTCCGGGACATGTCACCCTCATACATGGCACCGATCTGCGGAATGGTCACGTGCGACTCGTCGACTACCAGCAGGAAATCGTCGGGGAAGTAGTCGAGCAGGCAGTGCGACGCCGAGCCCGGACCGCGGCCGTCGATGTGTCGGGAGTAGTTCTCGATGCCGTTGCAGAACCCCATCTGCTGCATCATTTCGAGGTCATAGGTGGTCCGCATCCGCAACCGCTGGGCTTCGACCAGTTTGTTCTGCGACTCCAGCTCGTCCAGGCGGACCTGGAGCTCATCCTCGATCTGCTTGACCGCCCGGTTCATGCGCTCGGGGCCCGCGACATAGTGCGACGCCGGGAACACATACATTTCGGTCTCTTCCCTGACGATTTCCCCGGTCAGCGGGTGCAGGGTGTAGATCTTCTCGACCTCGTCGCCGAAGAACTCAATGCGAAGCGCCAGTTCCTCATACATGGGGATGATTTCGACGGTGTCGCCACGCACCCTGAAGGTGCCCCGGTGGAAGTCGATGTCGTTGCGGGTGTACTGCATTGACACGAACTTCCGCAGCAAATCGTCGCGGTTCATCTGCTGGCCGGTTTCCAGTGTGACCATCCCGGCAACATATTCTTCGGGGGTGCCCAGACCATAGATGCAGGACACGGTGGCCACCACGATCACGTCCCGGCGGGTGAGCAGGGCGTTGGTGGCGGAATGCCGGAGCCGCTCCACTTCCTCGTTGACCGAGGAGTCCTTCTCGATGAAGGTGTCCGTCTGGGGAACGTAGGCTTCAGGCTGGTAGTAGTCGTAATACGAGACGAAGTATTCGACGGCATTGTTGGGCAGCAGCTCACGGAACTCGTTCGCCAGCTGCGCCGCGAGGGTCTTGTTCTGCACCATCACGAGCGTGGGCCGCTGGACCTGTTCGATCAGCCACGCAGTCGTCGCGCTCTTGCCGGTACCGGTGGCGCCCAGCAGCACCACGTCCTTCTCGCCCGCCTTGACGCGTTCACTGAGTTCGGCAATCGCGGCAGGCTGGTCACCGGCAGGCTTGAATTCGCTGATCACTTCGAAAGGGGCTACCACCCGTTTAATTTCCTGCGCAAGGCTCATATAAATACGTTAGACCCTCCCCCGGACAATCAGCGTCCTGAATGGGGCAACTTAGCCGACGGCAGAAGAGGGCTGAGGAGTCCAGCCAGTGTCGGCAATCCAGCGTTTCAGCAGCGGATCAGCGACGGTGGTGAACCAGTTCTCCTTGCACTCCGCGTAGCCCTCGGTAGTCGCATCCCGGGTGTGCTGGGCCGCACACCGCTCCTTCTCCGCCTGGTACTGGGCCGCGGCGCCCAGGTCGGAGCGCAGCCAGTCCCTGAACGACAGGGCATACCGCCATCCAGGCGAACCCTCAACCCGAACATGAAGGTTAACCGCGCGACCAGGGTCGGCGTTGGCGTGCAGACGCTTCCCCCATCGGGAGGGGTCGGGAACGTCCTGTTTGGGTTCATCCCGTGTGATGCCTTCGAGCGGCGGAAACCCTGCTGCGACCAGCTTTCCGGCAATCGCGTCGGCGTCTTCAAGGGTCGCGACGGTGACCTGCAGGTCGAGGACATCCTTGGCGGCCAACCCGGGCACAGCGGTCGACCCGATATGGTCGACCGCCAGCACCAGGGGATCAACCAGACGCACCCTGCCCATGATCCGTCCGGCCTGTTCCGGCCAGTCGTCGCGGGAAGGCACCAGTTGCGGGCCACCACTGCGTGCGGCCCGGACGCCGCGCAACAGGTTGTGGTTGAAGGGCACCAGTCGTTCGACCCAGAGGCGGTCGACGGCGGCCAGCAGATCCTGTGGGGTGCTGTCGTTGACGAGGACGACGTCGGCGGCTGCCTTCCGCTCGGCACGCGTGGCTTGCGCACCAATCCGGGCCCGCGCGTCGTCGTCGCTCATTCCCCGGAGGCTGGTCAGCCGCTCGATCCGGACGCTGTCGGGAGCGTCGACCACCACCACCAAATGGAACTGGTGTTGCTGGCCGGTCTCCACCAGCAAGGGAATATCCTGCACGACGACGGCGTCCGGGGGCGCAGCCGCCGTCAGCTCACGGGCGCGTTCCCGCACCAACGGGTGGATGATCGAATTCAACGTCATCCGGCGGGACGGGTCACCGAAAATGGCTGCCGCCAGCGCCGGCCGATCCAGGCTACCGTCCGGAAGCAGCACCTCCTCACCGAACTCGGCGGCCACGGCTGCCAGCCCGGCCGATTCTGGTTCCACGGCCGCGCGGGCCAGCACATCGGCGTCGACCAGCACCGCACCGAGCTCTGCCAGCCTTGAGGCGACAAGTGATTTCCCTGCTGCGATCCCGCCGGTGAGGCCAATTCTGAGCATGTCCCCACCCTAATACGTGGGATGTGCCCGCCGCCCTCCAGATGCCTGGATCCACGGCAGTCCTCGGCAGGCGGGGTATAGATGCTCCCCCGCTGGCAGGCCCGGTGAGCAGGACCGTCCCTGCCCTCCGGGCCTGCTCGTCACTGGGGCATTTGCGCTGGCGCAACCTCCCGCCCACTAGACTGGGGCCGGTGAATGACAGTGGAATAATCGGCTACACAACGGTCCGGGGCGAGCACCGCCACGAGACCGATGTGCGTCGGTCACGCTTCATCACTGTCGTCCGGCGGATTGCCAGCGAGGACGAGGCGCGGTTGCTCCTCACCGAGCTGCGCCGGGAGTTCCACGACGCGCGCCACCATTGCAGCGCCGTCGTGCTGGGTCCTGATCGGTCGGTCCAGCGCGCCAACGACGACGGCGAACCGTCGGGCACCGCCGGTGCCCCCATGCTGGACGCCATCCTCAAACGCGACAATGCCGATGGCGAGGCTGACCTGAGCGACGTCGCGGTGGTGGTGGTCCGCTATTTCGGTGGAGTGTTGCTTGGTGCTGGCGGACTTGTTCGCGCCTATTCCGACGCTGTCTCCCAGGCGCTGGACTCGGCGCCACGTGTCCGACGACGACTGTTGCAGCTCCTGGCGGTCCCGGTGGCTCACACCGACGCGGGGCGGGTCGAAAACGAGCTCCGCAACGCAGGCGTCGACGTCCTGGGAACCGACTATGCGGCGGAACGGGCCACCATCCGGGTGGCCATACCGGCCGGGAACGCATCGATCGACGGGTTTCGCGCCCGCCTCGCCTCACTGACCGCCGGCCAGTCCGGCGCCCAACTACTCGACCTGAAATGGGTGGACTGTGACTGACTTTTCCTTTGACAACCTTCGACGGGCTCCCGACGTCGAGGCCCCGAACCTCTTTGCGTTCGACGCCACCGATCGGCTCCTCCTCGACACCGCCGGCGCGGCGATCAACGCCGACCGGGACGGCGTCGTCGTCATTGGGGACCACTACGGTGCGCTCACTCTCGGCGCCGCCGCGCTGCATGGGGCACACTCGATTCGCACCCACCAGGACCCGCTCTCCGGTGAGCTCGCGTTGACAGCCAACGCGCACACCGCTGGCCTGGCCGAGGCCTTCTCCCACTATCCGCTCAACGAGGCCCTGTTGGCTGGCGCCCGCACGGTCCTGCTGCAGCTGCCCAGGTCACTGGCCGCGCTGGATGAGATCGCGTGGACGATCGCCCGCTACGCGAGCCCGGACGTCACTGTGTTCGCCGGCGGCCGGGTCAAACACATGACCACCGCGATGAACGGCATCCTGGCCCGCCACTTCACCACTGTGGCTGCCGGACTGGCACGCCAGAAGTCCCGGATCCTGACGGCGTCGGCGCCCGTGGCCACCTCCGCCAGCGGGTTTCCGGTGGAGGAGAAGCACGACGTCGGCCTGCCCGCACCGCTGATCCTTAAGGCTTTCGGCAGCACCTTTGGTGGCGCCAAACTGGATGCGGGGACCCGGTACCTGCTTCCCGCCCTCTCCGCGGCCCGAGCTGCGGGGCAGGCAATCGATCTGGGGTCGGGCAATGGCACGATTGCCGCCTATCTCGCCCTCACGCGGCCTGCGATGGAGGTTGCTGCAACGGACCAGTCGGCGTCAGCTGTTGCGTCTTCCCGTGCGACCGCCGATGCCAATGGTGTCGGCGACCGGATCACGGTCGTGCGGGATGATGCCCTGTCCTCGATGCCCGACTCATCAGCCGAGCTCATTGTGCTGAACCCACCCTTTCACATGGAAGGCACCGTTCACTCCGGGATTGCCCTGAAGCTTTTCGCCGATGCCGGCCGGGTGCTCAAACCGGGAGGTGAACTCTGGACGGTCTGGAACAGCCACCTCCAGTATCGGACCCCGCTCGCCTCCATGGTTGGCCCCACCCGGCAGGCCGCCAGGAACCCAAAATTCACCGTCACGGTGTCCACCCGACGCTGAGGCGGCCGGTCCGGAAACCGGCCCCGTCACGCAATGATCAGTGAACTTACTTTCTGGAATATACTTCGGGAATGTCCACAGCTCAGCAGTCAGCCCCGTCCAAGCTAAAGCAGCCTCCGCCGCTGTGCCCGCAGCTGACCTGGCGGGTTCGACGTCGCCACTGCTCGACGTCGTCAACGCCACCGGGTTCGGGATCCCCGAGTGGATCTTCGGACTGGTGGCCCTCATCGCCGTCGCCAACGGGTCGCTGCTCACCATGATCATGGCAAGCCGGCTGACCTATGGGATGGCCGAACAAGGCCTGCTGCCATCGGTGCTGGGCCGGGTACTCCCCAACCGGCGCACACCGTGGGTCGCGATCATTGCGACCACCGTTGCCGCGATGATCCTCAGCAGCACCGGTGATCTGGCATCGCTGGCGGAGACGGTCGTGGTGCTGCTGCTGCTGTTCGTGTTCCTCAGCACCAACATCGCCGTGCTGGTGCTTCGCAAGGACCGGGTGGACCACCAGCACTTCCAGATTCCGGTGATCTTTCCCTACCTGGCGATCGCGTCCTGTGTCCTGCTCATGACGCAGCAGAGCGCCGACATCTGGTTACGCGCGGGAATCCTGGTGGCTATTGGCCTGGTGCTGTATGCGATTCAACACAGCACGACCCGCCGCTCCGCCCCGGACCGCACCGCGGACTCCGACCGAGCAGTGAAGCACTGACCGATGCGCGTCACGACCGCACTCGGCAAGGGGTTCGCCAGCCTGTTCGCTACGATGAAAGCCGTCAGGCCGCAGCGTCCTATTCACCCCGACGGCGTTTGGCTCACCGGGACACTCACCCGGACCGGGCCACCTGCTTCCAGCGGCATATCCTGGATCGACGGCACCGGCCAGGACCCGATCCAGGCGCGGCTATCCCGCTCGGTGGGGCTACCGCGCTGGAGCCCTGACATTCTTGGCCTGGCCTTGCGGGTCCCCCACGGGTCTGACCACTTTGATGTGCTGCTCGCATCCACCGGTGCGTCATTTCCCGCCCGGTTCGTCCTGCTCCCCCAGCGGAATGTCCAGGCCGCTAAATTCACGTCAATGATGCCGTACAAGGGCGGGAAGTCAGCCGTTCTGCTGGCGGCTTTTCCCCTTGACCCGAGTGGCCGGATGCCCGCCACGCCTGCCGGCCTCCGTGTGGGCTTGGCGAAGCGACCCCTGGAACTCGCCCTGTGCTTCAGCCGTCCCCTGGGTGAGTGGACCCGGTTCGGCACTCTGGTGCTGACCCTGGAGGAACTTGAGCCGGTGCTGGTGGCACGGGGCGGTGATCCGACGGGTTTGCGTTTTGACCCGGTCCGGCGCCCGCTGCCCGGATCCGAAACCTATGCCTGGACCCGGGCGCTCCGGGAACCGTCCTATGCCGAAGCCAGGGTTGCACCGGGCGACGCGCTCCCGGGTTCAGACTCACGCTGAGCAGCCCCCTCTGGTGCGTGCGCACCCGAACACGGCAGGCCAACGCGAGACTGAACGGAATTGGGCGCAAAAAAGGTCCCCACCATTACGGTGGGGACCTTTTCAGGTGCTAGTGCTGGACCTTAGTTGCCGGTCAGCTTTTCGCGCAGTGCGGCAAGTGCCTCGTCTGACGCGAGCGTACCCGTGCCGACGTTGCTGTTGCTGCTGGCGTTCGTGCTCTCAGTGGCGGCTGGCTCAGAGGAGTAGCTCGTGGAGCTTGACTCGACTGGCTCGTTGGCAGCAGCTGCATCGTCAGATGCGTGCTGCACAACCTGCTTCTTGTGAGCTTCCCAGCGTGACTGGGCTTCAGCGTACTGAGCTTCCCAGGTCGCGCGCTGAGAGTCGTAACCCTCGAGCCATTCGTTGGACTCTGGGTCGAAGCCCTCTGGGTATTTGTAGTTGCCTTCTTCGTCGTACTCGGCAGCCATACCGTACAGAGCCGGGTCGAACTCGGTGCTGTCGGCGTCGACGCCCTCGTTAGCCTGCTTGAGGGAGAGCGAGATCCGACGACGTTCGAGGTCGATGTCGATGACCTTGACGAACAGTTCGTCGCCAACCGAGACAACCTGCTCTGCCAGCTCCACGTGGCGGACAGCCAGCTCGGAGATGTGGACCAGGCCTTCGATGCCGTCTTCGACGCGAACGAACGCACCGAAGGGAACCAGCTTGGTGACCTTACCTGGAACAACCTGCCCGAGGGCGTGGGTGCGGGCGAAGGTCTGCCATGGATCTTCCTGGGTGGCCTTGAGCGACAGTGAGACACGCTCGCGGTCCAGGTCCACCTCGAGAACCTCGACGGTGACTTCCTGGCCAACTTCGACAACCTCGGAGGGGTGATCGATGTGCTTCCAGGACAGCTCGGAAACGTGAACGAGTCCGTCGACGCCGCCCAGGTCCACGAAGGCACCGAAGTTGACGATCGAGGAGACAACGCCCGGACGAACCTGGCCCTTTTCCAGCTTGTTGAGGAACGTGGAACGCACCTCGGACTGGGTCTGCTCAAGCCAGGCACGGCGGGACAGGACCACGTTGTTGCGGTTCTTGTCCAGCTCGATGATTTTCGCTTCGATCTTCTGACCGATGTAGGGAGCAAGATCGCGTACACGACGCATCTCAACCAAGGACGCGGGCAGGAAGCCGCGGAGGCCGATGTCGAGGATGAGTCCACCCTTGACAACTTCGATGACCGTACCGGTGACGACGCCGTCTTCTTCCTTGACCTTCTCGATATCGCCCCAGGCACGCTCGTACTGAGCGCGCTTCTTGGACAGGATCAGTCGGCCTTCTTTGTCCTCTTTGGTGAGCACCAGTGCTTCGACCTGATCGCCAACGGAGACAACGTCTCCGGGATCAACGTCGTGCTTGATGGACAGCTCACGGGAAGGGATAACACCCTCGGTCTTGTAACCGATGTCGAGCAGAACTTCGTCGCGGTCAACCTTGACTACCGTTCCTTCAACGAGGTCTCCGTCGTTGAAGTACTTGATGGTGGCGTCAATGGCTGCGAGGAAGTCCTCAGCGGTGCCGATGTCGTTGATCGCGACCTGCGGTGCACCTGGCTTCTCGGTGGTGGTGATGGTCATGTAGTTGGGACTCCGTTGTGGATGATTAGTTGATCCGGAGAGCGACGCCTGGGCAACAGGAAACTCTGCTGATTCAGATGGAGCTCGTCCGGAAGTGGACTTTTGGAGAGAAAACGACTTACCTGATGTTGCTTGGCAACCCGTTTCGCAGTGCGCATTACACGCCCGTCTAGTCTAGCCGTTTGCGCCAACACAGGTCAAAGCGGCGGGCGGCGCTGGGTGCCGGGTCAGAAGTGGGTAATGCAGTACGGATCGGTCGGGGTCTGGAAGATCCGGTCGACGACGGCGAGGCTCCCCTGTCCTGTGGGCCCCTGTTCGGTGAGGTGCCCGGCAGCGGCCAGGGTCCGGGCTGGAACGCCGCCCAGATACATCGACCCGAGCGCCGTGACATCGACGCGGAGCTGCGTGTCGGCGTCGTCGTCGAGTCGTGCCACCGACCCGGAGCCGTTCTCGACCGTCAACCGGAACCGGCCCGCGGCATAGCCGAGAGGATCCACGATTTCCAGGCTGACCGTTCCCGCACCCTGGTAACCCCGTGCTTCGAGGGCAGCAATGGGGTCGAGGATGCGCAGCCACAGGACATCCTCGTCGCCAATGAGTTTGTAGCAGCGACGATCCTGCAGGGCCCACGGCAGGGGGTCGTTCACGGGTGCCAGATCGAAGGTGATGCGCTGGACGAGGTCGATTGCGCCAAGGTAACGCCACAGCTCGAGGTAGGCGGCGTCGGAGACGGCGACCAGATCAACAATCTTCATCGTGTACGGGGTGGTCCCCCAGCCGGAGAATTTGTAGGACACGAACCCGTCGGGCCGGCCGTCGTCGTCGTAATGCACCGCGACGCGCACACCCTTGTCCTCGACGGGCCGTTCCTCGCCCCAGCGGCCGGAGGCACGCTGCGGGTAGGCGAACTGGCGTCCCACCGAACCGGTGGTGGCGTGATGGAACCGGGCGAAAATCTGTTCGGACAGTGCTGCCGCGGAGGCCGGTGCCACGATCTCGGTGACGCCGAACGCCGGCGTGCGCAACGCGAACCGCTCCTTCACATCCACCTCGATGTTGCGGGTGAACGTTGCAGCACCGAAACCGAACCTGCCGTAGATCGTCGCCTCCGATGCGGTCAGCGCTGCGATGGCGAGACCTTTGGACGCGGCGGACTGCAGATCACTGGTCATCATGGTGCGCAGCAGCCCACGACGGCGGTGGGTGGGGCGCACGGTGACGGCAGTGATCTGGTGCGCGTCAAGCAACTGGCCGTTGCCGACGTTGAGGGAGTTGACCATGGTGGCGTAGGTGGCCACCGGAATGCTGGCATCCCACGCGTGTGCACTGGCAGCGTCGTCGTAGGCACCCCACAGGGTCCGGCTGTCGGAGGTGAACGCCGCGGCATAGGTGGCTAGATCTTCCGGCTCGGTGCGGGCTTCGTGGAAGCCGAACCGGACCGCTTCGAACCAGTGGGCCAGGGCACCGTCGGATGAGGAATCTGTCTCAGCTGTCACCGTGAAGGTGTCGATGCGCAGTGCGGATGGGGAGGCGGAGTCTTGGGTAGCGGTCACGATCCATCAGCCTAGTGTGGCGGAGCGCCCGGCACCAGTGAGCTGCCGGCCGCAGTGAACTCCCGGCGCCAGTACGTAGCGCCCGGCACCAGTGCGTATGCCCGGTGCCCAGAGCGGGCCTGGGCTAGTGCGCGGCCTCGTGCCAGCTCGCTCCCACACCCACCGAGACGTCCAACGGAACCGTGAGGTCAGCCGCAGCCCCCATCTGCTCGCGCACCAGCAGCTCCATGGTGTCCCGCTCACCGGGCGCAATCTCGAGCACCAGCTCATCATGTACCTGGAGCAGCATGCGGGAGGATAGACCCTGCCTGCGCAATTCGGCGTCGACGCCGAGCATCGCCTTCTTGATGATGTCGGCAGCCGAACCCTGGATGGGCGCGTTCAACGCCGCCCGTTCAGCCATTTCCCGCAACTGCCGGTTGTCGCTGGAAAGATCCGGCAGGTACCGGCGGCGGCCCTCGATGGTGGACGTGAACCCGTCGACCCGTGCCTGCTCCACGACACCGCGCAGGTAGTCGCGGACGGCGCCGAACCGGTCGAAGTAATCGCCCATCAGGGTGCGGGCCTCGTCCACCGAAATGGCGAGCTGCTTGGAGAGTCCAAACGAGCTCAGACCGTAGACCAGGCCGTAGGACATCGCTTTCACCTTGGACCGCATCGCGCTGGTGACTTCGGCGGGTGCGACGCCGAAAATGTGGGCACCGACAAACCGGTGCAGGTCCTCCCCATCGCGGAACGCCTGGATGAGGCCCTCATCCCCGGACAGGTGCGCCATGATGCGCATTTCAATCTGCGAGTAGTCGGCGGTCATCAGGCAGTCAAAGCCCTCACCGACGACGAACACCTCGCGGATCCGCCGGCCTTCGTCGGAGCGCACCGGGATGTTCTGCAGGTTCGGGTTGGTCGAGGAGAGCCGTCCCGTGGCCGCGATGGTCTGGACGTACGTGGTGTGGATCCGGCCGTCCTCGGCCACTGACTTCCGCAGCCCCTCGACCGTCTGACGGAGTTTGGAGGCGTCCCGGTGAGCCAGGAGCTGTTCAAGGAACGGATGCCCGGTCTTCACGATCAGGTCAGTCAGCGCATCGGCGTCGGTTGAGTAGCCGGTCTTGATCTTCTTGGTCTTGGGCAGTTCAAGCTCGTCGAACAGGACCGCCTGCAGCTGCTTGGGCGACCCCAGGTTGATTTCCTTGCCGATGATCCTGAACGCCTCGGCGCTCGTGGTGCTCATGGTCGCCGAAAAATCATCAAACAACTGGTCCAGCCGGTCCATCGCCACGGATACGCCGGTGAGCTCCATTTCCGCCAGCACCTCGGCCAGGGGCAGTTCGAGCCCGCCGAGCAACTGGTTGGCGCCCCGCTCCACCAGTTGGCCGGCGAAGTACTCGCTGAGCTGCAGGGCGGCGAAGGCGCGGGCGACGGCGGGGGACGCGACATCCTCGTCTTCCAGCTGGAGCGCGAGCTGCCCCCCGGTGGTCCCTGCGGCGGGCGCGATCGACATTTTCAGGTGCGATTGGCTCAGGTCCGCCAGATCGTAGGCCCGACGGTCCGGCTGGATCAGGTACCCGGAGATGGCCGTGTCATCCACCACCCCGGCAAGTTTCAGCCCGCGCGCGGCGAGTAGTTTGTAGGCGGCTTTGAAGTCATGGGCCACCTTGGGTGCACTGAGGTCACCCAGCCAGCCGGCAAGCACCTGCTCAGCCTCAGCGTCGAGCGTCTCCAGATCCAGGTACGCCGCGGCGGTCGAGGTGACAATCGCCAGCCCGACGACGTCGTCGTTCCCGGTCGTTGACTGGGTCACCAGCTGGACGGCTGCGATGGCCTGGTTGGTCGCTTTGAACCATTCGGTCAGGTCGGCCGCGCTGGTCAGGACCACGTGCTCCGGCGGGGTCATTTCGTCGTGGGACTCGGCGGCGTCTTCTTCCCCGAACAGGTCGAAGAGGCGTTTGCGGAGGACGTTGAACTGGAGGGAGTCGAACAGCTCCTCGACGGCCGGTCGGTCGGGGGTCCTGGACACCATCGTGTCCAGCTCAACCGGCAGGTCCAGGTCAAGGTGCAACTGGTTCAGGCGGCGGTTGCGCTTCACCAGCTCGATGTGCTCCCGGAGCGAGTCCCCCACCTTCCCCTTGATGGCGTCGAGGTTCTCGAGGATGCCGTCCAGTCCGCCGTACAGCTTGATCCACTTGGCAGCCGTCTTGGGGCCCACTCCTGGGACTCCCGGCAGGTTGTCGGCGGTTTCCCCGACCAGCGCGGCCAGGTCGGAATACTTGTCCGGCGGGACGAGGTACTTCTCCTCCACCGCCTGCGCATCCATTTGCGGAATGTTGGTGACACCCTGCTTCGGGTACAGCACGGTGACGCGGTCGTTGACCAGCTGGAAGGCATCGCGGTCACCGCTGACCACCTGAACGTCCCAGCCTTCGGCGGCGGCCCGGACCGAGAGGGTGGCGATGATGTCGTCGGCCTCGTACCCCTCCATCGACAGGGTGGGGATGTGCATCGCCTGCATCACCTTGATGATCAGGTCCACCTGGCCATGGAATTCCGTCGGCGTCTTCGCGCGACCCGCCTTGTACTCGGTGTACTCCTCGGTCCTGAACGTTGGGGTGCTCAGGTCCAGTGCCACCGCCACATGGGTGGGCTTCTGGTCCCTGATCAGGTTGATCAGCATCGCCGTGAACCCGTAGACGGCATTGGTGTGCTGACCCGTGTCGGTGGAGAAGTTCTCGGCCGGCAGGGCGTAGAACGCCCGGTAGGCCATCGAGTGGCCATCAATGACGAGGAGGCGTTGACGGGATCCGTCGGCCGGCCCGGTGGCCGTCGGCGGAGCGTCCGTCAGAGTCGTGGCGGCTACGGGAACATCGGGTTTGGTTGTTTGACTCACAGGTGCCAGCCTAGTTCCCATGACCGACAATTACACTCCGGAGTCATCCGGACAGGAACCGCCCGCCAACCCGTTCGCTGCCGAGCTGGCCGCCGCCGGTGTGCCTGAAGAGATGCACGACTGGCTCAGCGGCCACGGCATCGGTCGCCTCGCCGCGAAAATGGGAATTGTGTTCACCGAGATGACCGCTGGCCGGCTGGTTGCCACCATGCCGGTTGAAGGGAACGAACAGGTTGCCGGAATCCTCCACGGGGGCGCGCATCTGGTCCTGGCCGAGACGCTGGGCTCCTTCGCCGCAGGCCTGCACGCTGGCCGGGACCGCCAGGCGATGGGGATTGAGATCAGTGCAACCCATCACCGGTCGGCGTCGTCGGGCCTGGTTACCGGCACCGCGACAGCCGCCCATCTGGGCCGCACGCTGACCACCCACGAAGTGGTGATGACCGACGACGACGGCCGCCGGCTCTCCACCGCCCGGATCACCAACATCATCCGCGACCTCCGCTGACGAACCTGCTGACCCCGGCCGTAGACCGTCCAACCGGCCCCTGAAACGGCCCCGAGGGAAGGACCGCCGGTTGCAAGCGGCGGTCCTGACCCGGAGGGCCGTTTCTGCACGAAAGGGCCCCCGCAACCCCGGAGTGGATGAACTATTGCCGGGAGCATTGACAAGGTTCGAAAGTCTGAGGATGCTGGCATTCACAGCGGTTCACCGTTTCAGCGGATAGGGGGCGCCTCTCCCCGATGATGCAGGAAGTGGGGACGGGTATGTCTACGAGCATTCCGGTCCAATGGAATTTGAAATTGTTGGGGTACTGGCGTCTAGAACGTGAGCACCAGCCGGTCACTGTCGCGTTCCGGCAGCAGCGGCTCATCGCTGCGCTGGCCCTGCGCGGCGGCCGCCGACGAAGCTACATCGCCGGGCTCCTGTGGCCCGATCGTACCGATGCGCAAGCCTCGGGAAGCCTGCGTGCCTGCCTGTGGAACATTGCCCACCAGCTTCCCGGTCTCCTGCAGCCAGCCAGCGATCCGCTTGCCCTCGCCCCGGGAATTGTGATCGACGTCGACGAGCTCCTCACCCGCGTGGATCGGGTCAACCGAACGGGCCTGCTCGACGTCGGTGCACTGGTAAGGGAGGGGCTGGCCGGCGACCTTCGGACGGCGGACCTCCTGCCAGGCTGGGATGAAGACTGGCTGCGGGTAGATCAGGACAGGCTCTTCAGGCAGCGGCTCGCCGCCCTGGAGGACCTGGCCAACGCCTACCTGGCTCAGGGCCAGCTCTCGCCCGCCCTCGACGCGGCGACGGCCGCTGTCGCGTTGGACCCGCTCCTGGAGAGCGTGCAACGGACGCTCTTGCGGATTCATCTGGCGGCTGGCAACCATGGTTCGGCAATCCGCAGCTATCGCACCTATCTGACGACCCTCAACCGGGAGTGCGGGGTCAGGCCGTCCACCCGGATCACGGACCTCATCCGTCCGCTGCTCCAGGCGCAGGAGCCCACAGTGCGCGCGGAACCAGCGCCCACCTTCAGCGCCATGCTGCACCCGTCCTTCGAGTAGGTCCAGCCATGTCAGAGCCTGCTGCCGGCCCGCAACCCCCGTTACCCCCTCCCCTCGCGCCACCGACGAACCGCACCTGGCGGGAACAGGCGATCACCACCGCCGCCCAGTTGCGGACCCTCGCGGAATGGGTCAGCCTCATCGACCCCCCAGCGGGGGCGCCCCCAGGCCAGGCCAGCGCGAAGACCGCCCTGGACCACGCAATCACGTGGCACCTCAACGAAGCGTCCACCGTCGCGGAGCAGAAGTCGCCGGCCATTCAGACCTCATTCAACGGAGCCGTAGTGGAACGGGTCCTCAGCCAACTTGACGCCGCTCAGGTGGCACTTCTGCTGCGGGCACCGTTGGACTACGTCCAGTCGCAACTGCCGGGGATCCAGGCGCACGCCCGGCAGCACCTGAAGCGGGGAGACCCGCACCGGGTCGCTGTCGAAGACGTCGTGGCAGCGTCACTTGGCACCCCCCTGGATGAATCCGGGCGGATGACCCTGGTGGCTGCGTTCAGGGCGTCCTGCCTCGAGTCCCGGGAGGAATTCTCGCGGGTGCGCAGCTTCCGCAACGTGCTCATCATGGGCGCGCTCGTCCTGACCGTACTGGCGACGGCCCTCGCCGTCGCCGGCTGGATCCGGCCAGAGGAGCTGCGGCTGTGTTTCGAACCAGCCGAGGGCGTTGCCTGCCCCACGGGCGACAGGCCCCGGCCCTGGGATGTGTTCTTCATCGAATCGTTCGGACTGATAGCGGCGGCCGTCTCAGGTGCCGCTTCGCTCCGCCATGTCAGGGGTACCTCGACCCCCTTCGGTCTCCCACTGGCCCTGGCAATTCTGAAGCTCCCCGCAGGTGCGCTGACGGCAGTACTGGGACTGCAGCTCATGCGCGGCGGCTTCGTCCCCGGGTTGAGCGACCTGGACAATCCCGCCCAGATCGTGGCCTGGGCGATCACCTTCGGCGCCGCCCAACAGTTGTTCACCGGGCTGGTGGACCGGCAGGCGCAAAACGTGCTCGACGACGTCGGCGGCAAAACCGGTGGCACCGCGGACACCAACGGGCCGTAGCCGACTGCGCGGCGCCAGCCGGGAGTGCGTCCCGGACGTCGCTGGTCCCGGACGCCGCTGCTACTGGATGTCGCTGTCGGGCGGAGGCAGGAGGAAGCGAGTCTCACCGTCCACGGAGGACACCCCCTCGACCGCTTCCAGATCCGGCCGGCAGTTCTCCGGCGCTGAGCCGGTGATCATGCCCACGTTGCCGAGCACCCGGTCAACCTCCAACCCGCAGGACCGCAACTGTTCCGCGACCTCCTGGATCGCGGAACGATGCAGGTCATCAACGGTGACGGTGAAGATCATGACCCCTCATTCCTGCGGTGCCATCACCAGACCGGAGCCGACGTCGACCGACGCCTGCAGCAACCGTTGGCTCTCCTGAGCCATCAGGGACCACAGCTCCCGCCCCCGGTAGCCTGATGCCTGCGCCCAGAGGGCTGCGACTCCCGCAGCGTGCGGCGTGGCCATCGAGGTGCCGCTGATGGTGTTGTACCGGTCGGGCATCAGCCAGGACGAACGCACCTGGAAACCCGGGCCAGCCACATCCAATTGCCCGCCCCGGATGGGGAGCGTCCTCGCGGAGAAGAAGGCCATCTCGAGGTGCTGGTCCAGCGCGCCCACCGCCATGATGAACGGGCTGTTTGCGGGCGCCCCGACAAAGCCGAAGTCCCCTTGCCGGCGGTCCGCGCCGTTCCCGGCGGCGGCGATGATCAGGTGACCCTGGTCGAGCGCCCGGCGGCCGACCGCCGTATACGGCGGGTGCACCTGCGGAATGTCGGCCCCAAGCGACATCGAAATTACGGCACACCCGTTCGCCATGGCCCAGTCGATTCCGGCGATGATGCCGCCGTCGCTGCCCGACCCCGAGTCACCGAGTACCTTCCCCGCGAAGATTTCCGCCTCGTAGGCCACGCCATACGCCGGGCCTTCGGATGGCGACCGCGGGCCACAGGAGGTCCCGATGCAGTGGGTGCCGTGTCCGTGCCCGTCCTGGGCCGTCTCACCGGGCACGAAAGACTCAACGGTGATTTGCCGGCCGGCGAAGTCCGGGTGGCTTGAGTCGAACCCGGTGTCCAGCACCGCGACCCGGATACCCTCGCCGCTGAAGGGGGATGTGTCCGCGGCGACGGCCTGAAGCCCCCAGGTGAGCTGCGCGCTGTCCTGGAACGACGACGAGGCTCCCCCGGGCTCGTCGGTGAGCACGTGGTGGATGAGTTCCGGGGAGACGGAGATGACGGTGCCCTCGTCGGACGACGAGCTGAGTGCCCGCTGCTGTTGCGGATCTGCGGACACGACAGCAACCCCGAGGTGGGAATAATACGTGGCATCAGCTCCCTCAGTGTCGGCTGGAGATGCGGCACGGGTGCCGAAGTCGCGGGAATCAGCGACATGGGACATGCCAGCAGCAGACCGAAGCAGCCCTGGAGCGTTCTCCTCGGCGTCGGCGAAAACAACTATGAAACGACCGGTGGTCTCCGGTTCCTGACCGCGGGGTCGGCTACCTGAGGACTCAGATTCAATCATGGTGGCACTCTACCTCTGGGTTCCTATGGGATAAAGACCCAACGTAACGCCGCCGACGTTACTGCGGCGTTACTCGAGAAGCACCGGGCGGCAACAGCCTGGACCGCTGATTGACGGTAACAGCCGAGTAACGCCCGTGACGGGAGGATAGGACGAAGGCCAGACCCACCGGAAGAAGACCGCCATGACCGATAACCCCCAGCCCACGCCCAGTGCGATCAGGCTGATCTTCGAGTACGACGGCGACGACGTCCGGCTGATTCTGCAGCAACCCGTCGATGTTGCCGTCACCGGGTTTGATGCACACCCGGAGGTGAGAGCCGGCCGCTACGCCGAGGTGCGGGATGCCGACGACGCGCCCCTGACCCGGGTGCCGGTGCGGACCAGTGACCTTCACAGCGCTGAGGTGTTCCCGGAAACTCCGGGCGAGCCCATCACCAGGGTCCAGGTGCAGCGGCCCACTGGCGCTTTCACCGTCGTCGTCCCGGCCCCGCCCGCTGCACGGTCCATCGCCTTGATCGACGTTGCGGCTCCGGACCCGGAGGACACCGGCAGCCGGGATGCTGCACCGCCCGGCGACGGCGGGGACGGCCGACGACTCGATGGTTTCCGCGTCACCGACATCACCAGCTTTGCCATCGAGGGACGAGGTGACACGAAATGACCACCGCCGATGGGACAGTGATTGGCACCACCCAGATCCGGGGCTCGGCGCCGCGAAACCGGGCCTTCAATGTGGTGCTCCTGGGGGATGGGTTCCGGGCGGCAGAGCAGGCCTCCTTCGACACCGCCTGCACCGCACTGGCGAATGCGTTCCTTGGTACACCGCCATTCAACGAACTGGCTCCAGCCATCAACATCTTCCGGGTCAATGTCTCGTCAACCGATTCCGGTGCAGACGATCCGGCGGCTGCGGGCGGCACGGGCGCAACCGTCCGAACCTACTTCGATTCCACGTTCGGCGGCAACGGCATCAGACGTCTGCTGCTGTGCAACGCCGCGACAGCCCTGACTGTCGCTGCTGCCCAGGTACCGGAATTCACCACAGTGCTGCTGATCGTCAATTCGACTATTTACGGTGGCAGCGGCGGATCCATCGGGACGTATTCGCTGGCGGCGAGCGCCACCGAAATCGGGATCCACGAGATGGGACACACCGCGTTCGGGCTCGCCGATGAGTACCCGTACTATGCTGGCGGCGACGAAACCGGCCAGGACCACCATCCCGGTCCGGAGCCGGGGGCACCGAACGTCACGATTAACCGGAACCGGGCGTCCCTGAAGTGGCGGTGGGCCGTCAACGCGGCAACCGCCATCCCCACCATGACCAACCCGGACTGCAGCACAGTGGATTCACGTCCCAGCCCGGTGGCCGACGGGACGATCGGGGCTTTTGAAGGGGCCCACTATTACCACTGCGGCGCCTTCCGGCCGGAGTTTGCCTGCAAGATGCGCGACCTCGGGGTGCCGTTCTGCCGGATCTGCCGGCAGGTGATCTGGAACCGAATCGGACCGCTGGCGGCGTTGACCGCGCGGGCGAAGACGCCCCTCACGGTAATCGACAGGTACCCCGAACACCTCGATGTGTTCGCCGTCGCATCCGACGGGCGCACCATGTCCAACTGGTGGGACCAGAGCAGCGGCTGGGCGGGATGGTTCCAGCTCATGGGGGGCATCGCCTCACCGGGAGGTGCGGGATCACCGGTGACCGCCGTCGCCCGGTACTCCGGACATCTGGATCTGTTCACCGTCGGGACCGATAACCGGGTGTACAGCGCGTGGTGGAGCTCATCGGGTGGCTGGTCCAACTGGTTCCAACTCGGCACCCTGGTTGCCCGGGCCGGGGCGACCGTGAACGTCCTCGCACGGTACGCCGACCACCTCGACGTGTTCACCACCGCCGCGGACGGCAGGATCATGTCCATCTGGTGGGACGTGCGGACCGGCTGGTCCGGGTGGTTCCAGGTCTCAGGGGGTGTAGCGGCAGCCGGGGCGACCGTCACGGCCATCGCACGGTACCCGTTCCATCTGGATCTATTCACGATCGGCACCGACAACCGGGTCTGGAGTTGTTGGTGGGATGATCGCAGCGGCTGGTCCCGTTGGTTCCAGGTCGGCGCGCAGCTCGCCCGGCCTGATGCGACAGTCACTGTGGTGGCCCGCCACCCAGATCATTTGGACCTGTTCACCACTGCCCCTGACGGCAAGATCATGTCCACCTGGTGGAGCGCCCGCACTGGTTGGGGCAGCTGGTTCCAGGTCTCCGGAGGCGTGGCGTCCGCCGGATCACCGGTCACTGCGGTTGCGCGGTATTCCAACCACCTGGACCTCTTCACCGTCGGCACGGACAACCGGATCTACAGCACCTGGTGGCACGACACCACCGGGTGGGCAGGATGGTTCAACATTTCGGGCGGCGTCGCGAAACCGGGCAGCCAGGTCGCCGCCGTGTCTCGGGTGACCGAACATTTGGATGTATTTGTCATCGGATCGGACAGCGTCGTCTACAGCACGTGGTGGAACGCATCGACGGGGTGGGCTGGGTGGTTTCAACTGGGTATCACCTGACCTGCCACCAGCGACGTATGCTCTTCGCATGGCCAAATTCTTCGATGTGCACCCCGACGATCCACAGCCGCGCGCAATCGGGCAGATCGTCGACGTCGTCAGGTCCGGCGGGCTCATCGCCTACCCGACGGACTCTTGCTACGCGCTCGGCGCGCAGCTGGGCAACAAGGACGCGCTGGACCGCATCCGCTCCATCCGGAAGCTCGACAACAAGCACCACTTCACGCTGGTCTGCAAGGATTTCGCGCAGCTTGGCCAGTTCGTCCACATCAATAACGATGTTTTCCGCAGCATCAAGGCCGTGACGCCAGGCAGTTACACGTTCATCCTGCCGGCCACCAAGGAGGTGCCGCGCCGGTTGCTGCACCCCAAGAAGAAGACCGTGGGTGTCAGGATTCCGGATCACCGGATGGTGCAGGCCCTGCTCGCCGAGCTTGGCGAACCGCTGCTGTCCAGCACCCTTCTGCTGCCCGATCAGGAAACGCCGCTGACCCAAGGCTGGGAAATCAAGGAAGAGCTCGACCACCAGGTGGATGCGGTCATCGATTCGGGCGACTGCGGCGCCGAACCGACCACCGTGATCGACTTTTCCAGCGGCTCCGCCGAAGTGGTGCGTCACGGCATGGGCGACCCGTCCCGGTTCGAGTGAGTGGTGTTGCCAGCTACGTGGGGTATTCTCAGCCCTAGACGGCCTCGGTTACCGTCGTTTTGGGCATTCATCACCGTCTGACCGCACGGCGAGCCAGCACGTTAAGGTATCCCGTGAACAGACAGCACCGCTCTCAGACAGGCAAGATCCTTCCTGTTTCGTCCTGCGAGGCGCCCCACGAATCAGCTACGCGGTACGAACTGCGCGCCTCACTCTCGACTCGCACCGTTAGAGGTTTCCCAGCACCGGCAGTAAACCCGTCGCCCAGGGCAGACCTTGCCCGGGGATGAACACCGTCGACCGGCTGGAGGCCAGACATGAGCTATTCAAACGAACTAACCATCAAACGGCTGCGTGATAGTGGCGCCGACAACGATCTCCTCCATCAGTTGGAGCAGGTCGATTCGGAGATCGACGTGATTCTCCGGTCGGGCGGGACCTCACAGGATGTGAGGGAAACCCAGCAACTTTTTGACGATTTGTCGGCTGCCGCGGTCGGCGCAGCTGTCCAGCCCGTCCCCTCGGGACACCCGGGCGCTGGACACCAGACGCAATAATAAGACCATGACACGCACCGAATCTCTTGAGATCGAACGCAAGTACGACGTCGGCACCCATGAGGTGGTCCCCGACCTCACCGGCATCACCGGCGTGGCCAGGGCGGACGACGGCGGTACCGTGGTTCTGGAAGCTCTGTACTTCGATCTGCCGGACCGGTCGCTGCTGCGCCACGGAATAACCCTGCGACGGCGGCGCGGGGGCAAAGACGAGGGCTGGCATACCAAGTTCCCGGCGGACGCGGACCGGCTCGAGGTCCAGGTGCCGCTGTCCGGCACGGGCGATACACCGCCGTCGGAGGTACTCGATCTGATTCGGGTCCATGTCAGGAATAGTGCCCTCGAACCAGTTGCACGAATCACGACCACCCGCACCATCACCACTCTGGTGGATGCGGCTGGCACCCCGCTGATCGAAATCAGCGACGATGTGGTCGACGCAGAGGACCTGACCACCGGCGTCGAACGGTCCTGGCGGGAATGGGAAGCAGAAGTGGAGGGCGGAGAACCCGCTCCCGATGATGCCAGGCAGGCCCTGGTGGACGCCGTCGAGCACTCCTTGTTGAACGCTGGCGCCGCCCCAGCCGGCAGCACGTCGAAACTGGCCCGGGCCATGGGTGGCCAACCCCAGCTCGCTCCGGTCGATGGTAAGCCCGGCTCTGTCCGGAATGTGCTGACCGCTTCGTTCCGCCAGGTGGCCGCCGAACTGGTGGCGTGGGATCCGCGGGTGCGCCGCCACCAGGCAGGTTCGCTGCACCAGTTGCGGGTGAAGGCTCGCACTCTGCGTAGCATGCTGAAGACCTATCGGCCGCTGCTGGAGGGCGGCCCGGCGGGCGAGCTCGAAGGTCGGCTGAAGTCACTCGGCCGGAATCTCAGCGCCGCCCGTGACGCGGAAGTGATGCAGGCGCTGATCGTGACCCGCATTGCCAACCGGCCACCGGGGTCAATCCCCCGGCACGTGATGAGGCGGTTGGACAAGTCATCGGCCGCCCGGTACCAGAAGGCCTACTCGGCGGTCCTCCGGGACCTCAATTCCGCTGAATACTTCGCTACCCTTGATGCCCTTGACGAGTTCACCGCCCGGGTCCCGCTGAAGGGCGAGAAGAACAACGGCGGGAAGGCTGCCACGAACCTTCCGCCAGCGGTCAACCGCCAGCAGGAGATCGTGGTGAAATCCGCTCAACGTGCCAGCCGCGCATCAGATCTGGACTCACAGCTGGAGTTGCTGCATGAGGTGCGCAAGAGGTCCAAGCGCCTGCGCTACGCGATCAGGTCGGTTGAGGGGGCCTCAGGATTCGCTTTCGGCGGGCAGGTGGGAAAGTCGATGAAGTCGTCGGAGAAGATCCAGGACATTCTGGGAACCCACCGCGACAGCGTCCTCTTTCAGGAGTATCTCCTCAAAGCATCCCGTGCGGCGCGACGGGCCGGAGAGAACACTTTCGCCTACGGAGTGCTTCATGAGGCCGAGAATTCGATCCAGGCCGATACTGAAAGAAAATTCCGGAAAAGCATCAGGAAGCTCAGCTGACCGGAAAGCACACACCATGACCCACCCCACCCAGCCTTGGAACCGCTAACGGTCGGATGCTTCCGCCGAGCTGCCGGAGCTGTCGTCCGCGGCCCACGAGATAAGCACGGCCGGCTTTTTTCCCCGCAGATAGCCGCTGAACGTCGCCTCCCCCGAACAAGCGCCACCACAGGGAACCGGATCCAGTCCATCCCTCGTGCCCCACTCCGCTTCAGTCGGTCACCCGGCGGGCAATTAGCCGCCCGTGGTGTTGCCGCGTCCCCGTGAAATCTAGCACTGAGCCGACCACACTTTTGACGCTGCCCCGCTGAAAGGTCCGGGTCGGGTGCTACGCTTATTTCGTTCGAATATATGTACTAATCGAGGGATGCCGTGACCGTTGTAGCCCATATTGCTCAGTTACACGGAACCCCGCCAGGCCACTTCACCGACGTCGCGCCGGTCTCCGTTCCCGCAGGTTTCCCCTCGCCCGCACAGGACTATTACGACGGCGGGATTGACCTCAACAAACACCTGATCAAAGACACCACCTGTACTTTCATCGTGAGGGTCTCCGGCGACAGCATGTCCGGCGCCGGTATCAAAGACGGGGATGAGCTGATCGTGGACCGGTCGTTGGCGCCCCACCACGGATCGGTGGTGGTGGCGATCCTGGACGGCGAGTTGACGATCAAACGGCTACACCTTGGCGCCACCGGGGTCATCCTCAAAGCGGAAAATCGCGACTATCCGGACATCACTGTCGCTGAACTGTCCGATTTGTCGGTGTGGGGGGTAGTCACCCGCTGCCTGCACTACGTGTAAGCCGCTGCGATGACCGATTACCATTCCCGGGTGCCCGATGGCCCGGGCCATTACCCGTCCGCGGCAGCAGCCGACCGTACCAAACCGTCCCGGATAGCCCTCGTCGACGTCAACAGCTTCTACGTCAGCTGCGAACGTGTCTTCGATCCCAGCCTGGCGGGCGTCCCGGTGGTGGTCTTGTCAAACAACGACGGCTGTGTGGTGGCCCGGTCCAATGAGGCGAAAGCCCTCGGCATTCCACTCGGCGAGCCGTGGTTCAAAATCTCCGCCCAGGCCCCCGGCTGGGGGCTCATTCAGCGCTCCAGCAACTATGAGCTCTACGGAGACCTGAGTTCACGGGCCATGGAGCTGATGGGACGCTTCGCCGCCTGGCAGGAGGTGTACTCGATCGATGAGTCCTTTCTTGGTCTCGCGGGTTCGCCGCAGTCCTTACAGGATCAAGGCTGGGCCATCCGGGCCGCCATGGCGCTGCACACGGGGTTGCCGGTCTGCGTCGGAATCGCCCCGACCAAGACCCTTGCCAAGTTTGCCAACCGGGTGGCCAAACAAAACCCTGCGATGGGTGGGGTCTGCAATCTCGACACCATGCCCGGGGCCCACATCGACCACATCATGTCGCGGGTCCCGGTCACCGGGGTCTGGGGTATTGCTGGCCGGCTCGGAAAACGGCTCAATGCCATCGGCGTGTTTACCATCGCTGACCTTCGTGCCGCTGACCCGTTGCTGATGCGACGGAAATTCTCGGTCCTCATGCAGCGCACCATCCTGGAGCTGCGCGGTGTGCCGTGCATCGAACTGGAAACGGAGCGCGCGGACAAAAAGCAGATGATCTTTTCCCGCTCATTTTCGACGCCGGTCACTACGCTCGCTGGAATGCATCAGGTGATGAGTCTCTACGCGCAGGCCGCGGCGGTGCGCCTGTCCCGGGCGAAGCAACTCGCCAAGAGCATGACCGTGTTTGCTGGCACATCACATTTCCACCGGACTGCTTCCTCCTTCCCGTCCGTGACCGTGAGACTGCCCGCCCCGACCGCTGATCCCGTGGTCCTGACGCGGGCGGCTGTCGGGGCCCTTGAGGGACACCTTGGGGAGGGGGTCCCCTACGCTCGGGCCGGGGTGATGCTCACCGATCTGTCCCCCGCCGGGTTTCAACCGCAACTGGACGTCTTCGTTTCGGTGCACGAGCGGCGCAACATCGGAGCGCTCCTCGGTGAGGTGACCCAGAAGTACGGTACGGGAAGTATCGGACTGGGTCGGGCCGGTATGTGCGCCCCGGCCGATTGGACCATGAGCCGCCGGTATTCCTCCCCCCGGTACACCACCGAGTGGGATGAACTCGCCATTGTGAAAGCCGACTGAGTAAGGCCAACTGAGTAAAAGCCGACTGGATGAAAGTACTGCCGACCACTGACCACGGGTGGGCCTTGGTCCCCTTCAAGCAAATGACTCTGCGGCCGGTTCTGAATTCGCCGGCACGATATGCCCCGCCAGTGACGCGCGCGGTATTGTCCCGATACTGGCGCTGCCTGGTCACAGTACTTCCCGGGACCGGGTGTTAGGCGATTGCCTCCTGTCTGGCCCTACCCGAGAGCTCGAGAGCCCGCTCGCACAGCGCGGCTTCTTCCTGATTGTGGGTGACCATCACCACGAACCTGTCGGCCAGTCCAGCACGCAGATCGGCCAGCAGATCCCGGGCCGCCACCGGGTCGAGGTGGGCGGTCGGTTCGTCGAGGAGCACGACGTCGGCCCTCGTCAGCAGGGCCCGGCCAACGGCGAGGCGTTGTTGCTGCCCGCCGGAAAGCCAGGTGCCGCCCGGCCCAACCTGGGTATCCAGTCCTGCGGGCAGGTTATGCACAAAATCGCCCAACCCGGCCCGGGCCAAAGCGGCAGCAAGTTCAGCCTCGGATGGTGGGTCGGCCGGGGTGCGGGCCAGGGCGAGGTTGGCCCGGATACTGGATTGGAACAGGTGGGCTTCCTGGGGGCACCACGCGATGCGCGGCGCACCGGTGGCGCCCGCCGTTCCGGCCCGCGCCAGACCGACGGGTTCCCCGTTGATCAGATAGCTTCCCTCCCGCATCGGCAGGAATCCGAGCAGCGCACCGAGCAGGGTCGATTTCCCGCTCCCGGAAGGGCCGGTCACCGCAAGCCACTCCCCCCGGCGGAGATCCAGGGACACGTCCGAGAACGCGGGAGCCGTCTGATCCGGGTAGGTGTAGGAAGCGCCCCGCAGCTCGAGCGAAGAGACGCTGGCCCCCGGTGGCCGTTCGGCGCGGATGGTTGTGGACCCGAGATCCGGGACTACCCGGTCCCCCACCGCCCGCCACGCTCCGAGGTGGTGAATGGCAGTGTTGACGGCGATGAAGGGTTCAATCAGGGCGAGCTGCATCAGGATGACGACGGCGGCGGCGGCCGGGTTCACACCGTCAGCTGAGCTCAACATGGCCAGGGAACCCAGCGAACAGGTCAAGACGGTGAGGGCGTTGGCTAATCCCTGCGCCCAGGCGCTACGGTCCAGCTTTGCGGACAGCTCAGCCTCCAGAGCACGAAGATCCGACCGCAGCACCCCGGCCGCCGAGTTGGCGCTGAGATCCGGCGCGGCTGCCAGCATCCGGGCCGTGGTGTCGAGAATTTCGGCTTTGAGACCAACCGCCGCCCGACGCGCTGAGCGGTCCGCGGCGAGGACGAGCAACGGGGACACCACCAGACACACCGTCACCAGCACCAGTTGCGACGGCAGGCCGGCAGGAAGCACCACAGCGGTGGTGACGGACGCGGCAACTGCCGTGAGGACGCCGACCAGCGGGGCAAACACGGCCCGAGGCGTGAGGTCGCGTAGCTCATCGACGTCACCGACCAGCTGTTCGAGGACTTTGCCCCCGCGGGCCAGTTTCCGCCACGCTGCCGGACGCTCCAGCAACCCGTTCCACAACCGCAACCGCAACCTGTCGGTGCTCTCGAAGACCGCATCGTGGAGGCGAAGGCGCTCGCAGTACCGCAATACGGATCGGCCGATCCCAAAGAAGCGCACTCCGACAATCGCCGTCAGCAAATACAGGATGGGGATCTGTTCAGAAGCTCTCACGATCATCCAGCCGGAGACCGCCGTCAGGGCGACGGCGAACAGGGTTGCGCCCGCACCGAAGAGCAACGCGGACACAAACCGGCGTCGCCACGGTTGCACCATCGCTACGCTGCGCGTCAGGGAGACCCGTCGCGCCGACACCGGCACACCCTTGCCCACACCGGAAGGCACGCTCAGTCCGTCAGGCTGCAGCGCGGAGTCAGCGTTCCCGGTGTTCCCAGTGTTCCCAGTGTTCGCGGCTAACCTGGCACCGCCGTCGTGGCCGGCAGCGGAACCACCGGACACGCCAATCGTCTGGTCGGCCAGGGACGCCGTCTCGGGGTTATGCGCTACGAGCAGGATCGTCGTGCGCCCCCGCAGACGTGCCAGTGCTGCCTCCACGGATCGGGCGCCCTGCGCGTCCAGGTGGGCTGTTGGCTCATCGGCCAGGAGCAGGGCAATGTCGGAGTGAGCGATTCGTGCCAGTGCTCGTGCCACCGCGACCCGACGCAGCTCGCCTGGGCTCAGGTCGCCGGTGCGAGCGTCAAGTAATCCCGTGGCATCCACCTGGTTCAGTGCCCGCGCCGCTGCTTCCCTCCGCTCAGCGGCGCTGTCCAGACCGGAGTAGAGACCGATTTCGTCAGCGACCGTTTCTGCCACCAGGACCGGATGCTGCGGGATCCAGGCAATCTCTTGCCGGTGTGCCCCCGTGATGGTGCCGGCAACGCGGGTCCCCGCCCCGTCTCCGCGGAGCCCTGCCAGAACCTGAAGCACCGAGGTCTTTCCAGCGCCGCTGGGGCCGGTGAGCACGCTAATCGTTCCACGGGGCAGCGTGAAGGTCAGACCGTCAACCACGGTTCCGTCCCGCCCGCCGTACCCAATCGTGAGGCCGCTGACGGTGATCGCTGGGCTGTCCGCGACGGCGACGGCGTCGGGTAGCAGGACGCGGCTCCGTGGGGCGTCGGTGATCCGGCGGGACCGCTCAAGTGCGTCGAGGCCTTCCTCGCTCGCGTGGTGTGCTGCGCCGAGGTCGCGGAGCGGTTGGTAGCACTCGGGGGCAAGGATCAGCGCCAGCAGGCCAATTTCGAGACTGAGATCGCCGCCGATGAGCCGGACCCCGATGACCACCGCGACCAGTGCCACTGAGATGGTGGCGATCAGTTCGAGGGCAAGGGAGGACAGAAACGCAACCTTCAGCGTTTCAATGGTTTTGGTCCGGTATTGCCCGGCGACGTCCCGGAGTGCCCTGGTCTGGCTGCCCGCCCGGCCCAGGCCGACGAGAACCGGCAGTCCGCGGGACAGTTCGAGGAGGTGGTCGGAGAGCCGGTTCAGCGACGCCGACGCCTCCTGGACCTTGTCCTGGGTGTGCAGGCCAATCAGGATCATGAAGACGGGGATCAACGGCACGGTCACCACGATGACGACGGCGCTGAGCCAGTCGGCGGCGAGGATACGTGCACCGACCAGCAGTGGAACCACAGCACAGGTGACGAGCGCGGGCAGGTACTTGGTGTAGTAGTTGTCCAGACCGTCGAGCCCCCGGGTGACCAGGATGCTCAGCGCGCCGGTCCCGGCATCGGCCGACGTCCCGCCGTCGTTCATCACGCGGGTGGTGATCGCGGTTCGCAGCTCCTCCTTGGCACCGGTCGCGGCCCGCTGCGCAACGGCTTCCTGCCACCAGGTGGCCAACGCCCGGAGGAGCGCCCCGGAGATACCCAGGACGAGGACGGACGACCAGTCTGCAGTGGGGGAAACGGCGGTAGCGGATACCGCGGTGGGCGAAACGGCAAGGGAAGCGATACCGGAAGCCACGGCCTGGGCGATGAGGACCAGGCCAGCGGCCTTCAGCGCAGCGAGCAGGCCAAGGAGGTAGAGGGCGCGTTTACCGGCTACACCCAGGGGTAGCGCTGGTTTCACTGTGCTCTCACGGCGTGAGCGGTGGGGATCTGGCTCCGGCTGACCCGTTTGCGGAACACCCAATAGGTCCAGCCCTGGTAGACGAGCACGGCGGGCAACCCCACGAGGGCGACGACGCTCATCACGCCGAGCGTGTAGCCCGAGGATGAAGCGTTGGACACCGTGAGGTCAAACGCGGCGTCCAGGGTCGACGGGAGGACCACGGGGAACGCGGCCGTAAAGATCGTGGTGGTGCCAGCGGCGAGGAAGACAGCCATCCCGACGAAACTCCATCCGTCCCGGCGCCGGCGCGCCATGGACCAGGCATAGACAGCGCCAACCACTGCGATCACCAGCGTGAGCAAGGTGACGGTTTTCCCGCCGGCGGCGTGCACCACGATCGCCCAGCCAGCCATCGGCAGCAGCCCCAGTGGCAGCCACCTGAGGAACTGCCGCCGGGCCCGGTCGCGGATGTCGCCGTCGGTCTTCAGCACCAGGAACCCCAGGGCATGGACCAGGCTGAACAAGACGACGGCCGATCCGCCGAGGACCGCATAGCCATTGAACCAGGCGAAGGCTCCCCCTTCCCGGTCGCCATTGGCATTGATGGGAAGTCCCGTCGTCGTCAGCGCCAGGGCCGCGCCTATCCCGAATGCTGACACCAGCGACCCGAGCGCAATGGCCCAGTCCCACCGGTTGCGCCACGCCTCCGTGTCGCCTTTCCCCCGGTATTCGAAGCCGACAGCGCGGAAAATCAGCCCCATCAGGACCAGCAGCAGCGGCAGATACAGGGTGGAGAAGAGCGACGCATACCAGAGGGGAAAGGCAGCGAACGTCGCCGCGCCAGCCGTAATCAACCACACCTCGTTGCCGTCCCAGACCGGCCCAACGGTGTTAAGGAGAACCCGGCGGTCGCGGTCGGTGCGGGCGAACAGTTTCATCAGCATGCCGACGCCGAGATCGAATCCTTCCAGCAGCAGGTATCCGGTCCAGAGGTACGCGATGATGACGAACCACAGGGTGGGAAGGAATTCCATCTCAAATCTCCAGGCGTTCGATCAGGGCCGCGTTCGCGGCGGGGCACACGGGTCTAGTAGGCGAAGGCCAGCACATCGCCGTCGCCCTTCTTCGAGGGGGGAATGTCCCCGCCGGTGGAGTCGTCGTCGTCGGGGCCGTGCTGGGGAATGAGGTCAGGCATGGCCGAGGGAACCCCGCCACGCACATACCGGACCAGCAACTTCACCTCAACCACCAGCAATACGCTGTAGACGACGGTGAAGGCGATGAGCGACGTCGCGAGTTCGGCGGCCGAGACCCCGGGCGACACGGCCGCGGCGGTAAACATGAACACGTTGTCAATGCCGTTGGGGTCGGGGTTAGGGGCAACGACGAACGGCTGCCGGCCCATCTCCGTGAAGATCCAGCCAGCCGCGTTGGCCCCGAAGGGCGCGAGGATCCCGAAAACGGCGAGCTGCATCAGTCGTTTGGATTCCGGGACTGTCCCCCGGCGGGTTATGACGAGTGCCACTGCTGCTGCGAGCGCGGCGACGGCGCCGAACGTGATCATCATTCTGAAGCCCCAGTACGTCACCTCCATCACCGGGACGTAGTCGATTTCCATTCCGGCGCGTTCCCCGTACATCGGATCGTCCGGCAGGTTCGTTCCGTACTGGTCCTGGTACTGCGGCACGAGGGAATTGACCCCCTGGACCTCCGTGGTGAGATCGCCGTTGGCCATGAAGGAGAGCATGCCCGGAACCTCGATCACTGCCACAATGTCATCGCAGTCCTGTGAGCCGAGGTTTCCTACCGACAGCACCGAGAAACCGGTCCCGTCGTGGCAGGCCGCTTCCGCCGCAGCCATCTTCATTGGTTGCTGCTCAAACATCAGTTTGGCTTGCAGATCCCCGGTGACGGCAACACCAGCGAACGACACGACGGCGACGACGGCGCCGATCCGGAGGGAACGGAGCCAGACCTGGTGGTCGGCGGCATCCCGTCCCGTGCTTTCGACGCTGCCGACCAGGACTTTCCCGTCTGGGCCGATGGTGTCGATTCCGTCACGGCGTCGCTTCCACAGGTGATACCAGCTGATCCCCAGCAGGAACCCGCCAGCCACGGAGAAGGCTCCGAGGATGGTGTGGGGGAAGGCGACCAACAGGGTGTTGTTGGTCAGGACAGCCCAGATGTCCACCAGGACCGGGCGGCCGTCGACCATTTCCACTCCGACTGGGTGCTGCATCCAGGAGTTGGCGGCGAGGATGAAATACGCCGACATGATCGAGGCGATACTCGCGCCCCAGATGGTGGCCAGGTGAATCTTCTTGGGGAGCCGGTCCCATCCAAAGATCCATAGCCCGAGGAAGACCGATTCAACGAAGAACGCGAGGAGTGCTTCCATCGCCAGCGGCGCACCAAACACGTCCCCGACAAAACGGGAGTACTCGCTCCAGGCCATACCGAACTGGAATTCCTGCACCAAACCGGTGGCGACTCCCATGATGAAGTTGATCAGAAACAGCTTTCCCCAGAACTTGGTCATCCGCAGGTACTGCGCTTTCCCGGTCCGCACCCACATGGTTTGCATGGTGGCGACCAGCAAGCCCAGGCCGATGGTGAGTGGCACCATCAGAAAGTGATAGACGGTAGTGATGCCGAATTGCCAACGGGCAAGCTCCAGGGCTTCCATGCAACTTCCTTAAACCAACTAGGGCGTGAGCCCACCGATCCAGTTGTTCTACGATCCGTAGAAAAGCTGATTTCTACACAGTGTAGAACAACTCGTAAGGGGTCAGGAAATTGCCCTCCAGCCCGGCTTCCAAGACCTTCACAGGTTCTCCACATGTCGGCCGCACCCCGACCAGATTCCCGCTTGTAGGCTCGGAGGCATGACACAGGGCCGCGGAACCACCCACACAGTACTGGTCGTCGAGGACGACCCGACCATCAATCAGGCGCTCGCCGACCGGTTGATCGCCGAAGGCTTCGCCGCGGTCAGTGCGTTTGACGGGCCCGGCGCCATCAACGCCTACACCACTCACAAGCCGGACCTGGTCATTCTCGACGTCATGCTGCCCGGGTTCGACGGGCTCGAAGTCTGCCGTCGCATCCAGGCCCTGAAACCCATTCCGGTGCTGATGCTGACCGCCAAAGTGCAGGAGACGGACATGCTGGTCGGCCTGGGAGTGGGGGCCGACGACTACGTGGCCAAACCGTTTCCGGATGCGGGAGGTAGTGGCCCGCGTCCGGGCACTGCTCCGGCGCGTCGACCGGGCCGCTCAGCTCTCGACGGTCCGGGTCCCCGAACTCGCCGTCGGCGAACTGGTGCTCCACCGGGATACCCGGCGCGTCCAAATCGCCCAGGTTGAGGTTCACCTCACCCCGCTGGAGTTTGACCTGCTCGCCATGCTCGCCGAGCAGCCGGGGACCGTCCGGACCCGGGAAACCCTGATGACCGAGGTCTGGGGGTGGGCCGATGCCCGCGGCACCCGCACACTCGACAGTCACGTGAAGTCTCTCCGGGCCAAGGTCGGTGCAGCGCGCGTGCGGACAGTGCACGGCGTCGGTTACGCCCTGGAGCAGTGACCATGACACCCGACCCGCTGCGTCCCCGCCGCCCACTGGACGGCGTAGCCTCCATCAAGATCAAAATCGGTCTGCTCGTGGCCCTGAGCATTATCGCCGCGGTGGTGGTCCTGCAGGTCGGCATCCGGGCTGGCGTGCCGGGCTGGCTGACCCTCCCCGCGACCCTCGCAGCGGCCCTCGGCGTGACACAATGGCTGGCCCGCGGAATGACCTCGCCGCTGAGGGAAATGACCGACGCTGCGGGACGAATGGCGACCGGTGACTACTCGACGCGGGTGGTGGCCACCTCGGCCGACGAGGTCGGCGCCCTGGCCCGGGCCTTCACCACGATGGCCGCGGATCTGGCGTCCGCCGAGCAGCAGCGTAGGCAACTAATCGCTACGGTGTCCCACGAACTACGGACACCTCTTGCCGCGCAACGGGCTCTTCTCGAGAACCTGGTCGACGGCGTCGTCAAACCCAACGACGCCATCCTTCAGTCGGCCCTCACCCAATCCGAACGGCTCAGCGCCCTGGTCACCGATCTTCTCGACGTTAGCCGCGTTGACGGCGGCGCAGCCGAACTTCAACTGGCGCCGGTACGGGTCGCTGACCTGCTTGATCAGGCCTGCCGGGAAGCGACACTCGGCGGACGGTCAATTCAGCTGACGACGTCGGTCGAACCACCCGATCTGGTGGTGACGGCCGACGCGGCCCGGCTGGCCCAGGTGGTGTTGAACCTTCACGACAACGCGGTGCGGCACAGCCCATCCGATGGGACGGTTCATCTGGGCGTCGCCACCACGGAGGGGGACCTCTGGTCGCTCGAGGTCACTGACGAAGGGCCCGGAATACCCATCGAACAGGCGCAGCGGGTTTTCACCCGGTTCGGCATGGGCGACGACAGCAGCGGCGGTACCGGGTTGGGCCTTGCCATCGCCAGTTGGATTGCCCAACTGCATGGTGGGTCAATTGCGGCTCTGCCACCCGACCCAGGGTCAACCGGCGCACGGATGCTCGTCCTACTCCCCCGCACACCCCATCCCCCGCCGGCATCCGGCCCATCCGACGGATCGCCCCCTGCCAGTACCAACCCGAAGGAGATCGCCGTGACAGCTGCAGGCTACCCGTACCCCGCCGCCCATCCCGAGGGGACAGCCGACCAACCAGCCGCCCGGCCGTCACAATCGAGCGTTGACCGGTGGTGGCCGGAGCAGGGACTGCCCACCGCACCCTTGCCTGTCTACGCCTCGCTGGCCATCGGGGCGCTCGCCGCCGTCGTCCTCCCGGAGCGCAATCTTGGGCTGGGCACCCTACTGGTGTTGCTGGTCTCGGGGGTCCTCGTTCTGGCGCTTTCCCTGCACCGCCGTCGGCCGTGGACCGGTATCGCCGCCACCTTATGCCTCGGGCTGGGGTCCCTGGTCATCCTGCGCGACGCCGAATGGCTGGCAGTTCTGGCGGTGCTGGCTGCCGGGCTCCTGGTCACTACATCGGTGACTGATGCGAAGCGCCTGCTGCCCATCTGCGCCGGTGGGGTGGCCTGGGTGCTGAGCGGCATTCGGGGGCTTCCTCTGCTGGGGAGGACGGTGGCCGCGACTTCCAGCCACCGGATGCTGTGGCCCATGTTGCGCACCGCAGCCATTTCCCTGGTCGCGCTGGTCGTGTTTGGTGGCCTTTTCGCCTCTGGCGACGCTGTGTTCGGTTCGTGGGTGTCAACGGTGCTCCCCGATGTGCGGCTGGCAGACAGCCTCGTCCTGCGCGTCTTCGTCTGGTTCGTGGTCGGCGGCGTGGTCCTCGCCGCCTGTTATCTGGCGATCAACCCGCCTCTCGTGGAGAAGGTGTCGCTGACTGCTGGGCAGCCAGTGCGTCGGGCCTGGGAATGGCTGGTCCCGGTGGGCGTCGTCGTCGCAGTATTTCTTGCCTTCGTGACTGCCCAGGCGTCGGCTATGTGGGGTGGCCATGAGTTTGTGCGGAACACCACCGGGCTGAGCTACGCGGACTACGTGCATCAGGGCTTCGCCCAGTTGACCATTGCGACGGCGTTGACCCTGGCGACCATTGGCCTGACGGTCCGGAAAGCCCCTCGAGCGACAGCTCAGGACCGGCTGCTGCTGCGTCTCACGCTCGGCTCGCTGTCTGTTCTGACGCTCGTGGTGGTCGCGTCGGCCCTGAACCGGATGTCCGTCTATCAGCAGGCCTACGGATTCACGGTGCTGCGCGTCCTGGTGGACGCTTTTGAGGTGTGGCTAGGTCTGCTGGTGGTGCTGGTGATGGTGGCCGGGGTAAAGCTATCCGGCTGGTGGCTGCCTCGGGCTGCACTGGCCTCTGGGGCTGCGCTCTTGCTGGTTATCGGCGTCGCCAACCCGGAAGCCTGGGTGGCCGAGCAGAACATCGCCCGTTACGTGGAAAGCGGCAAGTTGGATGTCGCCTATCTGGCCACTCTGGGCGCCGATGCGACGCCCGCCGTCATCGAGGGTCTACCGCGGGAGATTGCCCGCTGCGTTGTGGCGTTCCAGCCCGCACCTGAGACCACTGACGATTGGTTGGGCTGGAACCTGGGTCGGGCCCGCGCTGCCGAGTCAGTCACCGTTATTGATCGGGGCTCCCTGCCCGGGAACTGTTCACCCCAGCTGGGTCAGTGATGACGGCACGGGCTCGGGTACTCATGTGACCGCCCAGAAAGCCGCCCACCACGAGAAACACGCTACCTAGCCGAGCGAGACCGATGCCCATGCTGTGTCGGTTTCGCCGTCGGGCCAGCCAGGAACCGGCGAAGATCAGGACAGCGACGGCGTTGGCGGACGCATGAACCACCCCCACCCGGCGAGTTCCGGGGTCGGAAAGGGCCCACTCGGCCCACCCGGTAAGGGCCGTCGGCGCAGCAGATACAACACCCAACCCAACCAACCGGGTAGCCGCCCGCCGCGATCCCTCATCCGGGAAGAAGTCGAGAAAATCGGCCATGAACCAGGCGCCGAACGGAACATCGGTCAGAACCGGATGCAACGGCAGGCCTGTGGCGTCGCCGTGAAACATGCGGCGGATCGGCGCGTAGGCCACCAGTTGCGATGCGAAGGGTTCCACCAGGTCCACGGCGCGGTCCAGCGCCACGTTCTGCTCGAGCCCATGGACCAATCGAAGATAGGGATTTGGCTCCATACGGCTCAAGATACTCCCCCAGCACCTGGCTGTCACCCACGTCGGGGCACCCGTGACTAGTGGTACGGGCCCTCGGTCACCGCCCTGTTGGGGGTAACGATCGTGGGGCATTCGATATGCCACAGGACACTTCGGCTCACCGATCCGAGCAGAAGCCGCGTGAGCTTTCCGCGGCCACGCCGACCCACTACCAGGAGCTTCGCCCGCGATGCAGCCGTCACAAGCGCTTTGGCAGGCGACGCGTCCAACTCCAGATGTTGATGCACCACCAGATCCGGATACTGTTCGGTGAGGCCCGCCACCGACTCGGCAAGGATGACCCGTTCCTCCTCGAACCGCCGTGTCACCACATCGTGTGGAATGGACCCACGCAACCGCAGGTTCGGTGATTCACTGGAGTAGACCGCGTACAGGTCCTCACCCAGACGATCGGCCTCCCGCGCCGCGTAGGCAACCGAGCCAAGGGAATGGGCGGACCCGTCAACGCCCACGACGACGCCCGACCGTCCTTCCATAGACGCCTCGGGGATGACTGCAACCGGCGATACGGCTGCCACTGCCACATTCAGGCTCATAGCACCAAAAATTACACTCTCGACGCGTCCGAGTTTATGGGTCCCCACAACCACCAGACTGGAATTTTCCGACAGATCCGACAACACCCTGGCGGTATCCCCCAGCAGGAGTCGGGTAGACACCTTGACCGAGGGTGCCAGTTCGTTGGCTTTCGTGGCCGCCTCCTCAAGGACTTCCCGGCCGTGACGCATGAGGTCCTCGAAGTAGGAGACCTCCGGACCGACCCAATAGTCATCCAGCGTGTGTACCAGGATCAGTGGCCGTCGCAGACGCGCCGCCCGGGTAACTGCCCAGAAGAAGGCTTCAGGCGTCGGTCCGCTGGACGGCACGCCCAGAACGATTGACCGGGAGCCCGATGCTGAACCCATGGCATGAACACCTCCACTTGAACTGCCTTGGCTCCATTGTGGTGACATGCCAGCGACGCCCCTAGGGCACTAAGTCCCTTCAAAAACACGGGAGGTGCTCCCTAGCCAAATCTGACCACATCGGGCCAAAAGTCACTGGTCGGCACGCTCAAAAGGATCGACCCTAGGCGGTAAGTAATAAGCCATGGAGAGGCCATGTCCGCCATGAATGACGCCCGGGGAGTGCTCCCGGAACTTCCACAGCCTGGTCTTAGCAGCGCGGATGCCTCAAGGCTACTGGCTGAGGTAGGGCCGAACGTGTTGCCCGCGGCCCGCAAGGCATCCCCGTGGCGGAAATTCTTGAGTGAGCTGACTCATTTCTTCGCCCTGATGCTGTGGGGGGCTGCAGGTCTGGCGTGGTTAGCTGGCCTGCCCCAGCTCAGCATCGCAATTGTTGTGGTGGTCATTGTCAACGGAGTGTTCGCCCATATCCAGCAGGAGCGGGCCCAACATGCGGCCGAACGGCTGCAAGGTTTACTCCCGTCGCAAGTCAGCGTCCGGCGTGATGGACGCCAACGTTGTGTCAGCGCCAGTGAACTGGTTCCTGGTGACGTCGTCATTCTGATGGCTGGGGACCGTCTTCCCGCAGACATTCGTTTCACTTCGGCGTCGGCCTGCACGGTTGACGAATCGATGCTGACTGGCGAGAGCGATGCGCTGCCTAAAGTTGTTGGAGAGGCAGCATGGGGCGGCACCTTCCTGGTCAATGGTCAGGCAGAGGGGGTGGTCATTGCTACCGGAGGGAACTCACGGATCGCAGAGATCGCCTCGCTCACGAACACCACCGAACCCCCACCTACCCCGTTGACCCTGGAGCTGCATCGAATAGTCCGTGTCATTGCCATAATCGCCCTGACCGTCGCAAGCGTCTTCTTTGCAGTCTCAGTTTTGGTTGGAATCGAGTGGCGGCACTCCTTCCTTTTTGCAATCGGTGTCGCCGTCGCACTGATCCCGGAAGGGCTCCTCCCGACGGTCACGCTCTCACTGGCGATGGGGGCTCAACGGATGGCCTCGCGGAACGCCCTCGTTCGCAACCTGGAAGCAGTCGAGACGCTTGGATCCACCACCTTCATTTGCACGGACAAGACCGGAACACTAACCCAAAATCGGATGAATGCCGTTGAGGTGTTCACCCTGTCGGGCCCGGTACGTGTCCTCGGCGACGGGTACGAGCCCGATGCCGTCGTCGATGGCCCGGGGAGAGCCATGGCCCTTGAGGTCGCTGTGGCGGCACGCACCGCCTCCCAGGGTCGCGTCGTCAAGGAGGGAAAGGAGTGGGTAGCAAACGGCGATCCGATGGAGGCGGCCATCGATGTTCTTGCACGGCGTCTCCTCCAGCATGAACCTGACAACCTGGCGCCAGACCGACGTCTCGCTTTCGACGCGCACCGACGGCGGGAGTCTGTCCTGATCGGCCCCACCCTCTACGTCAAAGGCGCCCCGGAATCTGTCCTCCCGCTCTGTGCAGATCGCGCCACGCGGCTAGAGGAGCAGGTCGAGGCGATGGCTTCCCGAGGCCTACGGGTGATAGCAGTGGCACGAAGAGACTTGCCCGGCCCGCGATCCTTCTGGCTGGACCAGCCCACTGAGAACATCGAACGGGATCTAGTCGTCCTTGGCCTCATCGGTCTTCATGATCCCCCTCGCCCGGATGTCGCCGAGGTAATCAGGGCCGCCCGGAGAGCCGGAATCAAGGTAGCGATGATCACTGGCGACCATCCAGCCACAGCCTCGGCAATTGCGAAGGAAATCGGGCTGACGGATGACCCCAGTCTGGTGGTTCAGGGTGCGGACCTACCCGAGGACGAGCAGATCCTTGGTGCACTCCTGGATCGGGACGGCATGGTGGTCAGCCGGGTCTCACCCGAGCAGAAGCTTCGTGTAGCCCGCGCCCTCCAATCCAGGGGTCATGTTGTGGCCATGACTGGCGACGGAGTGAACGACGGACCCGCTTTGCAGCAAGCTGATATTGGGGTTGCCATGGGCCGGGGTGGTACCGACGTAGCTCGAGAGGCGGCCGATCTGGTTTTGCTCGACGATCATTTCGGCACCATTGTCGCAGCGATTGAACAAGGCCGCGCCACGTACTCGAATATCCGCCGTTTCCTCACCTACCACCTGACAGACAACGTCGCCGAGCTCACACCGTTTGTCGTTTGGGCACTTTCCGGTGGCCAGTTCCCGCTTGCCCTGGGTGTCCTACAGATTCTCGCCTTGGACATTGGAACTGACCTGTTTCCCGCTCTGGCGCTCGGAGCCGAGCCCCCGGGCCGGCGGGTCCTGACCAGGCCCCCGGAGCGGCGCCACCTCATGGACCGGAACTTGATGTTCAGAGCCTTCGTCATCCTCGGCCCTGTCGAAGCGATCATCAGCATGACAGCCTTCTCACTCGTGCTCTTCGGCGGAGGTTGGGTCCGTGGCGAACCATGGGACGAAAAACTGGTGCTTGCCGCATCGGGGGCTGCGTTTGCCGCCGTCGTCTTCGGGCAGCTGGCAACCTCCTTTGCTTGCCGCAGCGCAACAGTGCCGCCATGGAAACAGGGGTGGTTCAGTAACCGCTTGCTGCTGTGGGCTGGCGCGGCCGAACTTGCAGCACTTGCCCTGTTTCTTTATCTGCCCCCTGTTGCAGCAGTCCTCGGACAGGCACCGCCACCGCCGTCGGGACTGATCGTTGCCGTCCTGGCCATCCCCGGCATGCTGATTGCAGACTGGATCTACAAGCGGGTGCGGCAACCCGATAGACCACTTCGGTAAGGGAGTTGGTCTACGATATCCATGCCCTTCGGCCCTAGTGCGTTTCCCACCCGAAGGGCAGGCTGGCCCCATGAACTCACTATCGAACTCGGGTGGAATCGTTGTTGGAGTGGACGGATCGGAATACTCGTCCAGCGCTCTGCTAGTAGCTGGGCGAATGGCGAAGCTGATGAATGAACCCATCGAGGTTATCTCCTGCATCAAGAAGTCTGACCAGCGCGCGGCGTCACGCTTTGAAACCGAACCCAATCGGTTCACCTCACAATTGAGCGAAAGTGTTGAATCGCTGGTCGAGGAAGCCTTGGACAGGGCCTTCGGTGCCTCCCGGCCGGACAACCTCTCGGTGGCTGTCAAATTCGACGGGGCAGCCGAAGCCCTGATCGAGGCAAGCCAAACGGCGCAACTGCTGGTGGTGGGGCGCAGGGGATCCGGGGGCTTCCTCAACCACCCGATGGGATCCGTCAGCAAGGCCTGCGCCGCACACGCCCATTGCCCAGTCCTGGTTGTGCCTCAGGACGAACCCACTCGACCTATCAAGGAGCACGACGATGGAAAGTGACGAGCGCCCTGGATCCACCCTGTCTGCAGAGGAGTCGTGGACCGTCCTGCAAAGAAACCAGCATGGTCGCCTGGCGGTCAGCGTCATGGGCGATCCAGACATCTATCCGATCAATTTTCTTGCCCACGAGAGAAGGCTTCTCTTCAGGACCAATCCCGGGACCAAGCTGGCTGAGTTGACGGTGAACAACCGGGTGGCTTTTGAGGTGGACGAGATTGACGCAGGCGAGGCGCGAAGCGTTGTCGTTAAAGGAGTGGCCCGCGTGATCGACGCCCAGTCAGAGGTCGACAAGGTGGATCAGCTACCGCTCAAACCCTGGATTCCGACCCGGAAGTACACCTACGTTGAGGTGATTCCTACGAGTGTCCACGGTCGCTACTTCGAATTTGGGGAGGAACCGGACCGCTACTAGCGGCAGTGACGGCGGGCCGGCTGGTGCTGGCGGCCCGCCGCCCGCCGAGCGCCCGGAGCGCGTTAAGGATGGTTGCGAGATCCACCAACTCCTGCAGCAGCGCGCCAGCCACCGCGGGAACCATCCCCAGGGATGCAGCGATCATCAGGACGACACTGAGAACAATCCCCGTCCAAATACTGGCTTTCGCCACCCGGATGGTGTGCTGACCAATGTCGACGGCCGTAGCGACTCGTGACAGGTCGTCGAGCATCAGCACGACGTCGGCGGATTCGCTGGCGGCAGTGGAACCTTTGGCACCCATCGCGATGCCGACGTCGGCCGCAGCCAGCACCGGAGCATCGTTGACCCCGTCCCCGACCATCATCACCGGCCGCAACGACAGGGAGGCGACCTCATTCACCTTGTCGACCGGGAGACAATCGGCGATGAAGCGGGTGATACCCGCTTCCGCGGCAATGTGTTCGGCCGTTGAGGAGGCGTCACCCGTCAGCAGAACAGTCTCTGAAACGCCCAACCGTCTGAGCGCGGCCAGGGTATCGACGGCGTTGGCACGCAAGGGGTCGCTCATGATCAGAGCCCCGGCGTAGATCCCGTCGACGCCGATGTAGATCCCCAACTGACCACTGACCAGGTCGACGCTTTCAAATCCGGAGGTCCGGGCGCGGACGAAGGCTGGCTTCCCCACAATCACCGTGTACCCGCCGCAATCGGCGCTCACTCCATCGGTGGCGTGTTCGCTCGCGTTTTCCGCCGGCAGAAGGGTCAGTCCGCGCGCCGATGCGGCTTCGATGACGGACCCCGCGAGGACGTGGGACGAATACTGCTCCGCCGAAGCGGCAAACTGCAACAACCGATCCTCAGTGAGGGCGTCCCCGGTTCCCACCGCGATCTGGACCTGCAGGAGGGTGGGATGCCCGGACGTGAGCGTCCCGGTCTTATCGAACACGGCGGTCCGTACCCGGCTGAGCTGCTCCAGTGTCCCTGCGTTCTTGATGATAATCCCAGCATGGGCGGCCCGGCTGGTGCCGGCAAGGAACGCAACAGGGGCTGCGATCAGCAGCGGGCAAGGGGTTGCGACCACCAGCACCTGGGCAAAACGTGCTGGGTCCTGGCTGAGGAACCAGGCCACCCCAGCCAGGATAAACGCGAACACGGTGAACGGGACGGCGTATCGATCGGCCAGTCGGACCATCGGTGCCCGGCTTGCTGCCGCCTCCTGGACGAGCGCAACGATCTGGCTGTACTGGGAATTGGATGCGGTGGCGGTCGCCAACATGCGGACTGCATCGGCGCCATTCACGGTGCCACTGAGCAATCGGTCACCGTGTACCCGTTCCACGGGAAGACTTTCCCCTGTCAGGGCAGCCTCGTCGAAGGTACCGGCATCGGACGCCAGGGTGCCGTCGACTGGTACCGTCTCGGCGGGCCGGACGAGCAGGAAATCCCCTGGTACGACGTCCGCCACCGGGATGTCCTGCAGGGGAAGCCCCGGTGATTCGCGGTGCGCTGTGCGGGGGGAGCGATCGAGTAGCGCGCGTAACTCTTTCGTTGCCCGTCCGTGCGCGAAGTCTTCCAACGCCTCGCCCCCGGTCAGCATGAGGACGACGATCAGGGAAGCAATGTACTCGCCGACCGCCACTGTTGAGCCGATCGCTGCGACAGCGAGCAAATCGATGCCCAATCGACCGTGGAACAGTCCGCGGACCATCGTCACGGAGCGGAACACTGCAACGGCGAGGGCGTAGCTGCTCGCAGCCAGTTGTGCGGCAGCAGGCTGCGAGCTGATGAGGAGCACTGCCACACCGACTCCGACAAGGAGGGTCGCGGACACCAACGGGAATCTGGTGATCAAGTTGATCGGCCCGGTGGGTTCGCGGCTCAGGGTCTGCTCCCGGTGGGGCTGAAAACGAGGGCTTTCAATCGGTTTGTTCCTTCAATCGTTCGAGTTTTGCGCGCAGGTCGTCGCTGAGAGGACTCCACCACATCAGGGGCGGGGTCACGGCGAAGCGGCGTCCGGTCAGGGATGTCGGGACGATGCGGATGAAATGGTCCTTCTGGCCTGCCTGCCAGGGGAAAAGCAGAAACCCCACTGAGTCGAGGGTGTCTGGTGTGAGCTCGATGACTTCCGCCCGGCCTTTCACCACCACGCTCCAGGCGACATTCGCATCCACCAGAACGCCGTCGGCCTCGAGAGCGACGGGAGTGTCGCCTGCTGCTGCCTGGAGTTTGGTGCCTTCCCCGGTGCGGAACACCAGACTGCCGTGGTCCACCTTGTAGTTGACGGGGAAAATGTCGGGGTGATCCTCGACCCAGACCGCAAGCCGCCCCACTGAAGTACTCCGCAACAGGTCCCAACAAGCCTGCGATTGCAGAGTCTCGACCGACGGCAGGGATCGCTGGTTAGTCATGACAGTGACGATAGGGTCGCGGCGGTGGGATCAACAGGGCATAAAGGCCCCACCCCGAGAAACGGCTCGCTAACGGCTGGTCACAGACTGAAACTTTTCAGGTCCCCGGCGGCTAGGGGCTTCGTTTGAGCGTTCACCTGAATCCAGATCGGGGTAGCGTCCCCCGGTGCGGAGGAGATGTCGAGACGGCCTGGACTCAAATTGATCTGGAGCTGATGCCCCCGATACGAGATGCTGAAGGCTACTGCACCCAGCCCGGCGGGCATGCTCGGCTCAAACACCAGATGGTCACCGTTCAGTCGAAGTCCGGCGAAGCTGCGCTGCACGACATCGATCGTTCCGGCCATGGCGCCCAAATGGATGCCTGATTTGGTGGTCCCGTCTTGGGTGTCGTCCAGGTCGGCATCCAACGCCTCGCGGAAGCTGTCCCAGGCCCGGTTGGGATCGGTCGACGCGAGCACCGAGGCGTGCACCACCCTGCTCAGGGTCGATCCGTGGGCGGTTCGGGCCAGGTAATAGTCGATGGTCCGAGCCAGCTGTTCGCGAGTCAGGGTGTAGCCGAGGTGGGCCAGCTGCGTGATCAGCCCCCCGTGACCGAGAAGATAGGGCAGCATGAGTACGTCGGCCTGTTTCGCTAGCTTGTAGCGGTCAACGGTGTCATCCTCGGCCTCAAGGATGAGATCAAGGCGTTCGATGTTGCCGTAGGTCTCGCGGTATCGCGCCCAGTCCAGCTCCGCCAGGGCGCTGTACCCATCGAACTGGCTGATGGTGCCGTCAGCCTCAAAAGGCACGTACATCGACCGTCCCATGCGTTCCCAGCGCGCCACCTCATCCGCGTTGATTCCCAGTCGCGCCTCCAGATCGTCGAGCTCATACCCAACGAAGGTCCGGTGGAGTGCTGCGGCCCGGACGAAGACCCAGGACGCCATCACATTGGTGTAGGCGTTGTCGTCCACGCCAGGATGGTCGCTACCCGGCCGTCGGGTGTGATACTCATCGGGTCCGGCCAGTCCCCGAAGATGGTGGCGGTCGGTGGCCGCCTCGTACTCCACCAGGGACGCGAAGTAACGACACACCCCCACGATCAGGTCTGCACCCTTGCTGAAGAGCCATGCACGATCGACTGTGGCCTCGTAGTACTGCCAGGCGTTGAAAGCGACCGCTAGCCCCACGTGCCGCTGCAGGTGGGAATTGTCGGCCATCCACCTGCCGGACCGGTGGTTGTACAACCAGCGGGGTGTCTCTTCGGTGCCGTCGCTTCCACTTTGCCAGGGGAACATTGCTCCGGTTCGGCCCTGGTCTGCTGCGGCTTGGCGGGCGGCGGGAAGCCGTCGCCAGCGGTAGTTGAGGAGGGCGCGTGCGACGTCGGGAGTTCTGAGTGTGAGAACCGGGAGCACGAAGAGCTCGTCCCAGAAAATCTGCCCCCGGTAGCCTTCTCCGTGCAGGCCCCTGGCGGGGACCCCGGCGTCGAGTTCCATGGTGTGCGGTGTCAAGGTCTGGAGCAAATGGAACAGGTGCAGGTTCAGGACAAGGCGCACTTGCGTCGGCGCGTCGAGATCCACCCGGAAAGGACGGAGGAGGCGCTGCCAGGCGGCCCCGTGCGACGCAAGGAGCGCCTCGAAGTTCCTGCCCGAACGGGCGAGAATTGACTGAGCTTCGGTTCGCGGCGAGGAAATGGCCCGGTCCCGGGATGTCACCACCGCAACCACCTTTGTCAGGACTGTCGGTTCGCCGTCCATCAAGGTCGATTCGTACAGTCGAAAATGATGCTGGCCGATGCGCCCGGGGATTCCCTGCGTTGTCTCCCCGTCGACTGCGGCCCTGAAGGCGACGGCGATGCGGATCCGGCTTTGCGTGGTTTCAGCTTCGGCAATGGTGTCGGCGCCGGCTTGCCCGTCGTCGTCGTTGTCGGTGCAGTCAAGGAGGTGCACCCGTGCACCAGCGTTGGGGTCCGGGAGGTTTGTGTTTCGGGTCCCGGTATTGACCCCCGTGCGGAACGTGATGGTGCCATCCCAGCCCAAGGGGGTGACCCGTGTTTCGCTGGCGAGCAGGTGGCATTCGGCCATTGAGACGAACCTTTGCTGCTCCACCCGCAGGTGCCGGCCGGCAGCGGTCTCGAGGACAACCTGCCTTTCCAGAACCGCTCTCGCCAGATCCAGGGTTCGTAGCTCGCTGATGACCTGCAGACCTCCCGCCGACCACCAGTCGCCACTATCGACTCGAATGTCCAGCGAGAGACAATCCGGGGCATTGACCAGGTGTTCCTCGAGCACACGGCTCCCGCCAACCTGCTTCTCCAATCGGTTGAAGACCCCAGCCAGATACATCCCTGGGTACGAAAATTCTCCGCCCTCCGGCGCTGCCCCCCTCACACCTAGATAGCCGTTGCCGAGGGTTGTCAGCGCTTCACGGTGGCCCTCATGATCGGAATTCATGCCCCGATACACCAGCTGCCAGGGGTCCCCGAGGACCACGCCAAGATCCAGCTGGCTCACGTCGTTGAGCACGACGTGCGCTCCAGCCTCTTCAAGCGTTCGGCGTGCCTTGAGCCGGTCGATGCCTACAACACGACCAAAGCCGCCGCGGCGGGCTGCCAACACACCGGCCACCGAATCCTCAATGACAACGGCACGTTCGGGTGATACCCCCAACCGGTGGGCGGCTTCGAGGAAGACGTCCGGTGCTGGCTTGCCGGGCAGGCCCAGCTGCAGGGCAAGCGTCCCATCCACTACCACCTGGAAAGAGTCGGCCAACCCTGCAGCGGACAACACCGGCATGGCATTCCGGCTGGAGGTCACGATCGCAGCGGGCACGCCCTCATCCTGCATCGTCTTGAGCAGCCGGCTGGTTCCCGGGTAGGCCTGCACACCGTCTGCAGCGAGCCGTTCCAGGTAGGCCCTGTTCTTGAGCGCCCCCAACCCATATGCGGTCCAGTCCCCCACGGCATCCGTGACCTGACCTAGGCCGAGGAGAATCCCGCGCGACGCCAGCAGGTCGATCAGTCCCGACTCCCGCGGTTTACCGTCAACGGTCCTGAAGTAGTCGTCCTGGGTAAAGGGGGAACGGTCAGCGTCGGACGGGCATCTCGGGTCATTGATGATTGCTTCGAAGACATCCTTCCAGGCCCGCTGATGAATGACCGCCGTGTTGGTGACCACGCCATCCAAATCAAAGATGACGGCGTCGAAGGGTGGCTGCGCTGCCGCAAGTGTCGGTGATCTGGTCATCAGCTAGATGTACCGGCGCCCGGGAACCGCAGGAAGTGCCTTTGTGCCCGAATAGAGCTGCGGGGACCAGGGCAGCGTGGACACCCACAACTCTTGGGACTTTCGACCCTATCGAGCGATATCGGTGCGCCAACACTCTTAGGCGAGAGCACAGGACGGCAGGACGCCGTTCGGCGGGAGGGGAGTCTTTCCATGAACAGAGCAGGTTCAATCGCAATGCTCATCATCGGGATCATCCTGTCGATCATCGGCGCGTCGATGGCGGCCGGAGGAATCGCCGTCGCGTGGGTTGCCTCCGATCAGCGGGACGACGGTTATTTCACCTCCCCGACCGAACGCTACGCTGTCGCGTCCCATGCGCTTGTCTCGCCGAGTCTTGAGGCATTCGGCGAGGGTACACCGGAACGCCTCCCGTTCGACGTCGGGACGCTCAGGTTGCGCGCCGCCGAACCGGACGCTGAAATTTTCATTGGCCTGGCACCACAGGATGAGGTCGACGAGTACCTCGCTGGGGTTAACCGCACCGAACTGCGGGACGTCGACTTCGATCCTTTCCGTCCGGTCTACCGCAACATTTCGGGGTCAGCAGTACCAGCGGAACCAGGATCCCAGGATTTTTGGGCTGCCTCAGCATCAGGGCCGGGAGAGCAGGAACTCATCTGGGACATCGAGCCGGGCAACTGGACCGTCGTCGTGATGAATGCCGATGCTTCGCCTGGCTTCTCGGTCGATCTTCAGGCTGGCTTCCGGTCCGAACTGATTCGCCCTGCCGGCGCGATCGTCCTCATCATCGGCCTTGTAACCCTGGCCATCGGTCTGCCTCTCCTGGTTATCGGCGCCGTCGGGCTGGGACGCAACCAACCCGAAGCCGGCACCGTCGGCCCCGAAACCACGCCGCGTCGGGCTGCCCCGGTGACCGGACCGACTGCCGGAGTTGTTGCCGGACCGCCGTCGTACCCGGTGCACCTCGTTGCGCAACTCGATCCCGCACTGTCCCGTTGGATGTGGCTGGTGAAATGGTTCCTGGCCATTCCACATTCCTTCGTACTGTTTTTCCTCTGGTTCGCCTTCGCCGTGACCACCCTGGTGGCCTGGTTCGCGATCCTCTTCACCGGCCGCTACCCCCGCTCGCTCTTCAAATTCAACGTCGGGGTGCTGCGATGGAATTGGCGGGTGGCCTTCTACGCCTATGCAGCTGCCGGCACCGATAGGTATCCCCCGTTCACTCTGGGACGCACCGATTACCCAGCCGACATCGTGGTGGAGTATCCGGAGCGGCTCTCCCGTGGTCTGGTGCTCATCAAGTCCTGGCTCCTTCTGATCCCACACTTGCTCATCGTGGCTGCGATTACCGGCTCAGCCACCTGGGGCTGGCAGGTGCAAAGTGGAGAGTATGACGCCACCGGCGGCCTGTCTTTGCTAGGGCTGCTGGTGTTGGTCGGGGTGGTGGCCATGCTCTTCACCGGCAACTACCCGCGGCCTTTGTTCGCTTTCATCATCGGCTTGAACCGGTGGATCTACCGGGTTCTGGCTTACGGTTCCCTGATGCGTGATGAGTACCCGCCATTCCGCCTGGATCAGGACATCGAAACGTGACCGAGCCGACACGTGTCCCAGCGGTGATCCGGCCGCCACAGGGCGCACTATGAGGCATGGAGAAATTGAACAAGGTGACGGCTGGCGCGTGGCGGTGGCTGCAGGCCAACCGTGACTGGTTGCCCGCAGTGGGAGTCCTCGCCTGCGTGGTGGCTTTCTGGGCTGTCGGGCTGGTGGGAGGACTGGCGATGCTGCGCGAGGCACAGTCCCCCATGGCTACCCTGATTGGGCTCTATTTCATGCTCGCCCTGATCGCGATCTCCATCACCGTTGCCGTCCTTGCAGCCTCCGATCTCACCCGCCGGATCGCTATCCGGAGGAAAAGGCAGCCCCGTTAAGTCACTGCACGGCGGCGGCTCAATCAGAACCCACTAGACCTCATAGGGCGCGGGACCGGTAGACTGAAACGAAGGTGAGCCGGGAAGACTGGTCGGCATTATCTTTGTCGACCCCAATCCAGGAGCTTTACTTATGGCAGACCCCACCACCGAGCCCAAACCAAAATCAGGGTTGCTCGGCCGCGGCACATACTCAGAATCACTCAGAGTCGGCGAGATCCTCCGTAAGGAAACCGTTGGCGGCATCCTGCTCGTGATCACTGCCACCGCAGCAATCATCTGGGCCAACTCCCCCGCGGCCGATAGCTACTTCGCGTTGCGGGACTTCACCTTCGGCTACGAGCCGTGGCATCTGGAACTAAGCCTCGGTGCCTGGGCGGCTGACGGCCTGCTGGCTGTCTTCTTCTTTCTTGTTGGTCTCGAACTGAAACGGGAATTTGTAGCAGGGGATCTGCGTAACCCACGCAAGGCGATAGTCCCGGTTGCTGCAGCAGTCGGCGGCGTCGTCGTTCCGGCCCTGGTCTATGTCGGGATCAACATCTTCAGCCCGGACACCCTCCGCGGGTGGGCCATTCCCACCGCCACCGACATCGCCTTCGCCGTCGCAGTGCTGGCCATTGTGGGATCACATCTGCCCAGCGCGCTCAGGATTTTCCTGTTGACGCTCGCTGTAGTTGACGATCTGATCGCCATTTCCATTATTGCCATCTTCTATTCGGACGATATCCAGGTCACCCCCCTGCTTCTGGCCCTCATCCCGCTGGCGCTTTACGCGGTGCTGGCGCAGAAGTATCGCGAGTTTTTTCACCTGAAACCGTCCGCTGCCTGGTTCATCCTGCTGCCCATCGGCTTTGTCGTCTGGGCCCTCGTGCACGCCGGTGGTATCCACGCGACAGTCGCTGGGGTTATCCTCGGGTTTACCGTCCCCGTGCTGCATCGAAAGGCCACCGCGGGACCTGATGCGGGGCCGGGCCTGGCGGAGCTGTTCGAACACCGGATCCGGCCACTATCCGCAGGGTTCGCCGTCCCCGTCTTCGCCTTCTTCTCTGCAGGTGTCACCATCGGCGGCTGGAGTGGGTTTGTTTCAGCGGTGACCGATCCGGTGGCGCTCGGGATCATTCTTGGCCTGGTGATCGGCAAGCCCATCGGCATTGTCGGGACCACCTGGCTGCTCACCAAACTCACCAGGGTCAACCTCGACCCTGCCCTGCGTTGGGTGGACCTGATCGGTGTGGCGCTGCTGGCGGGAATTGGCTTCACGGTCTCCCTCCTGATTGCCGATCTGAGTTTCACCCCAGACGGCTCCACCAATGATCACGCCAAGGTCGGCATCCTCACGGCGTCCATTGTTGCGGCGCTAATTGCGTCAGTCATCCTGCGAGCACGTAACAAGCGGTACAAGGCGATTGAGGCTGAGGAAAACGTCGACGACGACGGCGACGGAATCCCTGATGTTTACCAGGACAACCCAGCAAATGAAACAGTGACAGCACCTGTAGCGGAAGATGCTGCACCCGGCACCGACCGGAGCGAGCAACCACCCAGCAAGAACCGGGACGCATAACCCGGGGCGAACCATGCGATAAGGCGATTTCCGTGGCACGGAAATCGCCTTATCGCTTTAATCGGCAGGACCCGGGGTACCGCAGCCGCCAGCCTTGCGCGCCTGTGGCGAGTTGGACCCTGTCTTACCCTCCAGCTCTATCCATTGGTTTGAGTTCACTCACCGCTGCTGCCCGCCCACTGTGGGAGCTTCATGGCCAGTGCGCGGGGTGGAAATCCAGCGCATAGGGCGGTACTTCCAGCGCCCGGTCATCGTTTGAGCGCCCCGTCTTCGTCGACCCGGTAAGGTCTGTTGGCTCGTCGGTGTTGCCGTGCGTAGCGGAGCTAGGACTGTGATCCATGTTTCCCCCATGGTGAACGTCGACGGAGGATACCGTCGCAGTACAAAAAGTATGCCATTCGCCTCGGACATTTCAGCGGATGGCCCGCGGAAAACCTCCCAGAATCGACCAGCTCGCAACTCCTTGCGCCCAAGACAGCGACGACGGTGACACGGTGCAACCTCCAGAAGGTCACTAACACTGACCCGGGTGGTGGTGCGCCACAAGTAATGTATCGGCTCGCTACAGACTCATGGACCAATCGGTATTACTGTGTTTCTAATCGTCACTGATCCACCAGGAAAGAGGCACCCATGGGCAAAGCACCATCTACACCGACGGAGACTTCGCTCCTGAAAGTTCTCGGCAACTGGGACGCTTTGGCACTGGGCTTCGGTGCCATGATCGGGTTCGGCTGGGTAGTGCTGACCGGGGGCTGGATTGCCGACGCCGGCACCATGGGCGCCACCCTCGCCATGATCACGGGTGGTGTAATCATGGCCGTCGTCGGGTTGACCTACGCCGAACTCACCGCGGCGATGCCCAAAGCAGGCGGTGAGCACAACTTCCTCCTGCGAGGCATGGGTCCGCGCTGGTCCTTCATCGGGTCCTGGGCCATCACCGGCGGCTACGTCACCATTGTGGCGTTCGAAGCGGTGGCGCTCCCCCGCACCGCTCTCTACCTCTTCCCTGATCTGAATCAGGTGCCGCTGTGGGAAATCGCCGGCAGCCAGGTGCATCTCACCTGGGCCCTGGTCGGCGCCATCGCCGCCGTCGTCATTACCGGTGTCAATATCCGGGGAGTGAAGCTGGCAGGTGTGGCCCAGACCTTCGTCGTACTGCTGCTGCTGATCATCGGCTTGATGCTGATATTCGGCTCCTTTACCGGTGGATCAACCGGCAACATGGAGCCCTTCTTCACCGGAGGGTTGGGCGGATACTTCGCCGTACTGGTAGTGGTGCCGTTCCTGTTTGTGGGCTTCGATGTCATCCCGCAGTCTGCGGAGGAAGTGAACATTCCACCGCGACAGATCGGCCGTCTGGTGGTTATCGCAGTGGTTCTCGCAACCATTTGGTACGTGATGACGGTTCTCACCACGTCCTCGGCAATGCCTGCCAACGAGATCGCTCAGGCCGATATCGCGACGGCGGATGCGATGGGTGCACTATTTGGTACAGATGTAATGGCGAAGATCCTTATTGCCGGCGGTATCGCCGGGATCCTGACGTCCTGGAACTCACTGCTGTTGGGCGCGTCACGGCTGATGTATTCGATGGCCCGGTCCGGCATGCTCCCGCGATGGTTTGGCGTACTGCACCCGAAATACCGCACACCTGTCAACGCTTTGCTTTTCATCGGCGGCTTGTCGTTCCTAGCGCCGTTCTTCGGTGAGGCGATGCTGGTCTGGCTGGTGGACTCTGGCGCCCCCAGCATTGTGATCGCCTACCTTCTGGTGGCAATCGTGTTCATCATTCTGCGCCGCAAGGAACCAGCCATGGACCGGCCCCTGCGGATCGGTGGTGCAGGCAATGGTGGAGTCATTATCGGCTTCTCCGCGGTGGTGCTCTGCGTAGGCCTGCTGAGCCTGTACCTCCCGGGCATGCCCGCGGCCCTCACTCCCCCACCGTGGATCCTGTTTGGGCTCTGGTGGGTCCTTGGCCTGTTCTTCCTGTTCCGGATCCCGACCGGCGTCAAGCCCGGAGCCGACGCCGAAGAGGACCTCCTGGCAAAGCTCGGCCGGAAGGGCCGGTAGCCCAGCGGTGATCCGCCTGCCGACGAACGGGCAGGCGGATCACCCCGCATGGTGTTGCTTTCGGCTACTTACTTCTGCACAAACGAAATCAGAGCGTTGTTCCACTCGTCCGGATGGCTGACGTTGCAGCCATCCGGCGCACCCTTGTCGCAGAAACTTTCCTCATCCTTCGTCAATTCTTCGGTCATCCCGGCCGCGACGTCCTTGGTCAACGGCCCATCGGGATTCTCGACGGTCTGCATGAGGTATTGAGTTACCGTCGTAGGTGATGACTCGATACCCTGCCTCCTGGAGCGTCGGAACCTGAGCTTTGAGTCGACCTAGAGCGACTCAGCCCTGGACTGGGTCACCCACATCTCCACGGTCTACACTGAGCCTCACTGTTGACGACGATACTGTTGACGACGATGCGATGCTTCGGTACCGCACAAGAGGTCCAAAGTCCGCTTCCCCACTGGACGGCCCGCCCCAATTATGGGGAGGATAAGACTGTGCCGGGAGGGTCCGTCGAGACTAGAATAAGGGCTGGCGCCAGTTCAATCCGTTCGTCGTTCCTTTGGCTAGGAAAACGACCCGGGGAAGGGTGGAGAAGATGTCCTTTGGGGCTCTCTGGGGTGAAGAATGTTCGGGCGATGGCTAACGGAAGCGTGGCCGAGCTGGAACAGTTAGGTTCCAACGTCTGTGCGTCCTATCTGGACGCACTGCCGGTGACCGGAGCCGCGTTATCGGCGCTCGGCGGGTCCCTTCAAGAAACAACGCTGTGCGCTACTGACACCCTTTCAGGGGAACTGGATGAATTGCAGTTCGACCTGGGGGAAGGTCCACGGTGGGCGGCTATCCGGTCCCGGACACCAATATTGATACCCCAGGTGCGTCGCGCATCCCACGAGAATTGGCCCGTGTTTGGGAAGGCTCTCATGGCGACGGACGCGCAGGCGCTCTTCGTCTTCCCGTTGGTCGTTGGTGCCATGAACATTGGCGTGGTTGAACTCTATAGTTTCGACCCCGGACCTCTCAGCAATAGCGATCTCACTGTGGCAAGCTCGCTCAGCGACAGGGCGGCGTGGTCCCTGCTGCGCAGCATACTGACGCTTGAGTCCGCCGATGATTCAGTCCAGGCCGGCTCGTTGCTCTCACGACGTGAGATACATCAGGCAACCGGCATGGTGTTGGCGCAAACCGGCGGGTCGGCTGCCGATGCACTGATGATGCTGCGAGCCCACGCGTTTGCCAGCGGATCCACGCTTCGCGCAACCTGCGACTCCGTGCTGAGCAGGCAACTGGATTTCAGTTTGCAAATAGGGTGAGCAAGTAACGCCAGATTTGTTAGCATGTGCCCATGGAAATCGAGACCCGCTCGATTCGGGTCAGTGCAGCGTTCGTCAAGATTGCGGACACGCTCGTGGGTGACTATGACGTGTTGGAGCTGCTGCATACTCTCGTTGAAGAGTCTGTTGAATTGCTCGACGCCGCCGCCGCCGGGCTAATGCTGGCTGGCCCGGACGGCGTCCTGCAGGTGCTCGCGTCAACCAGCGAGGAGAGCCAACTGGTCGAGGCGCTGCAACAGGAATCTGGAGCAGGGCCGTGCGTTGACTGCTATATCACAGGGGTACCCGTGACCGTCCGTGACATTGCCGGGACTGAAGACCGGTGGCCAGACTTCAGGAGGGCCGCCGCGACCCAGGGGTTCCGTTCAGTCCATGCCTTCCCAATGAGGTTGCAGGGGCGGACTATTGGCGCGATGAACCTGTTTCGGACTGAAACCGGGGAGCTGTCCGACGAAGACGTTGCGATTGGGCAGGCCTTGGCTGACGTGTCCACCATCAGCATCCTGCAGAAAAAGACGGCATCGGAATCCGCCGTCGTCAATCAGCAACTGCAGGACGCCCTGAACAGTCGGATCGTCATTGAGCAGGCCAAGGGCATGATTGCCCACATCGATGACATTGACACTAACGAGGCATTCCGTCGGCTTCGTAACCACGCCCGCTCGAACAATAAGAATCTGCGGGAGACGGCGCAAGCTGTACTGAACCGCTCTCTCACTGTCTAGTGTCGGATTCCAGGATTTCCCGCCGTTCCTGTCGGACACATCAGGTGTGAGCGGAGTGTACTGGGTGTTGCACGTCGACCTCGATCAGTTCATCGCGGCGGTCGAAGTGTTGCGTCGCCCGGAACTCGCCGGCAAACCGATCATCGTCGGGGGTAGGGGCGATCCGGCGGAACGAGCCGTGGTGTCGACCGCATCCTACGAAGCCAGGGCATTCGGCGTCGGATCGGGGATGCCCCTCCGCGTTGCCGCCAGGAAAGCACCCCAGGCGGTCATTCTGCCCGTCGACCAGGCAGCCTATCTTGCTGCGTCTGAAACGGTGATGACCACCCTGCGGGGCCAGTCGGGTGCCACAGTGCAGGTGCTGGGCTGGGATGAAGCCTTTGTTGGTATTGAGACCGACGATCCAGAAGCCTACGCCCGTCGGCTGCAAGCCGCTGTATTGGATCAAACTCGGCTCCGTTGCAGCATCGGCATCGGGGACACACTGGTTCGAGCCAAGGTCGCCACCGGTTTCGGTAAACCGGCGGGCGTCTTCCGTCTCACCGCGAAAAATTGGCTCGACGTCATGGGAACTCGACCGACGAAGGACCTTTGGGGCGTTGGCACCAAAGTCTCCGGCAGGCTGGCCAGACTCGGTATCACCACCGTGGCCGAACTTGGTGCGTCCGACCCCGAAGGTCTCGTCCCGGAGTTTGGTCCAAAAATGGGGCCCTGGTACGCGGAGCTTGGACGCGGGGACGGCACCAGCGTTGTGGATGACACTCCCTGGGTTGCCCGAGGACACAGCCGCGAAACCACCTTCCAACAGGACCTAACAGACCCCGTTCACATTAACGACGCCGTGCAGGAGCTCGCGCTGCGGGTCATGACAGAGGTATCGGCCGAGGGACGGCCAGTTGTTGGCCTCACCCTCAAGGTGAGGTACGCACCGTTCTTCACCAAGACCCACGCACGGAGGATCTCTGCGACATCAGATCGAAACGAGATACTTGCGCGTACAGCGGATCTCGCAAGCGGGATCGAGGCGGGTCGTCCCATTCGACTTCTTGGTCTGCGAGCAGAAATGGCAATGCCCGACGACGCCCGCCAGGGTCACACGCCCACACGAGGCGGCTGGTGAGTGGCATCCCCCCAGAGGAGGCTTCAGCGCGTTCGATAGCGGGCGTAGATGAGCCCAGTGGAGAACGCTCGTTCCTGAACCAACTCCAGGTCCAGTCGCACACCGGTGGGAAAGAACCGTTTGCCGCCGCCGACCACGCTGGTGGTGATGAACAGGTGATACTCATCCACCAGGCCAGCCGCAATGGCCTGGGCCGCGAGGTTTGGACCATCAACGCTGAGGTCGTGATCAGACTCGGCCTTGAGCCTGCGCACCATCTCCGGATCGAAGGTTCTCTGGATCCGGGTCTTTGTGCTGGACACCGACTCTAGTGTTGTGGAGTAAACGACCTTCTCTGCGGCCTGCCAGTCGCGGGCGTACTGCACTATATGCGGCGGCACATCCGGCTCCGCGTGTGCTGTCTCCCAGAAGACCATCGTCTCGTACATCCGCCGGCCGTAGAGGAAAGTGCGGACGGGGCGGAAGATATCCCCGATAAAAGTATGCACTTCCTGATCTTCTGCCCCTCGGCCAATGTCGCCCTTCGCTGCCTCTGCGTAACCGTCAAGCGATGTGATCATTGAGTAGATGAGCTTTGCCATCAGTCTCCTTCGCATCCGAATAGGTCTGCGCCAATCATAGGACTCCCGGTGCCCCAGAAAAGGGCACCAGGTGGGCCAATTATGGGTCCCGTTTCTGGCTGAAGCCACCGATGATGGGCCGCCACCACTGTGCAGCCGGGTTGGAGTCGATCAGGACTGTGCGGACCAGCAGGGTGAGCGGGATCGCCAGAATTGCCCCGATTGGGCCGATGACCACCGCCCAGAACAGAACGGAGACAAAGGTGACGGTCTGGCTGAGGGCGACCGCATTCCCCACGATCCTGGGTTGGATTATCGACTGCACAACGAGGTTGATCACTCCGTAGACGACGACGACCGCGACGACGGTACTCCACCCACCAACGAAAAAGCCGAACACCAGTGGAGGAATGATTGCGATGAAGTAGCCGATGTTCGGGATGAAGCTGCAGATGAACGCCAGTAGACCCCAAAGAAAAGCGCCCGGCACACCGAGCAGCAAAAGTGCCAACCAGTTGAGAACCCCCTGGGCGATCCCCAGACCGGTGGTGGCGACCATATACTTCCGCACACCGATCGCAAAGGACTGCAGAGCCTCAACCACAGCGGGGTGTTCCGGCTCCAATTCACTGAAGACTTTCGGGATAGATGTCGCGTCCATAGCCATCAGGATGAGCGTGGTGAGGATGATGACAAGTGCGAAGGTCATGCCCGTGACCGAACCGAGGATGCCACCGATAACGGCGACGATTCTTCCCGAATCCAGATTTGAAACGGCCGCCTGGATCTGTTGTTGATCGAGCCCGGTGGCAGCCAGCATGTCGGCGATCGTTTGACCGATCTCCTCGATCTGCGAAGCGTACTGTGGCAAGAGGGCTGCGAACTGCGCGAACGCCACCACGAGCGCCGCTACGAATGCGGCAAGCAGAGCAAAGACCGCTGCAATGACGGTGCCGGTGGCGACCCCCTGGGGTGTTCCATGGCGTTCAAGCGTGAGTCGCAGCGGATGCGCACAAATTGTGAGGATCAGCGCCAGAAATACCGGCGCAAAGAACCCCTGAATGGCGGAGATGCCGAACACCGTGACCGTGGCCCCACCCAGCCCGGCGAGAATGGCCGCCGACCTGTACGACCGAGCGGATACCTCACCGGCCCGTGGTTCGGAGCGAATTTCAATCGGTTCAGCGACAGCGGGACCGGGATCGGGATCGGGATCGGGCCGAATTCTTCTACGCCACCACACCATTCCGCCCTCCGGCTCCGTTGGTTTGGCCAGTATCGCTCGGGCAAATCGCTTGAGCATCACCCGATGCGGGCGATCTAGATGTTGTTGGCAGTATCCACACGGATACCAGAAAACAGCTCTGTCAACCTTTGGCCCCGCACCTGGGGCGAGCCTGTTCTGAATAAAGTGTGCATGTGTGTGCACTTAATGCTATATCTAGATGAGACAGGTCTTCAGTGCAGGTTTGATGGACAGGATTCGCATGCTTGAGGTTCTCCGGGTTGTCGCCTATCGGAGGCTGTTCACGGCACAGATTCTTGCACTGCTAGGCACGGGTTTGCTGACTGTGGCACTAGGCCTGTTGGCTTTTGATCTGGCCGGCGGGAAGGCCGGTGCGGTGTTGGGTACCGCGTTGACTATCAAAATGCTGGCCTACGTTTTCGTCGCTCCGATAATGGCTGCCCTGGTTCAGCGGTTACCCCGCAAAACGGTTCTTGTCGCGGCGGATCTGATGCGCGCGGCCATCGCACTCGCATTACCCTTCATTGACCAGGTCTGGCAGATTTATGTGCTGGTATTCCTCCTGCAATCCGCATCCGCCACGTTCACTCCGGCATTTCAGGCTCTCATACCGGTGATTCTGCCGAAGGAGAAAGATTACACCCGAGCCCTGTCGCTCTCTCGTTTGGCCTACGATCTGGAGTCGCTGCTTAGCCCACTGATCGCTGCGGTGTTGTTGACGGTCATGAGCTACCACAACCTGTTCGTCGGGACGATGGCCGGATTCTTGCTCTCCGCGATAATTGTGCTTACCACCGCGCTGCCGCGGATACCGGCACTGGATCGAACCGGATCTCTACTACACCGGACCACTTTGGGTACGCGAATATTCCTCGGCAACCCGTCCCTCCGGGGCTTGATGGCTTTGAACCTTGTGGTGGCCTCCGGGACGGCTTTGGTGCTGGTCAATACCGTCGTCTACGCCCTGGACGTATTTGGTGGGTCCACTACTGATCTGGCTGTGGCCCTCGCCTGCTATGGCGCTGGCTCAATGGTCGTTGCGCTAGCCGCTCCACGGATCCTTGAGCGGGTGACGGACCGCACCATGATGGTTCGTGGCGGCGTTATTCTGGCGCTCGCGACCGCCGCGGCCGCGGTGATCGCCTGGACCGAACAATCCTGGCTGTTACTTCTCGCTCTGTGGATGGTGCTGGGCGCGGGCACCTCAATGATCAATACGCCGTCGGCGCGGTTGCTCCGGCGCGCCGCCACCGACCGCACCCGTAGTTACCTCTTCACCGCACAGTTCTCCCTGTCACACGCCTGCTTCATCGTCACCTACCCGATCGCCGGTTGGGTTGGTGCGGGGTGGGGACAACCGGCCGCGGCAGTAGTCCTTTCTGCTCTCGCTACGCTGGGGACGGTGGCCGCGTTGCGGTTGTGGCCCGATGACCAGCACCCAGGTCCGCCTAAGGTTTCGGTTAGACAGCAGGCCCGGTAACGTGATCAATCATGAAAGCGGCCCCGCGCCGAGCCTGCATCACCCTGGCGTCCCCGACAACGTCCGCCTCGAGGCTGGCGCAGCGGTGTTCAGGATGCTTGCCGATCCGACCCGGCTGCATCTCCTGTGGATCCTCGCCCAGGCCCCGAACGACGTCAGTTCACTCGTCGACCAGACTGGCGCATCACGGACATCTGTGAGCCAGCACCTGGCGAAACTGCGGTTTTCCGGTCTGGTGACCACCCGCAAGGAGAGCCGCAACGTGGTGTACAGCATCGTCGATGGACACCTGGCCCGGCTCGTGCAGGAGGGTCTCAATCTTGCTGACCACCGGGTCACCGGCGAGCCCACCCACGGCTGAGGCCCTCTCCCCCGGATCGATTAGCGCGGCCGACCAGGGTTAGAGTTCGGCGAGCAGCTGTTCCATTTCCTGGATTTCGGCGAGCTGGGTTTCCATGATGGTCTCGGCGAGAGCAATTGCCGCAGGGTTCTCCCCGTTATCGATTTCCTCCTGGGCCATCTCCACCGCCCCGTCGTGGTGTTCAATCATGGATTCCAGGAACAACCCGACCGCGTCGTCACCCTCGGCCGCTTCCAGATCAGCCATCTGATCTTCATCCAGCATGCCGTCCATCCCACCCATCCCGCCCATCTCGTGCCCAGCCATGCCACCGTCGGGCATGACCGGTCGGTCCCACGCTTCGAGCCAGCCGGTCATGATATCGATCTCAGGACCCTGCGCAGCCTTGATCCTGGTGGCGAGATCGGTAATCTCAGGGCTGACGTCGTCTTTGGCAAGCATCATCTCGCTCATCTCCACCGCCTGCTGGTGGTGAGGAATCATCATCTGGGCGAACATGGCATCCGCGGGATTGTGCTCGGCGGACACCACAGCACTGGATTCGGTGGGAGTGCTCTGTTCAGCAGAGGCAGACGAGTCCGCAGCCGGGGTGCTGGTGTCACTGCTGCACCCGGCGACGCTAATAACGGCGGCAATACTTAATGCTGGCAAAGAGAGATAACGCTTCATAGTGATCTGATCCTTTTGAAATATCTGATGAATAGTCTGCAGTGGTGCCCTCGAAGGGCAGGTGCGTCGCTGAGTGAGAGCCTTAGGTGGTGAAGCGTTCGGGGCTGAGGTCGATCCTGCGCAGTAGTTGCGCGTTCAATGCGACCACGATGGTGGAAATACTCATGAGCACTGCTCCCGCCGCGGGCGATAGCACGAAACCGGCGAAGGCCAACACGCCGGCGGCCAGGGGCACGGCGATCAGGTTGTATCCCGTCGCCCAGACCAGGTTCTGGATCATCTTCCGATAACTGGCCCGGGACAAATCGATCATCGCCAGGACTGATCGTGGATCGTTGCCTGCCAGCACCACGCCGGCGGATTCCATTGCGACGTCGGTCCCGGCGCCAATGGCAATTCCCACCTCTGCGCGGGCCAGTGCGGGGGCGTCATTCACGCCGTCGCCGACCATCGCCACTTTCAGGCCACGGGACTGCAGCTCCGCGACCTTGGAGTCCTTATCCTGCGGGAGCACGTCGGCGAAGACTTCGTCGATACCGAGTTCAGTCCCGACCGCGTCCGCCACCTGGCGTGCGTCCCCGGTAATCATCGCGACCTTCACGCCCCGGTCCTGCAACGCTTTCACCGCGGCCCGGGACTCATCCCGGACCCGGTCCTCGAGTCGCACGGCACCAAGCACGGTGCCGTCACGGACCACATGCAACACAGAAGCGCCACGGCCGATCCATTCCTGGACGGTATCTCTCATGTCCGACGGGGTCTCCAACTGCACTTCCCTGAGCATGTTCGGGCCACCAACAATGACCTCGGTCCCGTTGACAGTGGCTCGGACACCCCGGCCGGTCATCGACGAAAAGTCGCTTCCCCGATAACCGAACACCGCCGCTTCAGGCGTGTCCATAGCTGCGTTGACGATGGCGCGTGCCACCGGGTGTTCGCTGTCGGACTCTGCCGCCGCGGCTAACGCCAACATTTCCGCATCGGACATCGTTCCGGACGTGGTGGTGGCGGTGACGGCGTGCCGGCCCTCGGTGAGAGTGCCGGTCTTATCGAACAGCACTATGTCGACAGTGCGCATGCGCTCCAACGCCATCCTGTTCTTGATCAACACACCCGCCTTCGCCGCGCGTTCCGTCGAAATCGCGATCACCAGGGGAATCGCCAAACCAAGCGCATGCGGGCAAGCGATAACCAGGACCGTGACCGTGCGGATGACCGCATCATCGGGGCTACCCAGCAGGATCCACGCGATGAAAGTGAGGATGCCAGCGACCAGGGCAAAGTAAAACAACAAGGCAGCGGCCCTGTCAGCGAGGGCCTGCGCTTTCGACGACGAGGCCTGCGCCTCAGCAACCAGACGCTGAATCCCGGCCAGAGTGGTGTCGGCTCCGACGGCGGTCACCCGCACCCGGACCGCGTTATCGGTTGCCACAGTTCCCGCGACCACCACCTCCCCGACCGTGCGTTGCACGGTGCGGGATTCGCCGGTGATCATCGCCTCATCGAACTCGGCCACACCGTCAACGATCTCGCCATCGGCGGGTACCCGTGCGCCTGACCGGACCAAAACGACGTCGCCCGTGGCCAGCGAGCTCACGGAGACGGTTTCGATTCCCGTGTCGGTGACTTTATCTGCCTCATCGGGCAGCAGCGCGGCCAACGCATCCAAAGCCCCCGCTGCGGATCGGAGGGCACGCATTTCCATCCAGTGCCCCAACAACATGATGACCACCAGCAGCGCCAGCTCCCACCAGAAGTCCAGATTGAAATCTCCAATCCCCAGGGTGGTCACCCAGGATGCGATGAAGGCGACGCTGATGGCCATCGCAATCAGCAACATCATCCCCGGTTGCCGGGTCCGTAGTTCGGTGATCCCGCCCTTGAGGAACGGGGCACCGCCATAGAAGAAGATGATGGTACCCAGAATCGGTGAGATCCACATCGCGCCGGGGAAATCCGGCGGCGTGTAGCCGACGATCATGGCGAACATATGGCTGAACAACACCACCGGAACACTCAAGACCAAACTCAACCAGAACTTGTTCTTAAACATTGCGGTGGAATGCCCCGCATGCTCCCCATGAGAATGCACCTCATGGTCCTCGCCCTTTTTCACCTTCGGAGTTGATTCTGCAGCTGGAGTACTGGACATGATGGTCCCCTAACAAACGCAATGGTGTCATTTAGAAGTCAACGGGTGCAGCGCCCGGCAGTCATTCCGCGGGCTACAGCCGCATCAAAAGACCTTCAAGGAGTAAGCGGCCCTCTTGGGGCTCGGACTTCCCGCTCGGTACCCTGACACTATACCCCCTAGGGGTATTGGTCAAGGATGAGCTGCGGCATTGTGATCGCCGTTTCGCATCCGTAGCGCGACGACAAGTCCCGAGAGTGCGGTGACGAGCGCGACGACCGCCACAGCAGCCGGAATACCGTAAGCGTCCGCGATGACGCCGGAGAGGAGGGCCCCGACGGCGAAGCCGCCGTCGCGCCACAACCGGTAAACCCCCACCGAGCGGGCCCTCCACTCGGGGTGCGCGACATCGCCTATCGCAGCCAGCAATGTGGGGTAGACCATCGCGGTGCCTGCACCAAGCAGGATGACGGCGGCAAGCCAGGTTCCGAACTCAGTTCCAGCAGCGACCATGACCAAGGCGACTGCTTGAACTAGCATCCCCGCGACAATCAACGGCTTGCGACCGATTCGATCTGACAAACCGCCAGTGATCAATTGTCCGGCCCCCCAGACAGCTGGATAGACGGCAGCAAGAATACCGATACGTTCAAGTCCCAGACCCGCTGTGGCGAAAAGGATGGGAAACAGCCCCCAGGCGAGACCATCGTTCAGGTTATTCACCATGCCGGCCTGGCTCACTGAGGACAGGGATTTGTCCCGGAAACTCGTCAGGGTGAAGACGGCACGGCTGCTCAGCCCTGCTTCGGTGCCGGCATGGACGCTGACATGCCGAGCCGCTTCGGCTTTGGCGTGGTGATGGGTTTCGCGGATGGTCAGGGCGGATAGCCCGAGCCCAAGAGCAATGAAGACGGCACCCAGCAGGAACGGTCCGGGACGTAACCCATAGGTCGATGCTATGTAGCCGGTGGCCAGTGCTGCACCCGCGACGCCGAGGTAGCCAGCCGCTTCGTTCAGGCCCATCGCCAGTCCTCGGCGTTCGGGACCCACAAGGTCCATTTTCATCATGACGGTGATTGACCAGGTTAGGCCCTGGCTGATGCCGAGGACGACGTTGGCTGCCACAATCCACCCCCAGGACGGCCCGAAGATCAGCAGGAGTGGGACCGGCAATGCGATCAGCCAGCCGGAAATGAGGACGGGTTTGCGCCCGTAGCGGTCTGCGAGAGTGCCGGCAAAATAGTTGGTTGCAGCCTTCGCGAGACCGAACGCGAGAATATAGGTCAGCGCGGAGGTGTAGAGCTCGAGGTGGAAGACCTTCTCGGCCAGCAGGGGCAGCACCGTCCGCTCCTGGCCAAGAGTGCCACCCACCAGGGCATTGACTGCGACGAGGAGCATGAACTGCGCCAAATTCTGCCGCAATCCCAGCTCTATTGCAGCGCCCTGTTTAGGTGGCGACGAGTTTCTGCCGGGTTTCACGGATATTCTCCTGTCACGGACCAATGGCCGAGGTTAAATGCTGTGGCGGCGACCGGATTGACCGTGCCGCCGCCACAGCTCAAGGACTGAGCTGGCTCTGTTTACTTGGCGGAAACAGTTTCCTGCTGCTTCCAGCTGGCCCATCCCGCGTAGCTTCCGTCGAGTTCGACGACGTCGTACCCTGCGCGACGAAGGCCGCTGGCCGCCACGGAGTTCCGCACTCCGGACTGGCAGTACGTGACAATGGTTCCTTCACCTGGCAGTTCATCCAGGTTCCACATAGCACGGCCACCGCTGAGCTGGTGCGAGCCGGGGATGTGCCCGGCAGTGTGTTCGGTGCGGTTGCGGACATCCAGCACCATGGCGGCGTCGAAATCGTCCAATTCCGCAGGCTGGATCAGCTTCGGGGTGTTCGTGGGAAGCCCGTCAATGCTGGTGACGTAGCCGCCAACCTTGTCGATGCCTACCCGGACCAGGTGATCCCACATGTCCTGCGCCATTTCTTGATCGGCGGCCAGAAGCACCAGCGGATTCTTGTCCGTTTCCGGGTTGACCACCCATGCTCCGTAGCTTGCCACTGACTTGCCGGCAGGAACGTTCAGGGAGCGGGCAACCGTGCCCTCATGCACCTCGGTATGTGACCGGGTGTCGATGAAGGTAACCTGATCGTCGGCTAGCTTTGCGGCGACGTCGGCGATGCTCAGCTCCGTCAAGGGTGCTCGCTGGCCCATGACTACTGGACCTTCACGATTCTCCCTCTTCATTCGACCGAAGTAGGCGTGAGCATCGGGCTGTCCATCAAGCAGTTCGTCGATGAAGCCCTGTTCGTCATTGGCCGCGAGATACGGTCCCCACCAGGCGTACAGGCGCTCGTATCCCACAGTGGAGGACGGGATTGCCCCGAGGGCCTTACCGCAGGCACTGCCGGCACCGTGGGCAGGGTGGACCTGGACATAGTCGGGCAGGGTCAGAAACTTATCCCGCAGGCTGGTGAACAACTGCTTGGCACCCTCGAATCGGGTATCAACGCCGCCCGCTGCCTCATCCAGCAGATCGGGGCGCCCCAAATCTCCCGAGAATACAAAGTCCCCCGACAGCAGGAAGCCGGGTTCGGAGCTGAAAGCTCCGTCGGTCACCAGGAAGGACAGGTGCTCCGGGGTATGGCCAGGGGTATGAACGGCCTTGATGGTGATGTTGCCGATGACAATTTTGTCGCCGTCGTAGAGCCGTTCGCCGTCAAATTCGTACTGCCAGTCGGGGCCACCTTCACCGGAGACGTAAATCTTTGCACCGGTGGCGGCCGCGAGTTCGCGGGTACCTGAGAGGTAGTCGGCATGGATGTGGGTTTCAGTGACGGCGATGATCTCCATGCCGTTCTTTTTGGCCAGATCCTGGTAGACGGCAATGTCGCGGCGGCCGTCGACAACTACCGCGGTGCCGTTGGCCTGGCAGCCAATCAGGTAGCTCGCCTGTGCGAGGTCTTCATCGTAAATACGCTCGATAAGCATCTGCTGATCTCCTTCGTTCGTGGTCTTGATCTATTACTACTGTAATACCCCTAGGGGTATATGGCAAGGCGAAATTCTTCTATGCTTCACGCTCTGGAGCACGCCCCCATGGCGGCCATCGGCGGAATGGGTTAGGTAGTTGGAAGGCCGGCCTTGGTCCAGGCAGACATTCCACCGGCCATCGTGTCGGCGGTAAACCCTGCGCCGTTCAGCGCGTCGGCAACCCGGGCGGAGCGGTTGCCGCTCCGGCACACGGCGATCACATGAACCGAGGGATTCAGTTCGGACAGTCGCGCCTGCAACTCGCCCATCGGGATATGCAACGCCCCGGGGATCATGCCCTCGGCTACCTCAAAATCTTCCCGAACATCGAGGATGATCGACTCTGAACGGCGTTGGTCGGCCTCGTTGATGGTAATTTCAGCCATGGTTTTCTCCTTCAATAGTTCATTAGGGTGTGGCAGCGGTCAGGTCTTGCCCGCCGAACGATTGGATTGCGGGTGGGCCCACAGGTCTCGCCTAGCGTGGGCTGTGATTCAGGCGGGCGACGGGGCCTTCTCGCGTCGTGGCCCGTCAGGCTTGCGAAGGGGACACGATTTGAGGAAGAACCAGCAGGCCACAACGCCGACTGCCGCGAGTGTGGCAACCCCAGCAACAAAGAACCACCGCAGGTCAGCGGGTGCCTGCTGAATGAGTACAAACGTGCCCATTGCCAGAACGAACCACCCAAAAGCCTTCCGCAGGGCCACCTCGGGAATTCGCCCGGCCAGTCTGGAGCCAATTAGGGTGCCCACGACGGCCGCCGCGGTCACGGCCAGGGTGATACCCCAGTCGATCTGCACCGTCGTCAGATACCCAGCGAGTCCGGCGAAGGACTTCATGGCGATGACGACGAGCGAGGTACCGACGGCAATCGACATCGGCAAGCCACCGAGCAATGCCAACGCTGGAACGACGAGGAATCCGCCGCCTGCGCCGACTAGTCCAGTCACAAGCCCCACAACAGCCCCATCCAGCAGCACTCTGCCGATAGGAAGTTCGTGCTTGACTGGCTCACCGCTGTCCGTCGATTTTTTCTTACGTCCGCGAAGCATCGCCACGGAGGTGGCGACCATCATGAGCGCAAAGGCAATGAGCAGGATCTGCCCCGGGATTTGGCCACCCAGGAGACCGCCGGCAAATGCACCGACCATTCCGGCCGCGCCAAAGATCAAGCCGGTTCGCCACATCACCCTCCCCCCACGGGCGTGACTGATGACACTGACCGCTGATGTGACGCCGACGACGAAAAGGGAAGCGGCGATAGCCTCCTTGGCCTCAAACCCGGCGACGTAGACCAGGATTGGGACGGTGAGGATCGATCCGCCGCCACCCAGCACGCCGAGGGAGAGCCCGATCACCACAGAGAGGGCCAGAACCAGGACCAGGGTGGTGGTCATGAGGTTGTGGTCTCATCTCCGGCGTTAGCAACGGGAAGAGTCAGTATGGCACTTTCGCGTGTGGGATCAACAGCGGCCCTGTTCCACGGCATCGTCGAGATGGCTTTACCCATCGCACAGGTGTTGGTTGCGGCCGAGAAGGTGAGACCAGTGCCAATGACACCGGCCAACAAACGGATTTTCGGTGATACGAATTTACCTCCAGTGAGGCCCACCATCACCAGGGAACCTGCTGCGAGACGGACCTGGCGCTCTAGATCCCAGCGGTCCTTACCCTTGACTACATCTCCACCGGCGGCAGCAAATCCTGGAACACCACCGGTCAGTACATAGGCGGTGTCAATACCTGAGGTTGCTAGCCGCTGGCGGGCCTGTTCGGCGCGGATGCCCGAATGACAGACCAGCACGACGCGTGAGGCCAGGCGGGCTGCAAGCTCATCGGTGTGCTCTGACAGCAACGGCAGCGGCACGTTGTAGGAGCCGCGGATATGCATGGACTCAAATTCGGCGGCGGAGCGGACGTCGATCACGACGAGGTCCTGATGCTCTGTCGCCCATTCACGCAGAGTCCCCGGATCAAGTGCTGTGATGGAAGTGGACGTGGAAACAGGAGTCATGTGTGCCTCTCAAAAGAATGTACTGGATACCCCACCGAGTATTACAGATACCCCATGGGTATGCAAAACACCCCAGGGGGTATACGATGGATCGTACACAATCTAAGCCCTTGGAGATCTCATGCAACTTGATTCGACTGAACTAGCGCCGGTCGTCAACAGACTTAAACGTGCGCAGGGTCAGCTCGCTGCTGTTACGCGCATGCTTGAGGAGAGCAAGGACTGCAAGGACATCGTGACGCAGCTGGCCGCCGTTTCCAAGGCACTCGATAGGGCTGGTTTCGCTATTATTGCCAGCGGTCTCGAGCAGTGCATCGTTCGCGAGGACGCCACGATGGACAGGAAAGAACTCGAGAAGCTTTTCCTCTCCCTCGCCTAACCGGCATGATCTTCCCTTAGGAGAAAGCTTCAGCACATGCCTTCGCCTCGGGCGTTGCGAGTCCCGCTGCCTTCGCCTCTGGAATCACAGGCACTCATAAGTCAGCAGCGAAGAGCGCATCCTCAGCCGCGCGGGTCAGGGAACGAATTAGCTGGATCTGATCGGCTTCACTACCGTCACCGGTGTTCTTGGTGTAGATCACGAGGGCTACAGTGGAATCGCCATGGGTCAGGAGTGCAGCATCGTGGAGATCTGAACCTATCAGTCCGTACTTATGATGCACGGTGACCTCCGGACTGGCTCCTGCAGGGATTAGTTCTTCATTGTTCGTTTCCTGCATGTAGCCCAGCAGCTGAGCTGTATTCTCCCGGTTCAGCAGCTCTCCCTCATGAAGCATTGTCAGCACCCGCGCCATATCCGCGGTGGTAAGCAGATTTTCCTCGGGATCATAGGCAACACCAAGGGACTCGGCATAGTCAGTCAGTTCCGGATAACCGACCGACTGCATCAGGAGCAACCAGGCATTGTTGTCACTGTTGTTGACCATGTCCTGGATCTGGAAGCCCGCGTCTTCTTTGCCCAGGTTTTCATCGAGACTGGCTTCGCCGTCTTCGACTGAATGGTAGAAGGCTGCAGCCGTAATGATCTTTGCCGTGCTGGCAGCAAAGAACGCTGACTCTTCCCCGAAAAGTCGTGCATTATCGCCGGAAGTGTCGGCTATCGCGACCCCGACGCGGTAGTCACCTGCGGCGTCAAGGATCGCTGTGATGTCTTCATCAAGTGACTCGGGTGCTTCCGCTACGGGGGACGACGGACGCTCCGCTGAACGTTCAGCATCCGTCGGGAGCATATCGGCGGCAGAGGGTATAGCCGTCGAGGTTTCTTCGGGAGCCATGTCCGTCGGCTTCCCTGTCGCCGGAGCGCAGCCAGCACCGGCCACCAACAATACAAGTGCAGGCAAGAACGCAAACTTCTTCGTGGTGACCTCCCAGGTGGTTCGATCTTGTCATGGCCGGTACGACGCGCCGGCATCTCAACAAACCGATATTTGGCGTCTCTGTGACCTCCGGCAACACCTTGCATTCAGTGCCTCGCCTGTTACGAGCGTCCCACAGACCACCGCAGGGACAAGAACCAGTGTGCAGGTCAACCGTAGATATGAACCCTTCCAGCGGTGTCATCGGCCGCAATCCAGCTCAATGGAGTCCGCAGCAGGGGTGGGGCGACGGACCGAGTGCGCTCCTTATGGGAGCGACACTTCACAACCTTGGAGGGGTGTACTCACTAGCTGCTTGCAAAGCCTGGGAAGGGGATCTCCATTCCTGACCTTTCTGTCTTCCATTGAGCAACATCGTCATACCTGTGTGCAATAGTCGGCGTATTTGGTAGTCAATCTGACTAGACTTCTAGCTATACGAATGCCAACCTTGGTCATCCTGACCGCGCCTATTGAGGAGAACCATGGCCATCAACAAAGATCAACGTCCGATCAGGGATGCTATTGATCGCGCTGTCCTCGAAGCACTCGACGCTGACCCTCGAATGACCGTGCTGGCCATCGCGCACCGCACAGGGTTGGCCCGCGGCACGGTCCAGGCGCGCCTGGAGCGCTACGAGTCACAAGGTGCCCTGAGGGACAACAGCGTGCGCATCGCGCCAGAGGCCCTCGGCCTGTTCATATCAGCGCATGTAGCCGCAGAGCTTGACCAGCACAGGATCGATGTTGCCGTTGAAGGGCTCCGCGCCATTCCCGAAATTGTCGAATGTCTTGCACCCGCAGGAGAAACAGACCTTCTCTGCCGGGTTGTCGCTCGCGACCCGGACGACCTCTACCGAGTGTCAGAAGAGATTCGCCTCTGCCCCGGAATCCTGCGAACCAGAACCAGCATGTTTCTTCGCCAGCCCATCCCCTACCGGATGAGTCCGCTGCTTGCGACGCTGGGTGGCTAACCCAACGGATCGGTACAGCGGTTCCGCTGCGCTTCATGCCTGGTGACTGTCTACGTTCCTTATTGCTGCCCTTGCTGCTGCAGGAGGTCGGCGTGGTGAAGCGCGGCAACGTTTGGGTGGGCCCGCAACCGATAGCGCAGAGCATTATCCCCATAGGTTTCAAGGATTGGGCTGTTGGTCGGGTCCACCGACAGCCCCTGGGCCTTGGCGTGAAATTGCGGGCTCATGCGCAGTGCGGGCATGGTGGCATCCAGCGCCGGATTGTAGAAGAAGGGCAGGGAAATCCTGTCGGTTCCGGTACCAGGTGAGATGACACGGTGCAGTGTCGCCTTGAGGTAGCCGTTTGTCGCCAATTCGAGCATTTCACCGATGTTGACCACGAACGTTCCAGGAACCTGGGGTACGTCGACCCACTCTCCTTGGTATTCGACCTGGAGTCCGCCCTTTCCCGGTTCCACCAGGAGCAGTGTGAGCACTCCGCCGTCGCGGTGCGACCCGACGCCCTGTTTCGGCTCGTTGCCGGACTCCCCCGGGTAACGCACGATTTTCAGCATCGGGAAGGCGCTTGAACCAAAGGCTTCATCGAAACTGTCCTCCGGTGCACCGAGAGACACAGCAAGCGCCCGTAAAAGGTCGAGGGAGATGGCACTCAGTCGCTGTGTCCACTCAGAGACGATCTTCCGCATCTCGGGCAATTCAGCCGGCCACAAATTGGGGCCTTCCAACCGCCAGTAGTCAGCGACCCCTGCCGCCGGTTCCACAGCGTTGCGCTCGACGCCAATGTCGATCTGCTCTCGCCAGTCCACCGCCCGATCAGTCAATTCGGCGCCCATCCTCGTGTAGCCACGAAACTGGGGGCTATGAACGTTCTCCAGCTCGAGTTTTTGCTCCTCCGACAAGTCGAAGAAGCGTCTGGAGGTAGCGAGCATGGCGTCAGTGAGCTCCTGCGGGATGCCATGACCTGCCAGGTATAGGAATCCGACCTCGTGCATCGCATTGCGCAATTCGTCCCGGAAGTCCGATGCCTCCTCGGGGCCTGCGTTCAGCTGAGAGTAATCCAGGACGGGCAGTGATTCGAGTGACAAGTTCTTATAGTCCTTTACAACGCGTTTCGGAAACCGAAGTCCGTATCCGCTTCAATGTTACGACTCAAGCCGAAGAGACGAACGATCCCGTTGCGAAGTATGTCGATCTGACTTTGTGGCCCTGCGCAGTCCTCGCTTCAGCCCAAGCCGCAGCTTGGGAGCTGCAGTGAAATCAGGAGGCGGTCTTCACGACGAGCACGTCACAGGGTGCGTTATGTACGACACTCCACGCAACGCTTCCCAGAACCCGTCGAAGCCCCTTCATTCCCACGTTGCCTACCACCAGCAATTGGGCACCGACACGCTCGGCTTCCTCGATGAGGACATCCTGCGGCTTGCCCCGCCCCGCAGCGGGGCGCACCTTCACGGAAGGGTGTTGCTCGCGCAGTTTCACTGTAACTTGCTCGGCCAACTTGAGAGCCTGCTCTGCATCATCCAGTATCCAAGTGTCGTTGCCGATATGGACAACTTCCGTGTTACCCGTAATGTGCGCGCTGACCACCACAAGTTCTGCATCGAGGCCTTCGGCAAGAGTCGCGGCGCGCGATGCTGCCTTGTACGCGGTCTCGCTTCCATCCACACCAACAATCACACTTCCGGTCATGACGTTTCCTCCTCGAACTTCGAACCGCAATTGCGGTATGTGGTGCCTACTTGGTTCGCTTACCTTACTCGGTCAAAGAATCCCATGCCTCTTCGCCGACGCCCGGATCAAAACGGCCGGCTCGGTGACTATTGCAAGCCCCTTTCAGCGCCGCAGTGGAGCAGAGCGAATTCCGTCGAGGTCACCCGAATCGGAATCCCGACAGGAGAGCCGATCCTTACTGGTGTACTGGCTCGTGGGGGCCTACATTACGGGCATGACTAGTTATCCCGTACCAGGCACGCATAGTGACGAACCCCATGACAACACCATCCATGGCAGGCTCAATTGGCTTCGAGCGGGTGTGCTTGGAGCCAATGATGGGATTGTCTCGGTCGCTGCCCTCGTCGTCGGAGTTGCGGGAGCGACAACGGCAACCCCCGTGATTCTTGCCGCTGGCATTGCCGGTCTTGTCGGCGGTGCGATATCCATGGCCCTCGGAGAGTATGTGTCCGTGAGTAGTCAGAAAGACAGCCAGCAGGCCCTCATCGCCAAGGAACGCCTTGAGCTTGAAACCGAGCCTGAAGCGGAACTTGCGGAGCTGGCCGGAATCTACGAATCGAAGGGGCTTAGCCAGGACACAGCCCATCAGGTGGCAGTGGAACTCACCAAACACGATGCCCTGGGGGCCCATCTCGAAGCTGAACTCGGATTGCGCGAGGACGCCGTGGCGAGCCCGCTAGCTGCTGCGGCCGCATCTGCGCTGGCCTTCACCCTTGGCGCGATCCTGCCCCTGCTGACGATTCTTCTGTTTCCAGAGGAAACTCGTGTCCTCGCGACCTTCGTCGCAGTCCTGATTGCCCTCGCCGTAACCGGCTACGGCAGCGCACGGATTGGCGGCAACCCGGCGACGCGCCCGACCGTAAGGATCGTTCTTGGCGGCGCGCTGGCATTGGCAGCCACTTTCCTTATCGGGTCACTCCTGGGCACCACGGGAGTGGTCTGACGCTCCACTGATGCCTGGGAATCGCTCTCTCTTCATTGAGGTTGCCAACCAGGGAGGCGCCGTCAGTGTAAATGTTTGTACATTTCGTTTTTCCGAGTAGGTTTAATACAGTGCCCCACTGAAGGTGGGGCTTATCGAGGCCTTTTACCGAACCCAGCCAAAGGCCTTGGTCCTTTAGATAGGAAGGCTGGGGCGGGGAAACCATAGGTGGGTTCTTTAGGAACCCTTGGGGTGAAGCCGGGCGGGGCGTTTGTCCTCGTGCGGCCGGGTGTCTCCCATCCGAATCCGACAGCTCACCTCGTAGGTATAGGGAGAGATTATCCATGTCATCAAATACTGTGCGCGCCCGACATCGCGCCGATACGAAAAGCCGTTCGATTCTTCTCCTCAGCAGGCAAGCCGTCCTGCCTCAGGGGGGACCCAAGATCGCCGCGCTTGTGGTTGCTTCCGGAATGCTTGCGGCGGGAGCAAGCCCCGCCCACGCTTCGGCGATCGCCCACCCGGCGCAGGATCACACCGTTTCATCGTTCTCATCGGCTGCTTCACCAGTCGAAGTGGAGGGGAGCCCCACCAATCAAGGCACTGCGTACACCGTGAAGTCAGGTGATTCGCTGGGCGCTATCAGCGTTCAGACAGGTGTGGCGTTGCACAAGCTGCTGAGCCTAAACCAGCTCACCGTCGCGTCAATCATCTACCCGGGAAACACCATCGTGCTGTCCGAGGAGTCGAATGCCGTGACTGCTGCACCGGTTGCCTCTGGCTCCGCAGCCTCGTCATCAGCGGTTTCCGACTTTAGCGTGAGTACACAAAGTGCATCGATCAGTCCCCTGAGTAACCGGGTGAGCAGCGAGTCAGGAAATATCTGGGATTCCTCGGACGCTCCCCAGAGCGGTACTGCCAACAGCCGTATTCTTGCCTTCGCCAACACGCAGTTGGGCGCTATTCAGGACTGCACCGTCCTGGGCGAAGGGGCATTGCGAGCCGCCGGGGTGATGGGGGTGGGAGACGAGTCCCCTGAGTCCTTGATGGCCTTCGCTACTCCGGTATCAGATCCCCAGCCCGGCGACTTCGTCTACTACGCCGACGGCGGGATGGGCTTTTCACACAACGCCGTCTACCTCGGCGACGGACGAGCCATCCACAGCGGCTGGAACGGTAACCAGACCGTTGAGGAATCCGTCAATGTGGGTTCCGGTCCTGTCTATTACCGGGTCAACATCTAGTTATCCAACCTCGCTGGCGGGGCTCTGACCTCGCTGACAGCGGTGTTTCTCGGACGCGCCCGGACACCAGATCCGACAAACAGGGATCTGGTGTCCGGGTGAATCCCCCTTTTCCCTCCCCTTGTGCCTTCCCAGGGGGCGCACGATGCCAGGAGTAATGAATGCCACAAGAATCTGATCAACGAACCGCGGGTGTTCGATCGGCCACCCTCATCGCTGCCCTGCTTGTCGCCGCGCTCATCCTGATTATTGGTTTGATCGCTTCCCAGCGAGCCTCCTCACCCGCTTCAGATGGATCAGGAACAGACGTCGCAGAGGAATCCGGCGGCCGGGAGGAAGAAAAGTTCGATTTATCCCGGCGCATCGCCGACGACCCGTTAGCAATGGGTGAGGTCGACGCCCCCGTTGTTCTAGTCGAATACGCCGATTATAGATGCCCGTTCTGCGGGGTTTTCTCGCGCGAGACATTGCCGGCGTTGGTCGAGCAGTATGTAGCTAGCGGAGAACTAAGGATTGAGTGGCGAGATTTACCTGTTTTCGGGGCTGAGTCTCTTGATGCTGCAGTTGCGGGCCGGGCAGCAGGGGAACAGGATAGGTTCTGGGAGTTCAATAAAGCCGTCTTCGCTGCGGCCCCCGACCGCGGACATATCAGCCTCCCGCGCGAGGAGCTGATCCGCATCGCAGAAGAAGTTGGGGTAGCCGACATCACGGCGTTCACAGCGGATCTGGACTCAGAGGAGCTCAATCAGGCTGTTCAAACCGACGCTGAGGAAGCCGCAGCCCTGGGAGCTACCGGAACACCCTTGTTTCTGGTGAACGACATCCCCATCTCGGGCGCCCAACCAGTAGAAGTATTTGAACAAGCCATTGAGACTGTGTTGGCAGAAACCAGTCCCCAGTAATGCTAATCGGATACAGCGGGGCGTTCCTCGGTGGTCTCCTCACCCTCCTCAGTCCGTGCTCAGCATTGTTGCTGCCAGCATTCTTCGCGTATGCCTTCAGCACAAAACGGCAACTGGTCGGCCGGACCTTGCTCTTCTACGCAGGATTGTTGTGCACCCTCGTACCCCTGGGGGTCTTCGCTGGCACCCTGGGGTCTCTCGTCACCACTGACCGACACATTCTCATCGGGCTCGCAGCCGCCCTTATGATCGTTTTGGGTCTCATTCAGATCCTCGGTGTCCGCCTACCGGCATTCATCCGTACCCGGTCCGCGACTGGCGGTTCCGGCGGTTCCGTCTTCGTCCTCGGATTGGCGTACGGGGTCGCAGGAGCCTGTACCGGACCTATCCTTGGGTCAATTCTTACCGTCGCCGCAGCTGGCAGCAACGCCGTCTACGGCGGAATTCTGCTCGCCATCTATGCACTGGGAATGGCAGTCCCACTGTTCTTCCTCGCGGCACTGTGGGACCGCCTCGGCGTTTCCGGACGTCGGTGGCTTCGTCCCCGCCCTGTAACCATCGGACGGTGGTCCAACACCTGGATTATGGTGATCTCTGGCTCCCTTTCAATCGGCATCGGAATCTTCCTCATCGCCACAGACGGAACAGCGAGTCTGGGTGGGATCCTTTCCGTTACTGACCAGTTCGCCCTCGAGAACGCGGTACGTACCTTCGCGGACTCAATCCCCGACGTAGCTGTCATGCTGTCAATTCTCATGCTCCTCACCGCAACCGGCGCCCTCTACTTACGCCGGCGCAGCCACAGGTCATCGGCACCCCCGAATGACCCCGCATCACCAGGAGCGTCTTCGGATCAAGTGTCAAAGGAAGCTCCATGACTCCCCGCACCGAGAACCCCACGACTCAGCGACCCACTCTGCTCAACGCTCTTCTTCAGTGGCCCTTACGCCGGTGGATCGCCGTGCTATTCGGTGCGGTGGCGACCTTCCTGCTCGTAGCCATTCCGACCGATCTCATCGACACGCCATTTTTCAGCCGTGAAGTTCCCCCCACCTGGTGGTCGGTGCCAGCACTGATCATCTCGTCGGCGCTAAGCGGCCTGGTCCTCGGTACCTATATCGCTCAGGATCGGATCGAGGAATCTCCGCGGACCCGTTCGGGCATCGCGGGGGCGATCGTGACCTTTTTTGCCGTCGGCTGCCCGGTGTGCAACAAGATCGTCTTGCTCGCTCTGGGAACCTCGGGAGCGATGCAGTACTTCGAGCCCATTCAACCCCTCCTCGCGGTTCTCGCTATCGGCCTACTCTCCTGGGCCTTCTACCGGCGCGCCACGTACGAGGATCGTTGCCCAGTCCCAGCGAAGTCGGTATAACGGCCGTTTGTTCAGGACGTCGGCGGATCCGCTTTACACCCGAAGTTGGTCGCAATCTCCACTCGGTCACCCACAACATAGGTCCGTCGGAACTCGACGTACTGCGCCCGATGACACCCAGTTCGCTCGATCAGTAGAAGTGGCGAACCGGCGGCACATTGCAGAAGTCTCGAGTGCTCCGGAGCGGCCAGGACAGCCGAGAGTTGCTCAGTTCCGCCGTTGAGGACCATTCCGCAATGCTTCTCGAGCTCCCCATACAAGGAGTTTCTGGTGAAATCTGAATCCACTAAACCTCCCGCAATATCTGCAGGCATCCACACTTCGTCCAGCGCAATTGGCTCCTCGTCGGCAAAGCGCACCCGAGTGAGATGGAAGAATTCGGCGTCCTGCTTCAAGGAGAGCAGGGCCGCCGTGGCAGGACTCTGTGTGATTTCTTGTTGAAGCACAACGCTTCGGTGTTCCATCCCAGAGTCTCGCACGGACGCCAGCAGGCTGTATAACGGGCCGAAGGCTGTATTTCCTCCCGCCTGGACCCGCGACATTCGCCCGGGATGCGCGTTAACGTGCCCCGCATCCCGCAAGGGCCTCAACGCTGCCCTGATCGTTCCACGGCTGACCCCGTATCGTTGCGCCAACTCAAGCTCGCCCGGGAACCGAGCATCGAAAGTGCCACGTTGGAGCTCGCTCAACAAATCGGCGCTCACCCGTTTCCACAACGGACCTGCCGCTCTAGTTCCATCAGTTGTCGTCATGCCGGTAATCCCTCCCGAAACCCTTCATTCAAACCGCACACCCGCATCCCCATTCATCCCATTTACTAGCTGAACCAAGGCTACGCCCCAGCAACTGGCCGAATGGCGCAGCTTGAACGACCTGGGAATGGAACCGTGAGGGATTGTCTCGCTGGGTCCCGTGCCACACTCCTGGCGCTGTGCGAGAGGTAACGCCGACCTTCAACATCGCCCGACTCATGTGGTTCTCAACGGTGCGCTCGGAGCTAAACAAACGCTCGGCGATCTCGGTGTTTGTCATGCCAGTGGCCACAATCTTCACGATCTCGAACTCTCGAGGTGTTAGTGGGCCCGTCATAGAGACTGACTCGGCGACCTCGGAGTTCCGCCAGCAGGGGATGCAATCCCCTGCTGGTCAGCGATTGCCCGGGCGCCTGCAGCACACTCGCCCCGGGACTGGGTGCCTGGACTTTCTAGTTTCGCCAACGCCAGGTGTTTCAGGTTTTGGTTTTCCGTTCCGTGGCTGATGAACCCGGGGTTTTGTTGGCCGGGTTATTCATCGTCACTGTTGGGGTTGTCTTGTTCCTGTATGGGCTGGATCTGAGCATCTTTCCGGTGGGCAAGAATTTGGCCAATCAGTTTGTCCGGCGCGGCGCGCTGAGCCTGTTGTTGCCGTTTGGTTTCGCTATAGGTTTTTGCCTCTGTCGCGGAGCGGGCGGATATTGTTGCGGGCCGCCTCGCCGTGGGGCGGGGTTCTAATCAAGCCGGTGGCGTGTCATGGCGGTGCGCCCAGCGCCGGACGCCCTTCTCGGCCTCCACGATGATCAGCACCGTTGAGCCGATGCCGATGCAAAGGAGCCATTCCCACGGACGCAGGGGCGTGAGCCCGAGTAAGTCCGCGGAGACCGGCCAGGTTTGCACAGCCCAGTGCAATGTCTGGGCCGCCAGAGAGGTGAAGAGCAGAGGTTTGTTCGCCAGCAGCCGGAGCTGGAAGAAGGACTTGTTTTCGGCCCGCGAACTGTGGACCTGAAAGAAGGTAAGCACCACGAACATCGTCAGCGCGAAGGTCCGGGCATGGGTTTCCGTGTACCCGTTGTGTAGAGCCACAATGAAAGTCAGGGTCACGGCCAGCGCCATCCAGCAGCCGGTGATCCCCGCCCGGAACCACAGGGTGCGCGAAAGGATGCCCTCGGACGGCGCGCGGGGCGGGCGGGTGAGCTCATCACCTTCAGCCGGTTCGAAGGTCAGGGCGATGTCCTGGGCGCCATTGGTCACCACGTTCATCCACAGCATCTGGACCGGCAGGAACAGCAGGGGCACCTCGGCGAAAACGCTCAAGGTTACGGCAACCAGGGCGGCCGTACCAGTGGAGAGCAGGAAGAAAGTGGTCTTCCGGACCGCGGAGAACGTGACCCGCCCCTCTTCTACGGCGTGCACGATGGTGACGAAGTTGTCGTCGGTCAGTACGACATCGGAGGATTCGCGGGCGACGTCGGTTCCGGACTTACCCATCGCGACGCCGATCGCAGCCGCCTTGAGGGCCGGGGCGTCGTTGACGCCGTCGCCGGTGACAGCGACGACTTTGCCGTGGGCCTGCAGCGCGCGCACGATCCGGAGCTTCTCCACCGGGGACACCCGTGCCGCAACGGACGTTTGCAGGATCCGGGCGGCGAGCATCTGATCATCCAGGTCCGCCATTTCGGCGCCAGTGAGTGGGGGTTTGTCCGTCGAGAGGCCGAGCCGGCCGGCGATTGCCGTCGCCGTCACAGGATGGTCTCCGGTGATCATCATGACTTTGATCCCGGCCCGTCTGCATTTCACAATGGCGTCGGCTACTCCGGCCCGCGGAGGATCAGTCATTCCTTCCATCCCTAGGAACGTCAGACCGGAGGGCGGCGGCAGAGGTGAAGGCAGTTCCTCGCTATCGGCGAGGATTCTGGACCCGGTGGCAATGACACGCAGCCCTTCCCTGCCCATCGCCTCGTTGGCCGCGTGGATCTGCGCCTCGTCCAGAGGATCGGTTCCGCCGGGTACCCCCAGAACAACTGCCCCAGCCAGTACTGCCTCCGGAGATCCCTTCACGTACAGTGTCCGGCGCCCGGCGGCATCCTGCTGAACGGTCTGAGAATAGCGCAGGTGAGGTTCATAGGGTTGATGGGCAGCCGGTTCGGCTGTGCGCTCCGCTTCACTGATCGCGGCGCGGACGACGGCGGTCAGGGCCATTGCCGCGTCGACCGCGTCGCCTGAATATTCAAGGTCATCGTCTTCGGCGGAGAGTGTCGCCTCATTGGTCAGTGCACCGGCGCGCAGGACGGCACGCACCAGGGGCGAGTCCGTTGATCCGCCGTCGTCGTCCCCAGCGGAAACATCCACGGTCCCGTCACTCGTCCAGATCCTCTCCACGGTCAGCCGGTTCTCGGTGAGCGTCCCGGTCTTGTCCGAACCAATGACATTGGTGGACCCTAACGTCTCAACGGCAGGCAGAGTGCGCACAATCGCGTTCCGCCGGGCCATCCGTGACACCCCCAGGCTCAGCGCCACCGTCAGGACGATCGGCAGTGACTCGGGAATGCTGGCAACCGCCAGTCCGACAGCGGTGCGGAACATCGTAGAGACGTCGTTGCCTAGCACCAGCCCGGCGATGAAGATGAAGACAATCGCGGCGAGGACGATCAGGCCGATCCGCCGCTCCAGGCTGTGGGTGAGCAGCTGTAGCGGTGATTTCCCGGTTGGGCCCTGGACGAGGGCGTTGATCTCTCCCAGGGCAGTGCTGGCCCCAGTCGCAATCACGACGCCTTTGCCTCTGCCATTCCCAACAAATGTGCCACTGAATGCCACGTTCGTTTTGTCGGCGTCGCTGATGTCTACTGGCAAGGCAGCGGTATGCTTGGACGCGGCGAAGGACTCCCCCGTCAGCATCGACTCATCCATCTGCAGTCCGTTGGCTTCGAAAAGCCGCAGGTCAGCCGATACCCGTTCGCCGCTCTCCAGCAGCACCACGTCCCCGCGGACGACGTCTCGCCCCGGGATTACCTGTTCTGTGCCGTCCCGCAGTACCCGGCACGTCGGGCTGGTCAACGATTGGAGTGCACGCACGGCCTCCTCCGCCTTGCGTTCCTGAAAAAAGCCCAGGGCCGCATTGATACACAGGATGAGGAAGATCGCGCCTGCGTCCACCCAGTGCTGCTGAACCAGGGTCACCACAGCCGCCACCAGCAGAATACCAATCAGCGGGCTGATGAACTGGCGAAAAAGTACCCGCCACCAGGGGCTCAGCTTCGCGAAGCTCAGCTCGTTCGGGCCCAGTTCAGCCAGTCGGCGGGTAGCCTCGGAACCGCTGAGCCCTTGCGGGCCCGATGACAAAACCGAGAAGACCTCGGGAGGATTCAACGCGTGCCATGAGGGTGGCGTGACTGAGCTCGGCGCGGAGGCCGCGGGCTGGGCTGCCATGGGCTCAGTCTTCTCGGACACTGGCTATCCGACAAGGGACCTTCGGACCGAGTACAGCAGCTGGCTGCAACAGGACAGCGGGAGCTCCTGTGCGGCGTAGAGGCCTTCCAGAAGGGGTCCTTAGGATCTACCTACCCGAATTCAGCCAGGGCATGGTCTAAGGAGGAGACCTTCAACCAGTCAAGGACTGATCGTGAACGCGGCTTTGATCCCACCCCATACGAAAAGGGCTATGACTCCTCGGCCAGGGTGTCCTGGCCTAACTCTCAATGGGGGGTCAGCGTGAGTATCCACGAGGCGCCGGAATACCCGATTCTCGTCGGCTACGACGGATCTGACACATCAGAACGTGCAGTTTTGTGGGCTGTGCACCACGCCGCTGCGACCAGGCTGCCCCTCGTCGTCGTGCACTGCTAAATGGGGATGTCTCATTGACGGCTCGCCCCAAAGCGACAAAGCCCTGCTGTTCGCCGTGGATATGGCGAAAGCGCGCCACACCTCCCTACGTCTACTGCATATTCGTCCCTACAGCCGATACGCCATCACACGACCACCGGTTTCGGTATCAAAGAACGATCCAATCGTCCAGCAGGCCCTCGATCTGCTGGGCGATGACGTCGATGTCACCATCGTCGAAGACTCGTTGGACGGACCCACTGTGCCGAGGAATATCGTTCTACATGCACAAAGGCCTCCTGCGTTGTTGTCGGCGCCAAAGGACGCAACACCCTCACCGTTCGCCTCGGGTCCACCGTGCACGCGGTCTTGCATTATGCCCAGGGGGCAACGATTATCGTCCGCTGATGAAGCCTGTTCTCGGCTTAGGTGAATTCCTCAATCTTCCCTTCGAGCCCGCCGATCATCGAGCTCATCGACTGCGGCGTGGAAGTTCTCCAGTACCCGTGAGGTATTCAGCGATTGTGGCAAGTTTGGTATTGGTATTCGAGCTCGAACGCACAAGCAGAATGAATGCTTGATTCCCAGTGATTCCGTACCGCTCCATCAAAATCCCCTTAGCCTGACCGATCGTGTCCCGGCTGGCAAGCGCATCATGCATCTGATCCATTTTTTTGCTCTCCGCAAAAGCCACCGACGCGTGAGCGGCAATCAAGAGTCCAATTTCCTCCGATTCGGCATTGAATGCGTTGGTGTGCCGGCTATAGAGGTTCATCGCCCCAAGGTTGTCCCCTTCCACGTAAAGCTGGAAAGCGAGCATACTCGCAGCACCGAGGTTCATCGCCCCCTCAGCAAAACGAGGCCAGCGGTCTTCATGAGCCATATCCGGAACGCTGACGGTGCGGTGTTCGAATACCGCATCAAGGCAAGGACCCTGACCGACCCGGGTCTGCAGAGCATCAACCTGTCGGGGGAGATCGCTCGACGGTGCGCGGGACTCTACACCCCGTCGTCCCGTTATCAGACTGATCGAGGCATCATCGGTCCCCGGTACCAGATCGATGGCTGCCTTGACCATATGCCCGAGGAGGGATTCTACATCGTCTTCGGCTTGCAGCACACGAGCGAACTCACTCATCTGCTCGGCCATGTCTTCGAAAGCGACACTGCCTGGGATAGCTCCAACGAGTCTGTTCGGTGCGGTACTGCTTTCCGCCATATCCCAGTATCCCGCGTTATGTGAATCCAGTCCACAGATCGTCCAAAGCCCCGTCAGAACCACGATTGGACATGAACTCGTGGGGAGACGCGTGGCTACTTCTGCGCACTTTGCAGCGCTCGGGGCTACCGCCCTGGCGTATTTGCGTCTACGCTGTCCCTTAGGTCCAGTAGCTGGCCGCAAGAAGATCAACTTGTGGAGCCATGCGTGGAACATAAATTGCGAGTCATTATCAAGCTGGATATCGATCATGCCAGCGCGACCGTTCAGATTACCGGTTGTCTGACGCCTCAAGGCTGCAAGGCGCTTCTCCCCCTAATCATCCGCGCTCAAGGCTTATCAGGAAGTCTCGCGGTACAGATTGACCTCTCGCACGCACGGCACATCGACGCCGAAGCATTGCATTCGCTTGAGGCCTACTCGCTCACGGGGACCGTCGCGGCAGATCCCCAACTCCGGATCACGATGCCCGCTCATCTCCCTACCTGTCCCGCGCTGAAGCACAGCCTCGATGCTTTCTAAGCGGAAGCCACCCAAAACAAACCTTTCTTTGGGTACCACAATGCCCAGGGGACCTCCACCAGCCAACTTCTTGACGAGTCCCGCCACGTTCGGGCGGAACATGGGGGGTCTGCCCGGACGTGACGTTACACAGAACACCGGAAGTGCTCATGTGCGGGACTTGATCAGCGTCGGTGGGGGTTCACCAGCCAGCGTTGAACGTATGGTTCGGTCCGCCCAAGGAAGTCAATCATTCGGGCCGCGACAGCTGCGGGGTTGCTGTGGTGCACGGCATGTGGGCTACCGCTGATCTCGATGAGCTCGCCGTTCTGGGCAGAGTCCGTCAAAGATCGGGACCAGCGGGAGCCTGCTATTGGATCCCGGGTGCCGCGCATGATCAATACCGGTTGTTCCGCCAAGGGCAGGCGTTCTTCAAGCTTGTAGGCCATGGCTACCGCGAGCTCTGTAACGTACCAACGGGGCCCGCACCGAAGGACGTCCAAGAACTGTGAACTGTTCAGCAATGGCTTTTCCAGCATCGAATTAAACATCAGCCGTGGCGCCTGCCGGAGCACCGTCCGCTGTTTCACGTCGATCGCTGCCCCAATCAGAATCAGGGTACTCACCAGATCTGGGCGTTCAATGGCCAACTCAGTTGCGCTTTGTGCTCCCATGGAGTGGCCGACCACCACGTATGGTCCTCCACCGATTTCATCCAGAAGAGAGCCGATCAGCGTCGCGCTGTCTGGGTTTGTGAGCTTGTCCGCTGGTCGATGAGTCCAGCCGTAGCCGGGAAGATCAATGAGATAGCTATCGCCGTGGACGGCCAGAGTTGCGGCAAGCCGCCTGAAATAGCGGTGGGACATGCCGATACCGTGAATGAAGACGAATACCCGCCGGGACGCTCCACTGTTGCTGGCGGCGTCATGCGTGTCGGACTCTGTACCCATCACAAGGTATGCGCGGCACTGTTTGTCTCCCACTTTAATACTGTGGAACGCAGTGACGTCTGAGCTGGCTGATCCGTCATTTCCCCCGCTGTGCATGGTGTGATCGCGCGAGGGAATCGTTCGCTGGCGCAGTGGGTCGGGTACGGACGGGTGCCCGGATGGGAACGAAGCCGGCCCGGTCTGGGGGAGGAAGGTGAGAATGGCGGACGCCACCTCACGCGCACCGCCGGAACTTGGTTGCTCGATGACCTCGGTCAAGAGTCGCCTGACCAGGGCGACGATGCTGGCCGGAGCCCTGGAATTGGTCGACGACGAGGGCCTGGACGCGCTCTCGATGAGGAAGCTCGGCCAAAAGCTAGGCAAAGACCCGATGGCTCTGTATCGGTATGCGAAAAACCGTGAAGCGCTGCTTGATGGCCTGACCGAAATCATCTGGGACCAGCTGGTCATTCCCCCCGTTGACAATTGGCAGGATCAACTTCGCACCACTGCCCACGTCTTCCGGAACCTGGTCCTGCGACATCCGAACGTTGCGCCCTCTCTTGGTCACCCGACCGCTGTCCACCCCTCTGGGCTTGCGCCCTCCCGGGGCGCTTCGCCCCATCGAACAGCTTCTGGCCTTACTCATGAGGGCTGGCTTCGACTCGCGTGGGGCTTTGCTCGTGTACCGCGCCTACTACGGCTTTCTCTTCGGCCACATCATCAACGAGCTCGAGGAGTCTGTCGTCGACGCCGACGAGGACGAGGACGAGGAAATGTTAAGGCTTGGACTGCAACGGCTTGCCAAGAAAGACTTTCCGCACCTGCGCACTCTAGCCCCCTTACTGACGGACTATGACGGCAAAGCCGAACTCGATCAAGGAATGGACATCCTCCTCCAAGGACTTGAAATCAGCCTCAGTAGAACGCAATAACCTGATTCGCTTGAGGCTAGGCCGCGGGTGAACAAGCAAACAGGTCAGGGCCTTGATCACGACCAAGAATTTCATTGGTGAGAGCACAGGAAATCAGGCCGGGTATCTTCGGGAGCATCGGGTCTATGGTTAAGTCAGGACGGAAATCTGAGAGCAAGCTGGAGGAGATAGGGCTTTTATTTATGGGCGACCCACCATGCCACGGTGCGCTGTGCCGGAGGAGTCATGCCTGAGCTATATCCGGCGCTGGGCTCGGATAGTGCCCATCTATGTGCTCCCTATCTTGAGTTATTGCCCATCACGGGTGCGTCAATCTCCGTGTTCGGTGGATCTATGCACGAGACCTTACTTCATGCCAGCGATGCGGTAGCGGCCAGATTAGACGAACTGCAATTCGATCTTGGAGAAGGTCCTCGGTGGGAGGCTCTTCGTACCCGCCTTCCGGTGCTTCTACCTGATCTACGGTTCGGGGATCAGCATTTATGGCCGGTCTTTGGGAAGGCTGTCGCCGAGACGGGCGTTGCGGCGATGTATGTTTTTCCGCTGACCATCGGGGCAATCAATGTTGGTGTGGTGGAACTGTATAGAACGTCACCTTGGACCCTCAGTCGTTCCGATCTAATGACTGCGTCATCGCTCGCAGAAAACACGTCGTGGACGGTCTTGCGCCAGTTACTGAATGACAACGCTGTTGACCATAACGGATCCGTTCCAGGAAGTTCCCTGATATCTCGGCGGGAAATCCATCAAGCCACCGGTATGGTTCTCGCCCAGGCAGCCCTGTCGGCAGCCGATGCACTGCTGCTTCTACGCGCTCATGCGTTCGCCAACGGCAGCACGCTAGCGGAAATCGCCCGGACTGTGGTTGCCCGTGAACTGGATTTCTCCCCGCCCGACGAAAGGAACGATCAGCATGTGCTGGAGTAGATTGGGCGCATCGTGACTACATCGCGTTCGGAACAGGTCAGCGCCGCGTTTGTGAAACTGGCAGAGACACTCGTCGCCGACTACCACGTTCTTGATCTTTTGCAGACGCTCGTTGAGGAGACAGTCAGCCTCCTCGATGCCGCTGCCGTTGGCCTGTTGTTAGCCGATCCACACGGAGAACTGCAGGTGGTCGCCTCTACCAATGAGGAAAGTCAGCTCGTGGAGATACTTCAACTTCAGGCCGGTGCAGGTCCCTGCGTTGAATGTTTCAAAACAGGCGCCGTGGTAACCATCGACAGCATCGATTCCATGGGCCCGCGCTGGCCGGAGTTCCAGGCCGCGGCGCTGAGCCAGGGGTTTCACTCAATACACGCGGTTCCACTACGGGTGCGTGACCGGACCATTGGTGCGATGGGAATGTTCGGTCGAGATATTGGTGCGCTGACCGCTGAGGACTCAGCCATTGGGCAAGCGTTGGCAGACGTAGCGACCGTTGGCTTACTCCATGAGCGCACCATCCGAGAAGGCACACTGATCAACGAACAACTACAACGTGCACTAACCAGCCGGGTTCTTGTTGAACAGGCAAAAGGGGTTATCTCTCAAACCAAGAGCGTGGACCTGGATGAGGCCTTCAACCTACTCCGCCGATACTCGCGCTCACAGAGCATTGGATTGCAAGACACGGCACGCAAGATTGTGAGCGGTTCCCTCACGCTTTAGGGTGGCTGGATTGGTTGTCCCTGCGGTCAAGTTCTTCAGTCAGCTCTTCCAGGCGAGTACTTGTTTCGGGGTCCGGCTGAGTATCGCGGATATACTCCATATCCAGTTGACGACCCGTCCTACTGTTGAGGACTTCTACCTGAAGAAGGTCCAGATCGGCCAGGTCCTCGGGGAACTGGTCCTCGGGTGCAAGCCGACTCGGGGACGCGGTCCCACTGCTGGCGCCCAATCCCGCCAATGGGTCGGGAATTGATTCGGAAGTGGCACTGGATCCAGGCGAAACCGGGTACGTGGCTTGCCAGTTTGAGCCCGCAGACAGGTGGTTGGCTCTCGAGTCCGGCCGAACCTCCTTGGCGGCCTGTGAGAGAGGTTCAATGACCGACCAAGCAGGATAATTGCCAAGCCTTTTCACGGCTTCCGGATCCACGGATCGAGCTCCGCTGAGATCGATACTCATGCTGAGATCCGGTGCCAGATAGCTGGTGGTGACAACCATTCGGATCAAGGCATCACAGTTTGTCTGCGTCAAGGATCCGCGAACGACCACGGTCGCAAAGTTCATGTCGGTATTGACTTGGATGAGTGCGCTTAGCCGCAATTCCGGCGCCAGGTGCTTGACCTTTTGCCCCGCGGAGAGCCCTTCAAAAGTTGCCATGATCTTAACCCCAAACTAGTAGTCATTCGCATAGTCCATGCGGGCGTGCCGGGGTCCGGGGCAACACCCCAACAATAACGCGCTCAAAGATTTCCGTCCACCGGTTTCTGCTATCCAGACCGACCAGCACTACTGATAATCAACCCGGCTGGCCCAGGTCTTCGAGCTTGTCTTGTGCAACACAGTGAACGGAGTGAGGCAGTCAGTAACGCCGGGTAAAGGTGTCCCGAATTCGCGAGTCGAGACGCCTCAGGAACCAAGTACGAGCCGTCCGCTAGCCTCTTGTGTTCACATCATAAGCATGCTTACATTATGCATGGGTGATTCTTAGATACGTTCAGCGATCGTGGACTTCGGGAACCACGCCAGCACTTGAGATAAACCAACACAAGGTTCCATCTATATTCCAGGTGTCGATGGCCCAGACCCCGCTACGGAATATGTTTCCGCATCCCAGCGCCGTTTCTGCCACACCTACCTAGACTTCAGTCTCAGCTCGTTGCGCGGCCATTAGATCCATCCATAAGAAGCCGGGCCCGGGGCGGCGAAGGATGTCTCGCAGACCTCCGGTAGCGAAGCTAGGAAGCACGCATCTCTCTAGCGGGAAAATCATGACCGCTCACAATAACCATCTCGACAGCACCCGCGAGAAGACCACCATGCAGAAAGCCGCAATGGGCATGGGCGCCGTTTTTCTACTCGTCGGCATTCTCGGTTTCATTCCGGGGGTCACCAGCCAACACGATCAGATGGACATGGCAGGACCCGAATCTGAGGCGTTGTTACTAGACATTTTTCAGGTGTCGATCCTACACAACATCGTTCACCTCCTTTTCGGCGTCGCTGGCCTGGTCCTTGCCCGTACCTACTCGAACGCCAAGAACTACCTCCTCGTCGGAGGAGTTATCTACCTGGTTCTCTGGATTTACGGGCTGGTCATTGATCAGGATTCCACCGCTAACTTCGTCCCACTGAATGATGCGGACAACTGGCTACACCTGTTCCTGGGCGCCGCGATGATTGCACTAGCGCTGATCCTTCGCCGGAAGCGGGACCACAACACAGGCAACCGCACCTAAAGAAAAAGCAACACCCTCCGACGGGGACCTGCTCGCGGGCAGGACCCCGTCGGTTCCAGTCCGACCGTGGGGGTCTCAACATATAAGGAACCCAATGATGAGCACTGAGGCCCCTACCCGTAGCGTGCGCGTTGCTAAGCCGAACGACGTCGTTGCCTCCTATGCGACGCTGCTGAAGCAGGTACGCAAAGAAGGTCTGCTGACCCGCCGCCGCCGCTTTTACGTTTCCGTCTTCGCCGCCCTCGCCCTGACCATGGGTGCCGCCTGGACCGGTTTCGCCCTGCTGGGTGACACCTGGTTCCAGCTGCTCATCGCCGCCGTGCTCGGCATCGTCTTCACGCAGATCGCGTTCCTGGCCCACGAGGCCTCCCACCGACAGATCTTCAAGACCCGCGCGGCCAACGACTGGTCCGGACGGATCCTGGCCGCCGGCGTCGTCGGCATCAGCTACCAATGGTGGATGAATTAACACACCCGCCACCACAACGACCCCAACGTGGTGGGCAAAGACCCGGACATTGAGATCGATACCATCTCCTTCACCGAGGAAGACGCAGCCAAAGCCAAAGGCCTCCACGCCTGGATCACCCGCCGCCAGGGCTACCTCTTCTTCCCCCTACTCACCTTCGAAGGTTTGAACCTGCACGCCAAATCGATCAGCACCCTGTTCCGCCCCGGACCGGTGCAGGGCCGCTGGATCGAACTGACCCTCCTCGCGATCCGGTTCGGCGCCTACCTCGGCATCCTGTTCTGGTTCCTGCCCCTCGGCATGGCATTTGCCTTCATCGGCGTTCAAATGGCCGTGTTCGGCATCTACATGGGAGCCTCCTTCGCCCCCAACCACAAGGGCATGCCGATCATCCCCAAGAACAGCAAACTGGACTTCTTCCAAAAACAGGTGCTCACCTCACGCAACATTCGGGGCGGCAACTTCGTCAACAACGCCTTCGGCGGCCTGAACTTCCAGATCGAGCACCACCTGTTCCCGGACATGCCACGCCCACACCTGCGCAAAGCAGCCCTGATCGTCCGCGAGCACTGCGAACGCCTCAAAGTCCCCTACACCGAGGTCGGCGTCGCAGCCTCCTACGGCGCCGTCGTGTCCTACCTCAACCGGGTAGGACTCGCCGCACGCGACCCCTTCGACTGCCCCATGGTCAACAAATACCGGCACCAATAGCCCGAACGACTTTTTGAGGCACCATGACAAGGACCTATAGCCATGTTGGACCTGGATCAATGGCCAACCAGCCGGCGCCTTCTCACCGCCGCTCGACTAGTTGAAAACGCCTGGAATAAGGAACTCGACGACAACGGAGTAAAGAGACAGGAACTATCCGATGGATGACAGTGAAGCAAACCAAAGATTCTCGCTCCTTCCCCATAGCGGAGGCTATATCGAAGTCCGGTGGGACCAAGGGGTAACTGTCTCGAAAAAAGACGCCATGGAGCTCGTCAGAAGCCTTGCGAAAGTATCGCCAGCTCTGTGTCTACCAATGCTCGTCCACCTCAACAGAATGATCTCCCTCAGTAGGCCGGCACTGTACGTCTTCGCGTCGGGGCTCAACGTTTCTGCACTAGCGATTGTCGGACCGACAGACGTCGACCGCGCCATCACCACCTACTTCAAAGAAGTGCACGAACCGCCCTATCCAACCCAATACTTCGAGGATGTCATCTCTGCTGAACGCTGGCTACTTGATCCGCACGGGAGTCTGTCGGGTTGATGGACGCACGACAGGCCACTGGGGGAGTCGTTGGCGGAGTCGTTGGCGACTGCTCGATAGATAGAGCAAAATGGGTGGATGCCCACGATTCATCCCCCAACCAGGCCAGTCCTCGAGGGGAAGACCATGCTGGCGATTGTCACTACCGGGGTTGGTGGCTACGACCGGCTCGAGGTGAGTCGGGTTCCAATCCCGGCGCCAACCGAAGGTGAGGTATTAGTTCAGGTGTTGGCAGCCGGCGTCAACAATACCGAAATCAACACCAGACTCGGTTGGTACTCGTCATCGGTGGCGACAGGCACCAATGACGCAGCAGAGAACGTTTCCGGGCAGACGTCGACGCGGCCGGACGGGGGTTGGAACACGGCCACCCCGTTCCCCTTAATTCAGGGTGCAGACTGCTGCGGACGTATTGTCGCCGTCGGTCGCGGTGGCGACGAGTCCTCGGTTGGGGCTCGGGTACTGATCCGCGCATGTATGCGCACGCAGGGTTTTTCCTCGATGGAAACCAGTTGGTTAGGGTCGGACCGGGACGGAGCGTTCGCTCAGTTCGTTGCTGTCCCCGAACACGAGGTTTTCACTGTGGACTGCGACTGGAGCGACGCCGAATTAGCCACCATTCCTTGCGCTTACGGAACAGCGGAGAACATGGTCCGCCGTGCAGGTGTCACTTCGGGGTCGCGGGTAGTGGTCACGGGTGCCTCCGGTGGCGTTGGCTCGGCCGTCATGCAACTCGCCAAGCGACGTGGCGCTCATACCATTGGCATCGCCAGTGAGGCCAAACAGGATCGGGTCCGGGCCCTGGGAGCGGATACAGTCCTCGGGCGGGACGAGGCGCTGAGCGTGCTGGGAGCGGAAAGCGTCGACGTCGTGATCGACAACGTGGCCGGCACCGGTTTTCCCGCGATGCTCAGTCTCCTCCAGAGGGGAGGGACGTACGTATCCTCAGGCGCCACCGGCGGACCTCTTGTCGAACTAGATATGCGGACCTTTTATCTGAAGGATCTCACCCTGATCGGGTGCACAGCATGGGACGACGCGGTATTCCCTAGCCTCATCTCCTACATCGAGCGTGGAGAGATCCGGCCTCTCCTAGCCAAGGTCTTCCCACTTGACCAGATCGCGGCCGCTCAACGTGAATTCCTCGATAAGGTACACGTGGGTAATTTCGTTCTTATTCCACCCGCTCCCCTGTAATTGAGGCGTATTCTGCCAATCGCCGACGTGCCGTAGCTATTATGATGAAATGTGCAATTACCGCCCCAAGGTGAAGGGAAGCTTCGATGCCTACCGGCAGAATGCGCAGAAGCAGAGGTGTGGATAAATGCTCCCGTGGGCCTGACTCGGGGCTTGAACGGCGCGTCGTTCTCTCCGGTTTCCTATTCGGGTGCGGGGTCGCGGCATCGATTATTGACTTGTTTATCTTCCATTTGGGTTTGCAGTGGCACCACTTCTATGACCTGTCCACCACCGAGGTCGCGCTGACAGCTGACGGTTTCTTTCACGCGTTCGGTTGGTTTATCACTATTTGTGGCCTGTTCGTTTTGGCTGACATTCGTCGCCGCGCCGAGGTGAATTGGAAGCGATGGACTGGGGCGCTTATTACCGGAGTTGGGTCTTTCCAACTTTTTGACGGCGTTATTGACCACAAGGTTCTGCGCATTCATCAGATTCGTTATGACGTGGATTTGCTGCCCTACGACGTAATCTGGATAGGGTCTGCCGTCGTGCTGTTACTGGTCGGGGTGTTCATTCTGTGGCGGACTCGTCCCCCACAGACATCGGACTGAAGGTTCAGCCAGTGGATCTGCAGCATCAACACGAACATAACTCTCCCAGCAGTTCAAACCACGACGTTTATGCTCTCGGATGGATAGCTTTCGATGCCCTGGTTGTGCTGCTCCTGGTTGCGGCCGCGGCGGGTTACGCCCTTGCCCTCTGGGCGGTGCGGGGCGACGGGCGCGGGTCCTCACCCGCTTTCTGAGGTCTCCGCCTCTCCGGTTCATCACCCACCCGACGGTCGCAGGTGGGCACAATGCGGGAGGACTATGGGTTCTCTACACCACCGACCTGTACTCACTAATGCACACTTCGGTGCTGCTTCATGGAGCGGTACATATGCATATCTTTCTGGCAGGCTACCTTTTTGTTGCGGCCCTGATAGGTCCCGATCCCAACCCACACCGGGCCTCGATCCAGATGCGCTCCGTAGTCCTCATCGTATTCATCGCCACTCACTCCATCCTGGCTAAATGGCTCTACGTCAATCCTCCGGCCGGTGTCGAGATCTCCGATGGCCGGACAGGCGCGCAGCTGATGTACTACGGCGGTGACATCATCGATATCACCCTTATTGTTCTCCTTCTGGCTGGCTGGTTCCGAGCCACCCAACCACGGGTAGCTAGACCGGGTCAACTACTGAGGGCGGCCAGGGCCTTACGCAGGCGGCTGCTGGCGTCGTCGGCGACCTCTTTGACCGCTGGCGCATCACTGAGCTGAACCATGGTCTCCGGGTCGATGGCCTCGATTGTGGTGATGTCTGCGGCTTTGCTTCGACGGACCACGACGTTGCAAGGCAGGAGCGCGCCGATTTCAGGCTCGGCCGCAATGGCCCGGCTGGCCAGGGCCGGATTGCAGGCACCGAGGATGGTGTAATCTCCCACGGCGTCCGCGGCTTCGGTGCCGAGCTTGGCTTCAAAGGTGGAACGAACATTAATCTCGGTGAGTATTCCGAAACCCTGAGCTGATAGTGCTTCCCGGGTAAGTTCCAGGGCTTCAGCCCAGGGAAGCGCAATGGTGGTGCTGAGTGTGTACGTCATGGTGCTCCTGGAGTGACTCGTTGACGGATTCGTCCGATAGGTCACCGGACAAGTTTTCCCACGTTCTTCTAGGGTATTCGACGACACATTCCGACCGCCGGTGATCCTTTAAGGTGATTCTATGTCCACCTCGTTTGTCCTGACCCTCTCTGCCGTCGCATCTCTGCTGCTAATTCTCCGTCTGGCGGTCCCGTTCCTCCCCCTGAAGCGGGTTACCCGACGGTTGACTCCGCTGGATCTCGCCCTAACGGTCGTGGGTGTGCTGGGGTTGATCCTGCATTGCGCGTCAATGTTTTTCCGCTCGGTAGTAGCCGCAATACCAGGCAGCGGAAGTGTGATCGACCAGATCAATTCCATGGGAACGGCGAGCGTGATCTGGTACGCGGCCCCCGCCCTCATGGTTCTGATTGGATTGCGCCGCCTGCATTGGATCGCCCTGATTCTCCTGGCCGTGTCACTCTTGGCTGTAGGCATCACCATGTACAACGGCACCGCGGTGTCGACCCATCTGGTCACCATCTTCGCCGCAGGTGTGACAATCGCCGCCACAGTCTTCCTCCTCAGCGTGCCGCCCTGGTCCCGGAAACCAACGCCGAACCTTCCCTATCCCCCCGGGTTGAGTCCCGGGACGGACCGACCCCCCGAGGCTGACGAGAAGCCAATCAGATAGTCCCCCACGACAAACCCTGAGGAAACGGCAGTACACAGCGCGCCCCAGTTGAGAACCACCCGCATTATCGGTATCTCAATAAGAACGATAATCAATAATGGTGAGCTGGGGTGCGTGGTGTGTTTGGTCTTGAAGGATCTGTCGATCCGTATTGGCTCCCAATACCTGGTCAAGGGCCGGTCGCTGACCATCCCCCGCAGTGAAGCGGTAGCCCTGATAGGCCCCTCCGGGTCCGGTAAATCTCTGACCGCGGCAGCCCTGAGTGGTTCTCTTCCCGGCGGTGCGGTGGTCCGGGGCGATCTGGAGATTGACGGACAAGAAGCCGCTCTGGCTCTGGCAGCATTGGGTTTCCTCGGGCTCGACGCGGACCCGCTGAGCCCCGATTGGGGCCTGATCCTGGCCGAGGGAATGGCCTATGTCGAACGCGCAACCATGACCGTGTTCGCCCCGGCCTCGGCCTTGATCCTTGCCTCTGTTCTGGCGGTGTCGGCCTCAAGTATCGCCTTTCCTGCCCTTGAACGCAGGCGGAAGCGTACGACGACGAATATCAGTCCAGTTGGATGATTGGCACTGGCCTATTGCATAAACGCATGCAGACATGTTTATATATCAGCATGACGAATGACGAGCAGCTGGAACAGGTTGCCGAGCTGTTCAAAGCGCTGGGGGCTGTGTCACGATTGCGAATTCTGACTGCCCTATCCGACAGAGGGGGGTCAGTGAGTTCGCTGGTCGCCACCACTGGCCTCTCCCAGCCACTCGTGTCACAACATCTGCGGCTCTTGCGAAGTATGAACCTCGTGACCGTGAGCAGATCGGGGCGCGACGCCGTCTACGCATTGACCGACGAGCATGTTGCCCATGTCATCGAGGATGCGATCGCCCACACGGTCGAAGCGTCCCCGACACCCAGTCACAGCCACTGAATATGAAACTGCGGGAACTCCCGCTTCAAGGAGATACCGATGACCACCGAAACGCACTCAGAACACACAATTCACGAGCACGATCACAAACACGGCTCGTCCGATTGCACCCATGAAACCGTCGAGCACGGCGACCATACCGATTACCTTCATGACGGGCACCGCCACGCGGAACACGGCGATCACTACGACGAGCACTAACGGTCGTTAGACCGAACGGCGCCGCCCGCATGGGTCGGCGCCGTTCGTTTTAACGGCTTTCTAGGCTGGGTTAGTCGCCACGCGGACGGGTGCGCCGGTTCCGAGCACCGCCCCGGAAAGCTTGTCGGGTAACGCACTGGGTCGACCATCCTGTGGATGCCAGCGCTCAACCCAGGCGGCGAGGGCTTTTAGCTGCCCGGGGGCTTCGAGGCCGCCCAGCCAGATTGATGGCCCAGTCAATTCACTCGTTGAAGCGCGAATGGCAACAGCTGCGACGGCTCCGTGGGAACATTGTTGCAGGCAGGATGCCGAGATAAGCACCCCGCCCGACGACCGGGCGACTGCCGCGGCCAGCTCGCCGTCGTCGCTAGCTTTAACAAGAGCAGCGCACCGGTGACCCGCGCACAGGGCCACCACGATCCCCGTTGAATCCTTTGTACTTTTGACCATGGCGTCAGCCTTGGCGGGCCTTCATGCGCGGATTCTTCTTATTGATGACAAAAGTTTTGCCTCTGCGGCGGACGATCTGGGCTCCCGGGACTTTTTTCAGTGCGCGGAGGGAATTGCGTACTTTCATGGTTCTCCTTCAGGGGTTTCTGTTTGTGTTTATCGGCTGGTTTTGTTGGGTGCATAAGCAAGGGGAGACCGCAGTTCCTCATCCGTCAGTGCGCAGGCTGCCAGCAGGCTGGTCACCTCGAAGTCATCGATGTCATCGCCGGTCAGAGCGAGGTGAGTGCCGCGGCGCCACTGCCCCTGTGGATCGCTGGCCCAGGGGCCGCCGTTGCTGAGGGCTATGCGCGGGCCAACGCCGAACACTGCTACTTCGGTCTCCAGCAGACCGGCAATCCAGACACCGCCCCGAACAAAGCAGCAACCCTCGGAGATGGCGCCCAATGCTGATCGAAAGCGATCGGGATGCAGTAAAAGGTCCGTGCGGTATTCGAAAGTGCGGAAGGGCCCGGACGACGTCGAAGGTACCGCGATCGCTCCGGGACGACTTCGGGCGCGGGCTGCTTCGTCGTCGTGCGCCCCAAGGTGGGCAGCGATCGCCCCCCGGGCGGGCAGCATCCGCACATGCGGGGCAAGCTGTCCGATGAGCTGAACACCCCTGAGACTCAGTTCCTGATCCGATGGCAGCAGATCACTGACGGTGGTGAGCGCCGTGCCAGCAAAGAGCAACTCCCCCATCAGGAATTCGCCAGGAGTCCTGCCATCCTCAGGAACAGCCGTGTAACCAGACTCAAACAACGTGTGATGGGCCCACAGTTGGTCCTCCACGTCCTCGGGCTGGGCGGCAACAGCCACCGAATCCACAATGAAATCCCCCGGAGCGATGGCATGAATCCCGTCAATCGCGTTCTCAGCCGTGGTGCCCGGCGGCAGCCCGACGATCGCCAGAGAGGTGCCGGCAGCGGCCAGGCGTATCAGGACGGGGACCAGATCGAACCGGACGGTGCAGCTCAGACAACCGTGTTCTAGTAAAGACGACTCTCGTTCCATCAGTTGGTCATTCTGATGGATGCGGCGCGTCACCACTGAATCGTCGAGTAGGTCGTGCAGCACCACTGGAACTTCCGGAGATAGCGCGGCCAACTGAGATGTGGCGTTGTTGCGACTGAGTGCGTCCAGCGAAGTAACGATGATCAAGTGCATTCCACCACCATATGAGAATCGTTCTCAAAAGGAAAGTGAGTGGTCCGTTCGGCCCTTCCTCGCGGCACGCGAGACGCACTTAGATCGAAGCGAGAGCCGTCAAAGCCCTCAGTTTCTCCTCCCCTATGGGTTCCTCGGGTAACAACGGAATAAGAGCCACTCGGTCGGTCACTGCGCGTACCTTCGCCATCTGTTCGATTTCGCTCGCTGCGCGCGCCCGCAGAAACGGCGTCTGCGGGTGTGCGGCGGCAATCGAGCTATTGATCACCCAGGCCCACGGGTGGATTCCTGCCCGTTCCAGATCACTTTTCAACTCTTCGGCTTCGAGCACAGGTGTCGTTTCGGCCAGCGTGACAAGAATTACCTTGGTCTGCGCAGGATCCTGCAGCCGCATCAGGGGCGTCACGAAGCCCATGGTATCTCCAGCCTGGCGGGCAATTTCCCGGTGGTATGAACCGGTCGCATCCAGGAGTAACAGCGTGTGACCGGTCGGCGCGGTATCGATCACCACGAAGCGCCGCCGGGATTCCTGGACCGCCTTGGAAAACTGCCGGAAGACAGCCACCTCGTCAGTACATGGGGACATCAGGTCCTCAGCTAGGGCGGCACGACCATCATCGTCCAGGTTCCGGCCCTTGGCTTCCATCACGTGACTCCGGTACTCCTGAATTGCCGCTACCGGATCGATACGAGATACCGTCAGTCCTGGGACTGAACCGTGCAGTGTTTCGGTGAGGTGCGCTGCAGGATCCGTCGTGGTGAGGTGGACCGCGTGCCCCCTGCCGGCGAGTGCGACCGCAATGGCGGCAGCGACGGTGGTTTTCCCCACCCCGCCCTTCCCCATACACATCACAAGGCCATGGCCGTCCGATTCGATCTCGTCAACCAAGGCTGCCAGTGGCGCGTTCTCGACCTCCGGTGTCTGTGTCGTCTCGTCAAGGATGGCCGGCCTGGACCCAGTTGCGAACAGAGACCTAAGCGCCGGTACGCCGACCATGTTGCCTGACTTGAGGTCCAGCACATCGAGGGGCAGCGGGGCGACCGCTTCAGGAATGGCCGCGATGGCGGCAGCTTCCCTGGACCGCAGGGCCACGGCTAATCTCTCGTCGCCGGCGGCTTCCGGCAGGACACCGTTAATGACCACGTACCCGCTCCTGATTCCGATCTGGTTGAGCTCGAGATAGGTACGCTCGATCTCAGCCAGGGACGACGTCTGCGCCCGGCTAACCAGGACAAGCCGGGTCCTGGCGGGGTCCGTGAGTGCCTGCACTGCTTTGGCATACACCTGCTTGTGTTTCTCGAGCCCTGACAAAGGGCCCAGGCATGACGGATCTCCTTTGCCAGTCTCGAGGAAATCGGTCCATGAACCCGGCAATTGAAGAAGGCGGATCGTATGGCCCGTAGGAGCTGTATCAAAGATGATGTGGTCGTACTCCCCATAGGAGCTCTCGTCTGCGAGCAGGTTGGTGAACTCGTCGAAAGAGGCGATTTCCGTGGTGCACGACCCTGAAAGGCTCTCGGCGATGCTGGCCAACTCAGTCTCGGGCAGGAGGCCCCGAACGGGTGCGATGATCCGTTCCCGGTACGCCTCGACGGCCTGCTCCGGGTCGATCTCCAGCGCGGAGAGACCCGGAACATCCTGAATCGCGGTGACGGTATTGCCGATGACCATACCGAACACTTGGCCAACGTTTGAGGCTGGGTCGGTGCTCACCAGCAGAACTTTCTGACTGGCATTGGCGAGTGTAAGAGCCGTGGCGCAGGCTACGGAGGTCTTACCCACGCCACCTTTGCCAGTAAAGAACAAGAATCGTGGTGCGTTCTCGAGAAACTTCATCCCCGGACCTAGCCGCAACTCGTTGAGCCGCCGCAGCAGCCGCCGGACTTTGCGCTCAGGCCAAGTGCCGGTCGTGTGCGCGACTCAACTCCGAGACTTTGGAGATGACGCACGTCGGCGGTGACGTCCACCAGGGACTGGTCCACATCGGGGCCACACACACCCGTGTCGCGACAAAGCATAGTTTCGTAAATTCGGATCACAGACATGTGGTTCTCCCTGGCTTCCACAAAGGTTCGATTCGATACCGAACCAACGAGCCCCAGTCACCCCCGGCCGTCGCCCGGAAGAGGCCGACCAGCGCAATTGCGGTTCCTCACTATGATATCGATATTCATCGATGTAGAGCCATCACCTTGTCGCCGGACCGTTCAAAGGCCTGACCTACTTATCTGGTGCAGGTGAGATCGGATGCACTGGTCACCAGCCTCGCTTTGAGCTCGTCACCCTGAGGGAGCGCCGCGGGTAGCGGCTGGCCGGGCGCTCCCCAGGCTTTCTCACCGGGTCGCCGTATTGCAGCTTTAGCCGTCCAGTCTCCGAACCAGCGGCTATTCCTGATTGACTCGGATGTCCGTGAAGGACTGCCCGTTGTCATCGGAGACCTGGACACCGGTTTCGGTCGCGACCCATATTCGCAGGGTCAGATCCCCGACCAGGTGCGTGGCTATCGCGGCTGCCTGACCGGGGATCGTTCCTTGCTCGACCCAGGTCAGGCCAGCGTCACGACTGGTGTAGATCTGGCCCTCGGGTGTAATCCCAGCAGCGGCACCTTCCGAAAGGGCCGTGAACATCAGCAGGGGTGCACCGGGCACGGCATTCCACGTTTCGCCGTTGTCCGTGGAACGTTGCAGGCCGTCCTCTGTGGTCGCCAGAACAATACTGTCCCGTGGCGTTGCGGCCAGGTTGAACACCGGAATTTGTTCTGCCACGGATTCCCAGGTGGTCCCGTCGCTACTCACTTGCAACTGGCCGTCAAAACCGACTATCCCGTTGTCGGTTGAGGCGAGGGCATGGAAATCGGACTCCCCTTGCCGGGACAGCGGCTGCCACGTGTGCCCCTCGTCGGTGGACCGAATCAGCCCCACCGGGTCGGGAAGATCAGATCCCGGACCAGGATGTCCGGATGCATAAAACTCGCCGTCCCCTGCTGAGGTGAAACCCATCAGATCGATGGTCGGGCCGATCTTGATGGCCGGTGACTCTGAGACGTCGAACAGGCCATCGTGGGTGGCGAGGAAAACCCGGTCCGTGCCAGGGTCCACGCTCATGCCGTGGACGTGACCCGTTGGGTAACCTTCTGCACTGGCTGACGGGGCAGCGGTAGCGGCCCTGTTGGCTCCCTGCGGGGGTTGTGGCGAGCAAGCAGTAACGACCAGAATCGCGGCAATCATGACTGCCGCCGGGGCGGCCTGTGGTGGGTGGGGTAAAGAAATGTGGATGAATTTCACGTCAATAGTCCTTGAGTCAAAATGGGTACGGGTAGGGAGGCAAATGGTGCCCTCCCTACCCAGAGCCTGTGGCGGGTTAGAGTTCGGCGAGCAGCTGTTCCATTTCCTGGATTTCGGCGAGCTGGGTTTCCATAATGGTCTCGGCGAGAGCAATTGCCGCAGGGTTCTCCCCGTTATCGATTTCCTCCTGGGCCATCTCCACCGCCCCATCGTGGTGTTCAATCATGGATTCCAGGAACAACCCGGCCGCGTCGTCACCCTCGGCCGCTTCCAGATCAGCCATCTGATCTTCATCCAGCATCCCGTCCATCCCACCCATCCCACCCATCCCGCCCATCTCGTGCCCAGCCATGCCACCGTCGGGCATGACCGGTCGGTCCCATGCTTCGAGCCAGCCGGTCATGATGTCGATCTCAGGACCCTGCGCAGCCTTGATCCTGGTGGCGAGATCGGTAATCTCAGGGCTGACGTCATCTTTGGCGAGCATCAGCTCGCTCATCTCCACCGCCTGCTGGTGGTGAGGAATCATCATCTGGGCGAACATGGCATCCGCGGGATTGTGCTCGGCAGATACCACAGCACTGGATTCGGTGGGGGAAGTAGTTCCCTGGGTGGAAGCCGTTGGCTCGGCCACCGGGGTAGTCGTGTCGTTGTCGCTTACGCAGCCCGCGAGTGTGATGACGGCTGCGACGCTCAGCCCCGCGATGGGGAGGTAACGCTTCATAGTGATCTGATCCTTTGTGAATTCATCTGATGAATAGTCTGCAGTGGTGCCCTCGACGGGCATTCATGCCTTTGGCTGGAAGCCTTTGCGCTCACCAGAAAGGCAGGTGCCGGTGTTTTATGTCCGGCTGATACAGAGTTGGATCAGTGAAGGAACGGGGATCGATAGGGGTCGTAAACGGATCAGTGGCGGACCGCGGAGGAGCACCGACCCGGGAACGAACCGGCCGGAACGGAGCAGGAACCCCAGAATGGCGACGACGATGATCGCCAGGAGACACATTCCCAGGACTGCGCTGTCGTTGCCGCAGGACCCCACGCAGCCCTGCCCTGATTCGCCGGAGCTGCCGTCCGTAGAAGCGGCGGGGGCAGCATTCGCCTGGACGTGGTGCGACCCGCTTATAGCCGTCGCGGATTCGGTGTCCAATGTCATAGGACTAGCAGAGAAGACAGCACCATCAACCGCGTCGCCCCACGGTGAAGCACCGTGCGTGGACGGGCCGTGACCGCCCATCCACACATGCATTGCGAGGATCCCGACAATGATGGCGGCAAACCCCAAAAAAGTAAGGGCTGTTCGCGACAGATCGAGCATCGCCCTTAGCCTGATCCTGCCTGACACCGCCATTGCCCTTTCATTTTTCGTTGACTGCTTCCAGTTTAGTGAACTTCACGCAGAGCCGGAGGTCGGGCTGTGCATTGACATGCGGAGCAGCGCTGGCTAGGTTTTGATATTGGTAAACTTTTTCCACCTTACGAGAATCTAAGGGGCGGGCATTATGCCGAACTATTTGGAGATCAACGGCCTCAGCGTCGCCGAAGAGCTTTATGACTTCGTCCGGGACGAAGCTTTGCCTGGAACGGGGATTGAAGAGGGAGCTTTTTGGGCTGGCGCGGCCGCGGTCATCACAGATTTCTCGCCCCAGGTGGGGGAACTGCTAGCCACCCGGGACCGGATGCAGCAGCACATTGACGAGTATCACCGCTCGCAAGGTGCGGAACCCGTACAGGAGGAAGCCTACGAGACGTTCCTCCGCTCAATCGGTTACCTGGTCGACGAGCCCGGAGACTTCGCCATCACGACCGACCGGGTGGACCCCGAGATCGCAACCGTGTCCGGGCCCCAATTAGTAGTCCCGCTCCTGAATGCGCGGTTCGCTGCCAACGCAGCAAACGCTCGATGGGGCTCGCTCTATGACGCGCTCTACGGCACGGATGCAATTGACGACGGCGATGGTCGCGAACAGACAGGTGCCTACAACCCAGTCCGTGGCGCCGCCGTCGTGGCGCGTGGGCGGCAGTTCCTGGATGAGTACCTTAGCCTGGCCGGCGGATCCCACGCTGACGTCAACACCTACCGAATTGCAGACGGCGCTCTCGTCGCGGAAACACCAGACGGTTCGCTGGGGCTGGCCGACCCAGGGCAGCTGGTGGGCTATCAGGGAAGCGCGGACGCCCTCGAATCAGTATTGCTAGTACACCATGGACTTCACGTCGAAATCCTGATCGACCGCACCCACGCCATCGGTTCTGGTGACCCTGCTGGGGTGAAGGACGTTGTGTTGGAGTCAGCGATCACAACCATCATGGACCTCGAAGACTCCGTAGCAGCGGTCGACGCCGGGGATAAGGTCTTGGGCTACCGCAATTGGCTGCAATTGATGCAGGGCACCCTGACCGCCGAGATTGCGCAAAAGGGAGGCACACATACCCGGCGGCTCAACTCCGACCGCACCTACACAGCACCCGACGGCTCAGAGCTGACTCTGCCGGGGCGCTCACTGCTTCTCATCCGCCAGGTAGGCCACCTGATGACCAGTGATGCTGTCCTCGACTCTTCCGGAGCGCCGGTGCCCGAGGAGATCCTCGACGCCCTATTCACTGGACTTGGCTCCGTACACGATCTGCGGGGCCCACACGCCGGGCGCAACTCGCGGGCCGGATCGGTGTACATCGTCAAGCCGAAGATGCACGGTCCGGGTGAAGTCGCAGTGGCCTGCGCACTGTTGGCGGCCGTAGAGCCCGTGTTGGGCCTTGAACCGCTTACCCTGAAAATCGGCATCATGGACGAAGAACGCCGCACGTCGACCAACCTGAAGGCTTGCATCTGGGAGGCGCGGGACCGTGTCGCGTTCATCAACACCGGATTCCTTGATCGCACCGGCGACGAAATCCATACCTCGATGATCGCTGGCCCCATGGTCCGCAAAGCCGACATGCGTAACTCCAGCTGGATCGCGGCCTATGAGGACGCGAACGTTGATATTGGTCTGGAGTGCGGGTTCAGCGGGCGGGCCCAAATCGGTAAGGGCATGTGGGCGGCCCCTGACAATATGGGCGACATGCTCAGGCAAAAGGTTGCGCACCCGCTTGCCGGCGCGGACTGCGCCTGGGTCCCCTCCCCGACCGCCGCGACCCTGCACGTTATGCACTACCATCAAGTCGATGTGGATGCCCGGCAGGCTGAACTAGCCGGGGAGCGTCGCTCGACCCTGCGTCAACTGCTCACCATTCCGGTCGGTAACCCCTCTGACTGGAATGCGGATGACCGACGTAGCGAGCTGGATAACAACATTCAGAGCACCCTGGGATACGTCGTGCGCTGGGTGAACGACGGCGTCGGGTGCTCCAAGGTTCCCGACATCCATGGCACAGCATTGATGGAAGACCGCGCAACCTGCCGCATCAGCTCCCAGCACGTCTCGAACTGGGTGCTGCACGGCATCGTAACCGAGGAAGAGGTCGACGCTTCCCTGCAACGAATGGCTGTGGTCGTCGACGAGCAGAACGCCTCGGACCCCGCCTACGTGCCAATGTCCCCGGCGTTCAATACCGAGGCGTTCCTGGCAGCCCGCGAACTCGTTCTAGAGGGCGCCGCTCAACCATCGGGATACACCGAACCCATTCTGCATCGCCGCCGTGCCCTGCATAAGCAAGCCGACAATCGAACGAGGTCATCATGAGCCTGACACTGACAACCGCCCAATCCATCATCGCCGACGCCCTCGCGGCAGGTCAGCAGCAGAACTTCAAGCCGCTGACCGTCGTCGTGCTCGACGCCGGCGGCCACGTCATCGCCGCTGCGCGCCAGGATGGTGCCTCGAATAATCGCTTTGAGATCGCCCAGGGTAAGGCGTACGGAGCGCTGGCCCTCGGAATGGGTTCGCGGGCAATTATGGAGCGCGCCGAGCAACAGGCGTACTTCATTGCCGCAGCGACAGCCACTCTGGGTGGCCGACTCATCCCAGTGCCCGGTGGTGTCCTGGTGCGCGACAATGACGGCACCATCCAGGGAGCGGTCGGCATCAGTGGGGACAGCTCAGACAACGACGAAGCCGCCGCGTCGACCGCAATCAAGGCTGCTGGCCTGACGGCGCAAATTGACTGAAACCACCGTTGCCGGGTGGTAGGTGGCTTACGCTCGTAACCACTCTCTGGGACCGTCAAGGCGCTCGAACGCCTTGACGGTCCTTTCGGTAGGATGCCCTTCCTGTCCCCCATGCTTTCCCGGTTGACTGCCGTAAGAGGCCTTCGGCATAACCGGTGCCCTCATCTTCGGCACCTTGGGAGAATAGAGTGATGGAGTTCAACCGGCTGTTACAGATCCGTCGCATCTATGCCCAACCCGCCGCATTGGAGTTGCCACGAGGGAAAGAGATTGTCCAACGATGGCCGGCAGCCGAAGTTGTGCTTGTCGACAACCACTGGAACATACCGGACCTCCACGGTGATGAGACCAACGTTCCCCGCTGGTCCAGGATCAAGACGGAAGCGCTGGTACTCGGGGTCAAGAAATCGTTGGCCGTAAAGCCGAACGGCCGGTCAGCGGATTTCATTGCGCCCTCAACGGCCAACGGTTGCGCCATGGCATGCGCTTACTGCTACGTACCCCGACACAAGGGATACAGCAATCCGGTAACCGTGTTCGCGAACATCTCGCAGATCGCAGGAGCGCTTGATCGGCACGCCGCACGACAGGGCATGAAATTGGAGCCCAACCAGTGCGACCCGGAACTTTGGGTCTACGACATCGGCGAGAACAGCGACTGTTCAGTCGACGCGCTGATCAGCGATAACGTGGAGGACCTCGTCACGCTCTTCCGCGATGTGCCGAACGCGAAGCTGTCCTTCGCCACCAAGTACGTTAACCCAGCGATGCTCGGGTGGGACCACGGCGGTCATACCAGGATCCGCTTTTCCCTCATGCCCGCGGAGCTGGCGAAATCGATTGACGTCCGAACCTCGCCTGTGGCCGAACGGATGGCTGCGATCAATGACTTCGTGGAGGCCGGGTATGAGGTACACGTCAACTTCTCCCCCGTCATCATCACGGACACCTGGCTCAGCGATTGGGAGGAACTGTTGCGCCAGCTTGATGCCAAGCTAACGCCCGCCGCTAAAGCGCAACTGGCGGCGGAAGTCATTTTCCTGACCCACAACGAGCGGCTACACGAGGTGAATTTGGGGTGGCATCCGCAGGCCGAGAAGGCGCTGTGGCGCCCAGACCTGCAGGAATCGAAGGTTTCGTCCAACGGCTTCACCAACGTCCGCTACCGCTCAGGGACCAAGGCTGGCTATGTTCGACAACTGCTTGCCCTGATTCGGGATATCGCGCCGTACTGCCGCATCCGCTACGCGTTCTGAGCCTGGACGAACGACACATCACTCTGGGAGACCCTGCTTCGGTAGTCGGCTTTCGGTCAATCAGTACCGCGGATCACGTGGTCACGTCCGACGAGCAAACCCGTCCCAGCGAGAACCGCCATGATGCCAGCGGTGACAATGAGTGGAAGCGTCCAACCCCCGCTCACATCGCGAAGGCCGCCGAACATCACCGGCCCGACTGCACCCAGACCGTAACCGACAGACTGCGCCATGCCCGACAGGGAGGCCGCCTGCAGGTGATTGACGGTCCGGAGGCTGAACAGCGACAGAGCAATAACAATGAGGCTCCCGCACCCGATTGCTCCCAGAAGGATCCACAACAAGATGAGGTCCGGCACCAGTGCCAGACCGAGAAACGTCACGAACATGAGAGCCCCACTCATGAAGGATACGAACCGTTGGTCCACGCCTTGATGAATGATCCCTCCTGCGGCAAGACTGGCGAACACGCTGATGAGCAAAAATACTGACAGGTGAACTCCCGCGGTGGTGGCAGGGATTCCGCGACTTTGCTCGATGGAGGGAAGCCACGCCATCAAAACGTAAAAGCCAATAGACTGCAGGCCCATGAAAATCGTCACCTGCCAACCCAAGGCTGAGGCCCATGGCGACCGGTGAGGGGCCTCCGGCATGGTGGCGTGCGGAGTATCCAACCTGTGCCGGCGCAGCCACGGCAAGAGCACCGCCATCGCTATCAGAGCCAGTCCCACCCAGATTCCAAGGGCAAGCCGCCATCCCGCCGGAGACATTTGTGCCACGGGCACGACGACGGCGGCCCCGATCGCGGCGAACGCAGCCTGGGTGGCGGTGTAGCTTCCGGTAACCTGGCTGACCCGCAGTGGAAAGTCCCGCTTCACAAGCGACGGCACCAAGACATTGAGAAACGCAATAGCCAAGCCGATCAGCACGGTGCCCAGCCAGATGAAACCGGGCACGGGTAACGAGCGAAGCACGATGCCGACGGCGAGGATCAGCAGTGATAGCCACAGCGTACGATCAAGACCCAAACGGGACGCGATGCGGGGCGCGACGGGTGAGAAGACTGCAAAAGCGATGAGCGGAAGACCTGTAAGGAGTCCTGCCGCAGCACTGGATAACTGGAGATCGCCGCTGATGTTCTCCAGCACCGGGCCCACGCTGACAAAGGACACCCGAAGGTTAACTGCGATGAACAGAACGCCGATGAATGCGAACCCGAACCTAACAGTGCGGTCCTGCGAGTTCCGAGCAGTAGCCAGCATAGACTCTTCTTCTATCCTTCAAGAGGTGTGGGGCGCCATCGCCCTCGGACTCGCATCATACGGGACCGGTCCCGGCCACCACATCCACCCTCCAACAAACAATGGGGGCGCTGCGGCCGGAATCCGTTCAAGGTGGCAAGCCCCGGTGCTCCCTGCCGTCCCTGGGATGTACTCCTTAGAAAATACATCCTGGGGGTGGCTTCTGGTGAGGTAGCGCCAATAGGTAGGAATGGAATTCGTAGGTGTCAAACATTTGCGAAGTGTCTGCAGTCATGTGGAGGCGGGTATCGTCGTCACAGGGCCATTACTGTCCCAAACCAACTCGTCGACGAGCCAGGAAGGGTCATCCCTATGCGCACAACACCGGCAGTTCTGGTCTTTGACGTCAATGAGACTTTGTCTGACATGACGCCGATGAAAAATGCGTTCACAGAATCTGGGTTACACGAGACCCTCTCACGTGTATGGTTCGCCGAATTACTCCGCGACGGGTTCGCGCTCACTACAACCGGCGAAAACCCGGCCTTCCTGGACATCGCATCCGACAGTCTTCACCGGCTCCTCACCCAAACCTTAGGACCGGGCAACTATCAGAACCAGACCAATCACATCATGGGCGTGTTCAAGAACCTCCCTCTGCACCCCGATGTGGCACCCGGCATCAGGAAACTGAACACCATCACTCAACTGGTCACGCTTAGCAACGGTTCTCCTTCAGTAGCGGAATCTCTAACCTCCAGGGGCGGCATCCGGGACAAGTTCTCCCGATTGCTCAGCGTCCAAGATGCGCCATGCTGGAAACCGGCCGCAGAGGCCTACCGCTACGTTTCACGCCAGACCGGCCATGCGCCCGGCGATCTCATGCTGGTAGCGGTCCACCCGTGGGACATCCACGGCGCAAAAACCGCCGGTTTGCAGACCGCCTGGATAAACCGCTCGGCTACTGCCTACCCCTCCTACTACGCCCAGCCCGATGTAGAAGCTCAGGACATTATTGAACTAGCGAGAACACTCCAAACGACCTGATCTCGCCTCTTCTCCTTAACAGCCCACCGAGTTGTAAAACCAAATGGTCCTGGATGCCCTTGGGGTGGTCTTGCTCCGACTCGTCTGGTCACGGACACTCCAATCTGGATCATTTAGGTAGTAGACGAGGAACGCCGCTGGGAGGACAATGGCTCTCCTCCGGCGCACATCAGGTGCACCTTCGGAGGCGATGAAGGAATAACGATGACTGAAACTATTCTCGTCTACGGGGCAACGGGTACCCAAGGGACTCCGGTCGAGGCCCAGCTCCTCACACAGGGGCGGACCACTCGCGTCGTAACTCGTGACGCAAACCGCGCCGCGCACTGGAGCGCTCGGGGCGCTGAGGTCGCAGTGGCCGACTTGGGCGACCCGGACAGCCTCGCGAAGGCGAACGCCGACATCGATCGTGTGGTCCTCCAACTCCCCCTGCAGTATGACTTCGAATTGCATGAGGCATATGGCCGCAATGCCGTCGACGCCGCCCGTGCAGCCGGAGTGAAGCTGGTCGTGTTCAATACCAGCGCGCACGTCATTCCCGGCGAAAACGTTCATGCTTATGAGGCGCGTCAGGAGGTGGTCGATTACCTCCACGCCAGTGGGATCCCGAGCGTCGTGATTCGCCCGACCTTTTACTATGAAATATTTTTGGGTCCATGGATTAGGCCAGGGATCGTCGACTCAGGTGTCGTAGCGTTCCCGCTGCCTGCGCAGTTCCCGATGTCCTGGATTGCTGCGGCGGAAACGGCCGCGTACGCAGTGGCCGCTCTAGACCGGCCTGACCTGGCGGGGAGGGGATTCGACGTCGGCGGACCAGAAGCGCTTACCGGCGTCGACATCGCCGGTCGGTTCGCTGACATTACCGGACGTCCGATGACCTACGTGTCTATCGACCCCGACGATTACGAGCTTGCGCTGGCGCCCATTTTCGGCGAAACGGTAGCGTTTGAGGTGGCAGCTCAGGTGAGATGCATGATCCGCCGCGGGAGTGGTGCAATAGACATGACTGCGACCAGCGCAGACTTTGGGGTTGAGGCGTTACCGCTTGCACGGTGGTTGAATGGGCATGACTGGGACGTAGCCTGACGGCCTCCACTCAATTTTTGGCGGCAGAAATTCAGCGCTACTTCAAGGGATTTGACGGCACCCACTGTTGCTGGCGAATGCACGCCGATCCCGCCTCCGATAAGACCCAGCGGTCTCCCTTGTTCAGCAGTTTCATGCTCATCAGTGGCAACTCTCCAACCGCCCCCGTGACACCGACGAAATAGCAGTTCTGATGGTCCGCCCGAGCCCTCACATGGACACAGCCCCGACCCGTGACATCCGGACCGCGCTTTGCGTTGTCTGGCGCGAAGCTTCCTGCGGCTATGGTCGCGGTGGCTGGGCTGTCCGCGAGTGATTTGCCAACCTCCACCTGCCCGGATGTGATGCTGAATCTGACATGCACCTTGTCAGACCGAACATATGCCGACTTGTGCAGGGGAGGACAATCCCGCTGGCAGGCAGCGGTGTTTCCGGTGCCGACTGCCACAGCGCGCTGAGAAGCTCACGCGAGAACAAGCCTGTGGAGTGAGTCCGCTACGCCCGCTTTCGTCCTCTGGAGCTAAGCAGGTTTGGCATATGCGGCTGCGCTCAGAATTTCGTAGCCCACAAATGTTTCATCGTTTTCGACCCAGGCGTCATGGCCAGGGGGGATTGAATAGGCTTCGCCGACGCGAATTGTGGCGCGGGTTCCATCTTCCATCTCAACTGTCAGCGTTCCGGCAATACAAAACCCCAAATGACTATTTTGGCAGCTCTCGGTCTGCACCACGGTCTTGACGGTCTCGGACCACCTCCAGCCGGGCTCGAAAGTGAACCTGCCTAAGGTAGTGTCGCCAAGGTTGACCACATCAACTTCGGTCTTAGGTGGACGGCGTTTTTCATCGGGTTCGTTGAATGACTTTGATTCCAGAGCCTTGACACTTATCGCGGACATCTCGTCCTCCCCATTAAGCCTTGCCCAACTGGTTTGACCCGGAGGAGAGATGCTCCGGGATGAGGGTCCGGAGACCTCTGAAGCGTGGCCTTTTCAGGGCTAAACCGGACATTTGCGACCAACGGCTACAGTGTGCTCTCAGCTGTGGCCTATGTCAACAGCTTTCATCGGCATCCTGAAGCCCGGTTCCAAAGTCGCTTCCTCCCTGCTCATCGATGTGATTGTTGGGAAGACTTAGCCCGGCTCGACCGCCCTTTGCCATCCAGTTGTTTCACTCAGCAATCACCTCAAGTCATCCTGATAGCAGAATGGAAGACTAGGAGACGGCTGAGTAGGAAGGAACGATTTCGGGGGTCTCCCCCGCCTGCTTTATGTTTAATAGCTCCTGCCTTGGACTGTGATGTGAGTGTGTACTGTGCGCCGGTCACCGTGTCGATGAGTGCGCCTCGCAGGCGCTGATTGCGGCGGTTATCGTTCAACTGGGCAGCTAGGGGCAACTCTTAGGCGTTGGCGAGCCAGAGGTCGGATCCGAATACTTCATAGTGGATGCGGTCAGCCGGGACGCCTGATTTTAGTGCCTGCGATCGGATTGAGCGCATGAAGGGTAGCGGTCCGCAAAGGTAAACGGACGCGTTATCCGGGATGGTTATTGAGTCCAGGGACATGAATCCCTCACGCGAATCGCTGGTTGGCGTTTCCAGCCAGAGCTCGAGCTCGGCGGACTCGAGGCTTGCCGCGTCGTTGCTCATCTGTTCCCGAAGCGCCCAGCGGTCAAGGCTGACTTCAGCATGCAGGACGAGTACCTCTCGACGGGATTCTTGTTGAGCCAGGGACCGCAGAATCGAGGCTGTGGGGGTGCAGCCGATCCCGGCAGACGCCAGAACGAGCGGGTGATCACCGTCAGCCAAGGTGACGTCTCCACAGGGGTTTGAGAGCATTAACTGGTCGCCGACCTGGACGCTGTTGTGAAGCACCGGAGTTACTTCGCCCTCCGTGTCGAGTCGGGCGGTGAATACCCGCACGGCTGTCCCGTCGTCTGCGGCCAGCGAGTATTGGCGTACCTGGTGAACGCCGTCTGGCATCCTTACCTTCACGCCAACGTACTGTCCCGGCTGGGATGGTGTCACCGGGGTCTCATCGGCAGGAACGAGAGTGAAGGTCACGGCGTCGCTGCCCGCAGCTTCTTTTTTGCTCACCGTCCATGGGGCCCAGGGCTTGTCATTGGCGGCTGAGGCATATAGTCCCTTTTCCATTTTGATCAGGGTGTGGGCCATCAGCCAGTAGACCTCAGTCCATGCTCCAGCTATTTCGGCGGTAATTACATCGCTGAGTTCCTCGGCAATAGCGTCGAAGAGATGCTTGTAAACGACGTCGTACTGCTCCGGCACAATGCCGAGGGACACGTGCTTGTGGGCGATACGGGCCAGCAGAATTTCCGGGGCACTGTCTGGGTTATTGACCATGTGAGTGGCAAATCCCGCAATGCTTCCCGCCAAGGCCTGCTGCTGTGTCCCATTTTTCTGATTTGATCGGCTAAAGAGGCCATCAAACAACTCCGGATGCGCAGTGAAGAGCCTGGCGTAGAAGTTCTTGGCAATTTCGGGCATTTTCTCGCCCACCAAGGGAAGAGTCGCCTCGATGATGGGATGGGACTGGGTCGAAAGCATGCCGTCTCCTAGATTTGAGGCCATTTGCCTACCCTAAAAGTAGCATCTCATATGCTGGTTTAACTATTTGAGCTATGACAAGCGCACCGCTGCGGCACCACCTATTGGCTGCTTATTGTGCTCAAAGCAACGAAGACAGGACCCGTCCCACGGGGATCGGCCAGCCCTGCTATGACAACGTCGTCGAGCTCCGCGTAAAAAGCTTCCCGGGCGCGGCGCAATGCCGTACGCAAACCGCAACCGTGAATGAGCGGGCAATCACCGGCCGGTGTGCGGCAATCCGCGAGATCCTCCCGGGTGTCCAAAGCCCGCAGCAAAGAGCCGACACTCGCACGGCGGCCCTCCTCACTGATCCTTAGCCCACCGGAGCGCCCACGGACGACATCGACAAGACCAAGATCGCGGAGCCGTATTACGGCTTTGCTGACATGGTTGTAGGGGATGCCAATTTCCTCGGCGATAACTCGGGAAGTTTTCAGCTCCGCCGCTGGAGCAAGGATCATCATCACGCGCAGGCAGACATCCGAAAAGGCGTTGATCCTCATGTATCAACAGTAGGCCGAGAAAAGGTACCCAGCGGAATTTGGCCTACGGGTTCCCTTCACAGGTGAACTTTCGCCTTTCCCCACTGATCAATCTCTGGGACTACCTGCGAAACGCGGCCGGACACCGGCTGTCAGGAGACTGGCACTTCGACATCAACGATGCCGACGAACCGACTTCCGATTCCCTCGTACTCGCTGCGGACCAGACTCGGCATTACCGGCGGGAGGTCCTCAAGGGCGTGGTGCGCGCAGTAGACATAGGTGAACGGCGGCCACCACTTCTTAGGCCGTGCGGCTTCCGAGAAACCACAGACCGCGCAGGTCAGTTGAACCCAAACGGGGCGCTTACCCGTCCGGTTGTTCCTGGACTGAACGAGCCAGCCCGGTGGACTGTCCATGAGCTCGGATAGCTCGGTGTCCGTCAGCCTTGCAGGGATACCGTGACGGTGCGCCATTTCCAGGGAAATATCGAGGATTTGAGCTGCTTCACGTCGTGTAACCATCAGACAACGATACGGGATGCGGGCCCCTCCCTGCTCACGGATCCGCGTAGGACGCCAATACCCACCAGCACCTCCGACGCCCTTCACAACTGCCGGTTAAAGCCTATTTGGACGTGTCGGCAGTGGACTCCGTCCTCCCATCGACCTCAGAATGCTCGGCCAGCTCGTGTGGACGTACGGCGTCTACCGGTATGCCGTTTACCAGTACCTGCTCGTCCATGTCCTCGGCGCTGCGGGTCTTGAGTAGACTCGCGACGGTCGCTACAACGACGGTGGCTGCGATGAAGAGCAGCGAGAACCAGATGGGGATCTCGGGTACCCAAAGAAGTGGCTCCCCGCCGTTGACGAAGGGGAGCTCGTTGACGTGCAGGGCGTGGAAGACGAGCTTCACTCCGATGAAGCCGAGGATGACGGCCAGACCCTGGGCGAGGTAGACCAAGCGCTCGAGCAGCCCTCCGATGAGGAAGAACAACTGCCGCAGACCCATCAACGCGAAGGCGTTGGCGGTGAAAACGATGTAAGCCTCGTTGGTCAGACCGTAGATTGCGGGGATTGAATCGACAGCGAAGATGACGTCCACAAACCCAATCGCGATGATTGTCAGCAGCATCGGCGTGACGTAGCGCTTCCCGCCCTGCTTCACAGTGAGTTTGTCCTGGTGATACTCATCGGTGACGGGCAGGACCCGGCGGACCAGTGTCATAAACCTACCGTTAGCCGGATTGGACTCGTGGCTGCTGAACGCTTGCCGGTAGGCCAGAACGAGCAGTAGAGCGCCGAAGATGTAAAAAACCCACGAAAAGTTCTCGATCAGGGTCGCTCCGATAGCGATGAACCCGCCACGCAGGATGAGGGCGATGATGATCCCGATCATCAGCACCTTCTGCTGATACTTTTTCGGAACGGCGAATCCGGCCATCACGATGAGGAAAACGAATAGGTTGTCGATCGACAGAGCCTTCTCGGTGAGATAGCCAGCAAAGTACTCACCGCCGAACTTCCATCCCGACACCACCCCGATCCCCACCCCAAACAACAGTGCCAGTCCGATATAGAAGGCCGACCAGCGCGCCGATTCTGCGATGGACGGCTCGTGTGGTTTACGCACGTGGGCGAAGAACTCGTAGACAAAGAAGAGGATCGTCACAGCGATCGTGATGAGCCAGATCAGGGGTGTGACCTGCATAAGATTGCTCCCAAGGGGTAGGCGTTGAACAGATACGCCAAGGTCTCCTCCGCCCCGGACAACACCGGAACCAACGACCCGAGATGCTTCAGTGCATCCGTATTGACGGGCCAATCACAGACGGGAGTACTCCCCTTGATAAAAGAATCCTAACCCACCCGAAACCGGCAGACCAACCGGCATCCACTCAGCGGGACTTATGCTGGGCGGAATCCTTCTTCTTGCCCTTCGGCGCTTTTTTAGATTTCCCGATCTCGTAGCGCTGCGGAACGAACCGCTGGCGGTCCAACGGCGGTCGGTCGTAGATCCGGTTCTGGCGCTCGGGCAACTCGATGTCCGGAAACTCCCGGCGCTCGTAAGGCAGCAGCGATAGCAGATGGGCCATCAGGTTAAGCCGGGCCTCCTTTTTGTTGTCGGCGTCGACCACCCACCACGGGCTGCGCTCGGTGTCACTGAACTCAAACATCTTGTCCTTGGCCTCGGCGTAGTCAACCCACCGGGCTTGCGCCTCAAGGTCCAGGGTGCTCAGCTTCCAACGCTTAGCCGGGTTATCGATGCGGCCCTGGAATCGTCGGCGCTGCTCGGAGTCAGAAAGACTCAACCAGTACTTCACCAGGACGATCCCATCGGAGATCAATGCCTCTTCAAGCATGGGCACCGCCTCGACGAAGTCGGCATACTGTTCATCGGTGCAATAGCCCATCACCCGCTCCACCCCGGCCCGGTTGTACCAAGACCGGTCGAACAGCACAATTTCCCCAGCCGCTGGTAGATGGGCGATGTAGCGTTGAAAGTACCACTGTGACCGCTCGCGCTCAGTGGGCGCCGGGAGTGCAACAACCCTGCAGAAGCGCGGGTTGAGCGCCCCGCTAATGCGTTGGATCGTTCCGCCCTTACCGGCGGTGTCGCGTCCTTCGAAAATAACGACCAACCGCGTGCCGGTTGCGCGCACCCACTCCTGCAAGGCGACCAGTTCCTCCTGCAACCGCAGCAATTCCTTGTCGTAGTCCTTCTTGGACAGGACCTGGGGGCTCGCCTCATCAGACGTTTTCTTGACCACACCTCATATTCTGCCCCAGAGCAGAGCATTTCAGGGAGGTACTTCCACTGTTCGGGCCGAGGGCCACGAGAACCGGCCTTCTCCGAGAACCGTTGGCGCTGATACTCGGACCTTCCTGCTCTTGATGTTCATGCACCGCAGGTCGGTGACGGTCGGCGTCTGAGCCGCCGTAATGGCTTGGCGCCCAGCCACCGTGGAAGATGTCACAGGCGGGTTTCACACTGCGACCAGAACCTCACCATGCCCCGTGCGGCGCCCCCTCGGTTGGTACGGGCAATCCACTGCAGGGCTTCATAGCGGGTTCTCAATGGAGATCTGTTCCAGGTGTTCAGGCATCCGGGCCCGCCAGCCCAGTTCCCGTTTAATACGGATGCGGAGGGCATCCGATGCAACGGGTTCGCCATGCGTAATGTAGGTCATGCGGGGTTGGGTTTCTGCTGCTTTCATCCACGCGATGAGCCCGTCGGAATCGGCGTGGGCAGACAGGCTTTGCATCTGGATAACTTCGGCGCGGATCAAAACGTCCTCACCATAGATGCGGAGCACACGTTCCCCGGCGGCGAGGACCGCGCCCCGGGTACCGCTGGCCTGGTAGCCGCTGAGGACGATGGCGTTTTTCGGATCCGGTCCATACGCTGCGATGTGATGCAGGATCCTGCCGCCGGTCAGCATGCCGCTGGCTGAAATGATGATCATCGGTCCGCCTCGCAGGTTCAGCAGCTTGGACTCATCCGCGGTGCGGGTGAGCGTGGCCAGCCTATACATGCCTTCGTAGTCGTCCTGCTTGAGATGGTGTTCCTCGCGGTACCGCTGGTACATCCGGGAAGCGTCGATCGCCATGGGGCTGTTCAGGTACACCGGGATGTCCGGAATCGCGTTCTTCCTGCGGAGCTTGGACAGATACAGCATCAGCGTCTCAGCCCGGCCTACGGCGAACGCTGCAATCATGATCACCCCGCCGCGTTTCGCCACCCGATTAATGATCTCCCCAAGTTGTTTCTGCGGGTCCATGCCTGAGTGTTTCCGGTTGCCGTACGTTGACTCGGTTACCAGCACCCCGACACTGCCAAGGGCCCGCGGCGGGTACATGAAAGGATCATCGGCTCGGCCCAGGTCCCCGGTGAAATGCACGGAGTGTGAGCCGATCCGGATATGGACCTGCGCGGCGCCCAGGATGTGACCGGCGGGCAGGAACGTCAGTTCCATGCCTCCGCCAAGCGGCAAGGGGGTGTCGAAACCGTGGGTTTTGAAACTGTTGAGGGACTTCACGGCATCGGCCGCCGTGTAGAGCGGAAGCGGCGGCCTGTGTTGGGACGATCCGCGGTGGGATGCGTACCTGGCCTCTTCTTCCTGTAAGTGTCCGCTGTCCGGGAGGATCAGCTTGCAGAGGTCGAAGGTGCCCTCTGTGGCGTAGACAGGTCCAGCGAAGCCGTCCCTGACGAGCGCGGGTACGTATCCGGTGTGGTCCAGATGCGCATGAGTCAGGACCACGGCGTCGATGGAATGCGGCGGGACGGGAAAGGGTGCGCGGTTGCGTTCGCGGCTGCGCTTGTAGCCCTGGAAAAGTCCGCAGTCGACCAGCACACGCTTGCCACCGGACTCAATCAGGTATCGGGAACCGGTAACGGTATCGGTGGCTCCAAGGAACCGGAGGGTCGGCTGCTGGTGTTTCATAATTTCCCGTTCCCGTTGATGTTCCCGTACTCTGCCGCCGGATACCGCATTCAGCTATGACCGGCGAGGTAACTAACGAGGCCGTCAACCGTTGCCACCGCCGGATAGTCGCGTTCCGGGATGTCCACACCGGTGGTCTTTGCGATGGTCTCCACGAGATGAAGAAAGTCCAGCGAGTCAAGTTCCAGGTCCTGGCGCAACCGGGCACCGCCTTCGAGATCATCAGGTTCAACATCGGGGGCCACCTGGCTGATTGCTGCCTGCACTGCCTGTCTGGCGTCCTGTTCCTTCATAGCTCCTCCGGTCTCTGCAGTAATTCATCGATGCGGGAAAGGAAACGGCCGCCGCGGAGCCCGTCGCTGACGCGATGGTCTGCCGATAGCGTTGCGGTGACAGTGTGGCGGATGCCGAGCATTCCGTTTTGCGCCCACGGCTGCTCAAGGACTTTGCCGAAGCCCACCATGGCCACCTGGGGTGGATAGATTACGCCGTAGACGCTGTCCACGCCGAGGTCGCCCAGGTTGGTCACGGTGATGGTGGGGTCGGTCATCTCGGCGCGCTGCAGCCGGCCCGCCCGGGCTCGGCTGACGAGGCCGCGCAACTTGTCCATAAGTTCATCGAGGGTCAGCGTTTGGGCATCGTGCAGGGCGGGAGCCACCAGACCTCCGTGGCGCAGGGCCACAGCGACGCCAAGATGGACGCTAGCGCTCGGGTGAAACGTCCCACGGGTAAAGAAGCCGTTCATCTCCGGCGTTTCCTTTGCGGCCAATGCCGTCGCCTTCAGCAGCAGGGCCGAGGGAACCAGGCGAGATGAGACCGGCCGCTGTTGGTTCTGCGATTGCATCCACGCCATCGCCGTTGCCAGGTCAAGAGTGTTGGCCAAGTAGTAGTGCGGAATTTCCTTCTTCGAACGGGACATGAGGGAGCCGATGGCCTGCCTGAGGGTGGCGGCCTTATCCCCGCCGATCTCTTTCCGGCTCCGCGGTGCAGCGTCGACTGCAGGCTCCGCTTGCCGTGGAGGCTCGGATGCCATCGCCTCCACCCGTTTTCCGGTGGCCGCGCCCGCGGCGCGACGGACATCGGACTCGGTGATGGCGCCGTCGGGCCCGGTACCGACCACTTCTTGAAGGTCGACCCCAATCTGGGTCGCCAGCCGCCGGGCACGCGGGGAGGACCGCATCCTGCGTTGCCACGCCGGGCCGTTTTGGGCTCCGGGAGCTGCCGGCACTACCCTGGCCGTACGCTCGGCGGCAGCACTTTCGACGTCGGCACGGGTCACCTCGCCATTCAGGCCGCTGCCACGGATCGAGCAGACGTCGACCCCGAGGGTGTGGGCCAGATGCCGGACCGGGGGCGAGATTTTGCTGCCGTGTTTGACCGGCGGAGGTGAAGGGACTTTGGGATCCACAACGGCTGGGGCCGGCCGGGGTTCGTCAGCCGACGCCACGGTGGGGGTTGGTTCTGACGGGGCCGGGCTTCGGTCGGCGGGTGTCGGAGTGAACCGGGCGATGGGTGTCCCTACGTTCACGGTGTCGCCGATGTCCACGAGGAACTCGGCGACCACGCCTTCCTCGAATGACTCGATGTCCATGACGGTCTTGTCGGTGTCAACAGCGGCCACGATGTCACCCTTGTGGACATAGTCACCGGGCTTGACCAGCCACTCCACCACCTTGCCGTGCTCCATATCGGCGCCCAGGGACGGCATTCGAAACTCAGCCACGGTTTCCCACGGCCTTCCGCACGGCAGCCACGACCCTCTCAACCGACGGCAGCGCGGCCAGCTCCATGTGCTTGGCGTACGGCACGGGCACTTCTTCACTGCAGACCCGTTCCACCGGGGCGTCGAGGTCGAAGAAGGCGTGCTCGCCGATCCTGGCGGCGATCTCGGCGGAGAGGCTGCCGCTCCGCCAGCCTTCATCCACGACCACTGCCCGGTGGGTCTTGCCGACGCTGTTGAAGATGGTCCCGTCGTCGAGCGGCCGGAGGGTGCGCAGGTCAAGGACCTCAGCGTCAATGCCGTCCCCGGCCAAGCGGTCCGCGGCCTCCAGCACGATGGGAAGGGTACCGCCGTAGGTGATGAGGGTGACGGAGTTTCCGCGGCGCCGGATGGCAGCTTTGTCGATGTCCACAGGCCCGGCGCCGTCCTCCAGCTCCCCCGCGACGTTGTACAGCGACCCGTGCTCGAAGATCAGCACCGGGTCCGCGTCCTGGAGCGCGGTCCATAGCATCCCGCGGGCGTCGGCGAGGGTAGCGGGGGCCAGGATGCGCAGGCCCGGAATGTGCGCGTACCACCCTTCCAGGCTGTGCGAGTGCTGTGCGCCGAGCTGGCGGCCCGCCCCTGTGGTCATCCGGATCACTATTGGCACGTTGAATTGGCCGCCGGACATGTGCAGCAGGGTCGCTGCGTTGTTGATGATCTGGTCCAGGGCGAGCAGGCTGAAGTTGACTGTCATGATTTCGACGACGGGACGCATTCCGCCCAGGGCCGCTCCGATTCCCGCCCCGACAAAGCCGGATTCGGACAGCGGAGTATCGCGGATGCGCTCCGGGCCGAATTCCTCAAGAAGGCCCAGGCTGACGGCGAAGCTGCCGCCGTAGCGGCCCACGTCCTCGCCCATCAGGAACACCCGCTCGTCGCGTTGCAGGGCGTCCCGGAGGGCTGCCCTGACCGCTTCCCGGTAAGTGGTTTTCATGCTGCCGGCCCCCCTTCCGCTACGTCGTTTCGCTCGCTGTAGACAAACCGGGTGAGGTCCTCCACCGGTTCGAGCGTGCCCGCCTCTGCGAATTCGACGCCGGCAGCCACCTCCGCGTCGACGTCGGCCTGCAGCGCGGCCCACTGCTCGTCCGACAGCTCACCTGCCGCCTCCAGCGCGGATTTGATCAGGACGATGGGATCCCGTTCCATCCACCGGGCCACCTCGGATTTCTCCCGGTACAGTTCAGGGTCGAACATCGAGTGGGCGCGGAAGCGGTAGGTACGCAGCTCCAGGAAATGCGGGCCTCCGCCGGAGCGCACGGCATCAACGGCCCGCCGGGCAGCTTCCTCGACCGCGAGCACGTCCATCCCGTCGACGGCCCAGGCGGGTATCTCATAGCCGGCGGCCTTGAGGGCCATGTCGGTTTGTGACTCCGAACGGAACAGTGCCGTGCCCATGGCGTACAGGTTGTTCTCGCAGCAGAAGAGCACCGGAAGCTGCCACAGCGCTGCAAGGTTCAGGCTTTCGTGGAACTCGCCTTCAGCTACCGCACCTTCCCCAAAGAAGCAGGCGGTCACCCGACGCCGGCCGGCCATTTTGTCGGCCAAGGCTAGGCCGACGGCGAGCGGCAACCCGCCGGCCACAATCGCGTTTCCACCGTAGAAGCGGGTGGCGGCATCGAAGAGGTGCATGGAGCCGCCCCGGCCGCGGCAGCATCCTTCAAGACGCCCATACATCTCGGCCAGGATGGAGCCGGCGGACAACCCCCGCAGGAGCGCATGGCCGTGCTCCCGGTAGGTGGCCACCACGGCGTCCTCCGGCGCCAGCGTTTCCAGCACCCCGGCGGCCACGGCTTCTTCACCGATGTAGACATGCAGGAAGCCGCGGATCTTAGCGGCGCTGTAAAGTTCAATGCACTTTTCCTCGAGGGTGCGCACACGCAGCATCTGCCGCAAGAGATGCCGGGCGTGGCCAGCATCAGGGATGGCCTGCTCCCGCCGCTCGTTCATGGCCGCAGCCCGGCCTGTTCCAGCGTTGACAGGTCGCCCTCGGGCAGGCTCAGCTCGCGCGCCTTGAGCAGCCGGCGGAGAATCTTGCCGCTACGGGTCTTGGGCAGGTCGGTGGTGAACTCGAGGACCCTGGGGGCGACCGCGGCGCCCAAGCGTTTGCGGGCGAATCCGATAATTTGCAGCCGGAGTTCCTCGGAGGGTTCCTGGCCTCGCTGCAGTTCGACAAAGGCCTTGACCACTTCTCCGGCCACCGGGTCGGGGACACCGATGACCCCGGCCTCCGCCACTGCCGGGTGCTCCATCAGGCAGCTTTCCACTTCGAAGGGGCCGATCAGGTGACCTGATGACTTGATGACATCGTCCCCGCGGCCCACGAACCAGAAGTACCCGTCGCCGTCGCGCCTTGCCAGGTCGCCGGTGAGATACCAGCCACCGGCGAAACAGTGGCGGTACCTCTCGTCCTCGTTGAGGTAGCCGCGGAACATGGAAGGCCATCCGGGCCGGAGCGCCAGTTCCCCCATGGTGTCCGGGTCGGTGACGAGCGTGGCCTTTCCGTCCTGGATGATTGGCTCACCGTGGGCGTCCCGCGCTACCAGCGCAGCTTCGATTCCCGGCAGCGCCCGCCCCATGGAGCCGGGGCGGATGGGCATGGAAGGATAGTTGGAAATCATGATGCCCCCGGTCTCGGTCTGCCACCAGTTGTCATGAATCGGCAGGCCGAGGACCTCCTGGCCCCACACCACGGCTTCGGGATTCAACGGCTCGCCAACACTCGCGACGAAGCGCAGGGCAGACAAGTCGTGGCCAGCAGCCCTCTCCGCCCCCGCCTTCATCAGCATGCGCAGCGCCGTCGGAGCCGTGTACCAGACCGTGATGTGCTGTTCGGCGAGAATCCTGTACCACCGGTCAATGTCGAGTTCTTCCTCATCCACCACCACAGTGACCCCATGGACCAGAGGTGCGATGATGCCGTAGGAGATCCCGGTAACCCAACCCGGATCGGCTGTGCACCAGTAGATGTCATCCGGATGGAGGTCCAGGGCGTAGCGGCCGGTGGCATAGTGGGCGACCACTGCCTCATGGACGTGGATCGCACCTTTGGGGGTGCCTGTGGTTCCGCTGGTGAAGTGCAGCAGGGCCATGTCCTCGGGCTGCGTGACCGCAATGTCCTGGTCCGGCGAGGCTTGGGCCAGGAGCTCGGTGAGGTCCAGGGTGTCCGGTTCAGGGTGGCCGTCAGCATCGGCCAGCAGGACGAAGCGCAGCTCGGGAAGGCTTTCCCTGATGGGTGCGACCTTCTTCCGGTACAACGCCCTGCTGGTCACCAGCACACGGCCCGCCCCGAGACGCAGTCTTTGCTGCACCGGTTCGGGACCAAAGGCCGGAAAGAGCGGACAGAAGACACTGGCATTTTTAAACGTGCCCAGGACCGCCACGTAAAGGTCCGGGCTGCGGCCCAGGAGGGAGAAGACCCGTTCGCCCCTCCCGACCCCGAGTTCCCGCAGGACCGCGGCAAACCGGCTGGTCTGGCTGGCCAGCTGCGCATAACTCAGTGAGCGGGTGCCGCCGTCTGACCGGATGAAGCGCAGCGCTTCAATGCCGGACCGGTCACCTGCGGCGTGCCGGTCTACTGCCTCGTAGGCGATGTTCAGACCCCGGCCCCCGGGTAGCCCGGATAGCTCTCGCCGCGCCTGGTCCCATGTGAAGGACTTCCGAACTTCCTCGTACTCGCCGAGGTTGGGCGGCACGCGAAACGATGCCGGGTCCTTCGCGATGACAGGCCACCGGGTGGGACGTGCGGTTGCTGCTTTCATGGTTCCATCACTCCTATCCGTTAGAAGCCCATGGGCTCGGTTTCGAGCTCAAGTTCAACCGTCAGGTCCTCGTAGTGCAGCGGGCCCTGCACCAGCCCTGTTCGAGAACACGAACACCGCGGTCCTCATCAGGTTGTCTCTTCCTCGTCCAGGGGAGCAGCATTCGAAGGACTCCACGACATCCTGAGGATGAAATGCGCGTCCCCACTGCTGCGGGCGATCAGCGCACCCGCATCCCCAGCCAGTTTCACGCCGAATTCGATCTCCACCTTTTCAGGGGTCAGCTCTGCCATGGCCTCCAACGCTGCCCGGGCTGCTGGGCGGATGCTCGCGAGAGCATCCTCCAGACGCCTGCCGACATCCAGGATTCCCTGTTCGTTGCGGGCCGGGTGGTTCACGCCGTAGCTGTTATCTTCAGTCTCGACGAGCACCGTCCCGGAGCCCACTTCATACCGCATTACCTCAGTCATGGCAGCTTTCCTCCGCTATTGGGACGTGCGCATGTTGTGCTGAGCCTGGGCGAAGGACAAGGGCCCCAACCTCCCCCGATACGACTTATCCACACGATTCCCTCTCTATCCGGTGCGGAAGCGTTCCACTTTCCGTCCCGCTTGTACTTTCAGCCCGCAGTTCAAGTCAACGCTGCCCAAAATCCGCCCGCTAGGGTAGAAAGGCCTGCCCTCCGATGTCATGAACCGCTAGGAAACTGTTCGCACTATTTGTGTCTCGGGCATTTCCGTCGACCCCTGCCCAGCGGACAACCGGGTTGCTCAGGGAGGTGGGACCTTCGGCCCTTCGGGTGCGTTTCCTACCCTGACAATGTTGAGTCCGATGATGTAGGAGGTCTCGGTGCTCGCTTGGTGGGTGGACCAACCCGGTCCCATGAATACCCGGCCCATGGTCAAGGGGGTCCGTGAAACCCCTGAACCCGGCCCCAATGAACTCCTGGTGGATGTGAAAGTCTGCGGTGTGTGCCGTACCGATCTCCATCTGGCCGAGGGTGACCTCCAGCCGCGTCGCCCTGCCGTCATCCCCGGTCACGAGGCAGTGGGCACAGTAGTAGCGAGCGGCCCAGGCAGTTCCAGGTTCGCGCCGGGCGACAGGGTTGGCGTTGCCTGGCTGGGCGGCGTCTGCGGTACGTGCCCCTACTGTCGCCGGGGTGATGAGAATCTGTGCGCGGCACCCGTCCTCACTGGATGGGACAAGGACGGCGGTTACGCCGAGCAACTCACCGTCTCCCAGGACTTCGCCTATCTCATTCCGGAGGCTTTCACGGATGAACAAGCCGCACCACTGCTGTGTTCCGGCATTATTGGTTACCGTTCGCTGAAACGGGCAAATGTGCCATCTGGTGGACGCCTAGGCATCTATGGTTTCGGCAGTTCCGCGCACTTGACCGCGCAGATGGCGATATACCAAGGCGCATCCGTCTACGTCATGACCCGTTCCGAGGAGGCCCGCGCCTTAGCCAGAAAGCTTGGGGCAGAGTATGTCGGCGATGCCTACGACGAACCGCCCGTACCTCTTGATTCCGCCATTCTCTTTGCTCCGGTGGGCGAGCTGGTGCCAGTGGCGCTGGCTGCCCTTGACCGTGGCGGCACGCTGGCGATTGCCGGTATCCATCTCAGTGACATACCGCCCCTGAACTACAACGCCCATTTGTTCTACGAACGTCAAGTGCGCAGCGTGACAGCCAATACCCGCGCCGATGGACGGGAATTTCTAGCGCTCGCAGCCCAGATTCCGTTGGCTCCTTCCATCAGCGTCTACCCGTTTGATGCGGCAGATACAGCCCTGGCTGATCTCGCCGCAGACAGGGTCACCGGTTCCGCTGTCCTTCGCGTGCGCCCCTCAGGATCAACCGGGCAGGGTTTAGGCTCCAAGTCGTTACAGTTTCAACGCCGGCTACCCCGACGGCGGTATCTTCTCTGCCCAGATTTTACTCGGCAGCCGCTAAGGGGAGGCCGTGGGGTGGATTTCCGCTGCCTTCACGTCTTTATTGCGTCCTTGCCTTCGATTACGATGCCACCGTGGAAACTTCGCTGAAGAAGTACGATCCCTACCTCCCGCAGACCCCACCGATGGCCGGGGACGACCCGGTCGTGCAATGGCTGCTCCAAGGCGATCCAGCGATCCGTTGGCAGGTGTTGCACGACCTCCTCGATGCCCCACAGGATGAGGTGGAAGATGAACGGGCGCGGGTGGCACACGAAGGGTGGGGCGCTGGGCTACTCGCGCTGCGAGCCCCTGACGGACATTGGTCGGGCGGGGCATGCTTCCCGAATACCGCGGCGTTCGCCGAAAGTACCGCGCGGGCCCTGGCTGCCGGCGAGCCACCTCCACCGTTCCCGACACCCGACGCGGAACCGACCGAGACGCCAAGTGAGCAGCCCGCTGAGGAACCGGAGCAACCATGGACCGCTACCTACCCGGTGTTGTTAGACCTGTGCCACCTGGGCGTACCGCCGGGCAGCGCGGTGATGCGGGAGACAGCGCAACTGGTCGCCCACAACTGCCGGTGGGAATATGACGGGTTGCCGTTCTTCGCCGGGGAAGTCGACTGCTGCATCAACGCTGGCACTATTCTGATCGGCACCTACCTGGGCATCGACGTCGACCCGGTGGTGCAGCGGATCGTGACCGATCAGCTGCCTGACGGTGGCTGGAACTGCTGGGCCGAGGCGCGTTCGGCACCGGGATCGTTCGCCAGCACTCTTGACGTGGTCGACGCTTTGCTGAGGTGGGAGCGACACACCGGTGGATCCGACGAAGTCCGCCGGGCGCGCCACGAGGGCGAAGAGTATCTGCTTCGACGCAGCCTGTTCCGTTCGTTGCGCACCGGGGAACTGGTGAACCCCCGATGGCTGCAATTCTCCTACCCTCCACGCTGGCACTATGACCTGCTCAAGGCGACGAGCTACTTCGCCCTGCGTGGCGGCCCGGCCGATCCGCGGCTGGTTGAGGCGATTGACCAAGTTCGCGCCAAGCGTCAGCCAAACGGATGTTGGCTGCTGGAGGGCACTCACCCTGGGGCGGTCCACTTTCGATTCGAAGGACCCGATGGCACCTCGAGTCGGTGGAACACCCTCAGGGCTCTGCGGCTTCTGCGCTGGTACGACGCAGCAAGTCCTTCCAACGAAGCATGCGTGACACCGTGACAAGGGCGCGGACATGCCGCGTCGCAGTTGGCAGCTGACGCCCCGCAACCTGATGCTCGGGAATGCCTTGGGCATCTCGACTGGCATCTCCGGCACCCCGCTCCAGCCTCAGGTGCGGCCGGTCTCATGAGCCCACATGGCGAGCTCGACCCGATTACGCGCGCCGAGCCACCGTGAGGAGCACTTGCTCCTCACGGGCGGTGGGCGGTGCTATCGGCTGCGCGGATCCACATGCCCCATGTATGGCATCAAGAGTCATATGGAACCTGATTGAAGAAGCACATATTTGGAAACGATGGTTCACAGGAGGCTGCGGGCTGATGTATCGCGCTAGGGGATTCTCGTGTGGGACGGTTCGTTGGCGCAAATCTAGACTTATGGGATGAAGCCGTTCGAAGTCACTATCGATGATGAGCTGTTCCGGATCAGTGAGAGAAGGCAGCCAGATGGAGGCCTCAGCTATGATTTCGCGTGGCTCAACGGCCCAGCAGGGGGAACCTACGGGTTCACCGTAGGTAAGTTCGCGGCCGGGTCGGCAGGGCATACACCAGATGACACGGCGCGTATGACCGAAGACGAACTGCTCGATGAAGTACTAGGGTTCGTGGAGTCATTCTACGAACCTGGCGGGATAGGAGAAGAAGACTTCCCCGAACACATCCCGGCGAGGATCAGCGGACAACTCGAGCAGTAGAGATCCATCTACGCCTCGCGAAGCACCTGCCCCGCAGGAGGATCTCCCACCGCAACACACCTCGTTGGGGTCCGGCGAGATGATAGAAAGCGCTAAACCCGATTCGCGGAGGTGCAGAGGGAATTATTACGCGCTGAACTATGGCTGTAGCGGACGTTGAGTGTCCTGATCTGTTGCCTACTGCACCGCAACCTATGGGTTAGAAGTGTGGCTAGTTTGAGAATGTTCAAGCGACGGGGCAAAGGTGCGGATTACAATAGCAGCACCGATCAGCGTTGTCCCCATCGGTATCATCGCCCACCGAACTAAGGTGAGGACGATTTCTACTGCCCCAACTCCAATAGCCGCCGTTTGGCCCGCGGTTTGCGCGAGAAGGCCGATCAACAACGGGAGCAGAAGCAGCGCAAATCCACCACCGATGATTAGTACGACACCCCATTGAATGCACTTCTTTGCGGTTGACTCCATTGTTCCCCCAATTTCGAGCGACTACGTGTCAGCGAGTCTAATTACTGAGGGCATTAAAAGAACTACCTTCAGCTCTTTTGCGGAAATCCGTACCGCTCCAACGCAGCGGATAGGCGTCCCTAAGTCGGTCCCCTACCGCAACGACAGGCCCTGTAAAGCTGTACGGTGCGTCGCATCGGGCAGAGCGCACTTTCACTCAGCCCCCTGGGTCCATCGCAGTGCAGCGTCAGAGCATCAACCCATGAGACGGATACGCCTTTGGCTGGAGCAAGAGATCGGAGACAGGCTCTGTTGCAAGGCAAGACCGGACGCTAAGCTCCCCGTATGGGGGAACAAACTACGCCGCTGGCAAGCGCCTTTTTCAGGATGGTCATCTTCGGGGGCATGGTCGGCATCGCGACCAGCATCGCCCTGCACATCCTGGGCTCCTTCACATCAGGCTTTCCGCACCTGATGACCGTGATCGGGCAGTCCGGATTGGCGTTCCTGACCGGCTTGCCGGTCGCCGCGTCGGCAGCCGCACCGGCCCTCGGAATGCATAAGTTGGTTGAAGCCAAAAAGTCCGGACTTCGAATCCCTGCCGCCGCCCTCGGTGCTGTGCTGGGCCCGTTGGCCGCGGTCAGCCTGCTTACGGGAGGTCCACCCTTCCAAGCGCCGATACCAGCGCTCGGATGGGTCTTGTTCCTCCCCGCCGCCGCGTTGGCCGCTATCCACTTCACCAAACCCCTTCGGCGAAGTCAGGTACCGCCAGAGATTGTGATCCCCTGCCGCATTGAACCCACCCGCGAAAGTGTCCGCTGAGGGATCGGTCAGCGGGACGGTCGAAGCATGCGATTGATGCAGTACCCGATCACAACGATACTGACGATCGCCAAGAGGGCAGCCACCGGCTACGTTCAGACGGGAGACGGCGGAAGCTGAAAGATGAACCGGTCATCGGGGGACCAAGCGTGCTCGTCGTCGCACTGGTAGCCGCGAAGCCACGCTTGGCCGTCTACGACGCGCAGATAGAAGCCTTTCGGATACTCGTCGTCCTCACTAAGCGCTTCAGCGGCCACCGTGAGGGCACCATCGGGCGCGCTCCCCGACGACATCACCGAATCGCGAGACGCTGCCTGCTCAGCGAGAGCCATCCGTAAAAAGGGTGCAGTATCCACCGGGCACAGCAACAGGCCCTGTTGATGCGCACTGTCGAAAATCTGCGCGAGCGTCGCCCCATGCGGAAGCCCTAGTTCAGCGACAGTACGCTCTGTGACCACGACCCGCCGAGATGTCTGATTGCCGAAAATGACGTCCCCAATCAGCGTCTCCGCGTGACCATTAACTAAGATGCCATGCGCGCTCAGGCTGTCCATAAGTTGCCGCCGGGAAAGCCCTCCGACGCGGACTTCGAGTCGTCCGACGGGATATCTGTCTGACATGAGTCTCCCAGAGATAAGCGTTTGGCACAGGCTGGCACCCAACGCCAAGCTAGACCGGATCGCCGGGCGCAATGAAGCTTATCCAACGGGGTCGCTCAGTTACACGCCGACGCACCCTTTTGCCGATCGCTTATCGGAAAGTTGGCGACAGCTCAGAAAGCGGGGTCTAAGTGTCGATCCAGTAACGGAGTTTTACTGTCGTAGCAGTATCAGCCGCCAGAGGCGCCTCACGGACACCGCCGCAGTTCTCAATTGTGGACCTGGACGCGTGATTATCGGCGTCGCACGTCACCAGAACCTGATCAATTCCGAGTCGCTTGGCTTCAAGAAGGGCGAGCTTCAGTATTTGCTGGGCGTATCCGCGCCCCCCTGAACTGAGGGCGAACGGCATATCCAATGTGTCCACCGACCGTCCGCAGAAACGTATTCAGATTATGGCGGATCGAAACCCGTCCCACGATGCACCCATCAACTTCCGCGATGAGGAAGGTAGCCGGGACACGCCCGACAGAGAGATCTCGACCCTGTCGAGTTGCTTCAAGGTCGACCAGGAAGTCCGTCCAGTCATCCCCGAGGTCATAATTCAAGAGGAAGTCGAATTGGTCTACAGCAAGTTCCTTCTGGGCGAGTAGCGCCTGATCCATATCGGATTCGGAAAGAGAACGTAATTCCATGAGTTCAGACGATACAGACGAACGCACCGCGCAGGCCACCCGTCAACCGGCACAGCACGAAGCTGCGCGGTCCCCGTCCAACTCACCGCAACGTCATCGAAGCGCCCGTCAGCCCGTCCCCTCACGCTAGACGCGCTCAAGGCAAGAGACTCCCCCGAGCAGGTGATGCCTCGACCAACAAATCCGGGGTAGCTCAACCGCTACAGAGAGCCGAGCAGGCCGTGGGATCAGAATATAAATCTTCACCGAAGTCATGTACCTTCCTCGTCGCTCCCCCATGAACTAGTAGGAAAGCCCACCAAGGGCTTCAGAAGAGAAAAGAGGCGGACCGTGACAGGAAGATTGCAACCCACCCACCGAAACGGGTACACCCTGTTCACCATCTGAGCCGGTTTGTGCACAGTCAGAGAGCTAAACAGCCTCTGACAAGGGGAAACTTGGCCCGAAGTGGGACTTGAACCGGCTTTATCCCCTTGCAAACACTGGCCTCCCCCGAAAACCTCCTCAAACCGGCCCAGTCCGGCACCGGTACGGCCCAGTCCGACCCCCAAGGTGTGCACATTGTGCACACCTTGTTTTGCCTCTGCGCCGGGTTTCGATGGCCTCTGTGATTGAGATCGCAGACGCGTCTATCCTCCCGATATGAGCCCAATCCTGGACCCCAAACGACCCTCCGTGCGGCCACGGGCGGAGGACGAGATCGCGCTTGGCGAAAGCCCTGCACCCATTGTGCAATCCTTTGAAATTCATGATGCGCTGTTTCTCCTCCTCGAACATCTCATAGCGAATTGAGAAGAGGACAACATGCATAAACACAGATCAAAGACGTCCACGACACTTGTGAAATGAGCCGAGGTGGTAGGTAGGCGAGCTAATGAGCTGATGCATCAAGGAGTAGCCACGTCACCGATCAATAGTCGACGTCGATTTGCGCGGGCGGCGGACCGGCCAAAAAGCCGACGCAACGGATACATTCAATGATCAATACACCCGAAAGGTCGACTACCCCGTTCTGTGCTTAGTTCAGGGCTGGGGTGTCCTCCGGGATGACGCCGGACCCGTACAGGTCGGTGGCGAGGTCTTGGAGTGCTCGCAGGGCGACCCGTTGGGTGAAGGGCCCATAGGAGATACGGGCCACCCCGAGGTCCTGCATTTCGGCGGCGGTAAGGGCGCCGGGGGCACCGATGACTGACAGCTTTCCTTTTCCGAGCCCGTCAACAAGGGGCTCGATGACGTCGCGGGTGAGTGCCCCGGGCACAAACACCAACGCGGCGCCGGCATCGAGGAACGCTTGGCCCCGGTTGATCGCGTCGTCGATGCTGTCCTTCAGTGGGCGGTCCCCGCCGCGCACGATCGCGTCGGTGCGTGCGTTGAGCTGAAACGCGATGCCCTCGTCGTGTGCTGCGGCGATGATGGCGTGCACGCGGGCAACCGACTCATCGAAGGGTCGAAGACGGTCCTCGACGTTGGCGCCCACGACGCCGAGCCCGATTGCTCGGCGGATGGTCTCTGCCGGGTTTTCGTAGCCGTCGTCGAGATCGGCTGTGACCGGGAGGTCGACGGCGTCAACGATGGTCTTGATCCCGGCAAGGGCTGTGTCCAGCGGCATGGCGCCGTCGGCGTAGCCATAGGCAGCGGCAATAGAGTGACCAGCCGTGGCAATCGCTTGGGACTCCGGTAGTGCGGCGACAGTCGCAGCGCTAATGGCATCCCAAACATTGACGACCCGAAGAATCTCGGGTGCTGTGTGCAGCGCCTTCAGTTGCTGAGCACGGTCCATTGTGTGGTGATCGGTCATTTTTCTTCTCCGTTTCCTGTCAGTTACTTGGCGAGGAAGCCAAGAAGGATGTCGTTGACCTCCGAGGCATGCGTCCAGAGCATGCCATGCGGAGCTCCCTCGATCTCGACGTACTCGGCCTCAGGCAGGGCCTTGTGAAACTCACGTCCCGTCGAGTCGATCGGCAGAATATTGTCAGCGGTGCCGTGCACGATCAGGGAGGGCACCGTGATCTTGGCGACGTCGGCACGGAAGTCGGTGAGCCAGGTGGGCTGCGCCCACACGGACGAGAAGGACGACGCCGCATAGGCGAGGTTCTTGTTCGCCGCCAGGGCCTCCTCGCTGAGACGGGTGCCGAGGTTCTCGCTTGTATTGAAGAAGCTATCGAAAAAGTTGGTGAAGAATGCGTACCGGTCCGACTTCACTGCTTCCAGCAACCCGTCAAAGACCTCCTGAGGGACCCCAGCAGGGTTGTCGTCCGTCTTCAACAAGAAGGGCTGCAGCGATCCGAGAAAAACTGCCTTCGCGACACGCTCTGAACCGTAGGTTCCGAGGTAGCGACCCACCTCGCCCGTGCCCATGGAGAACCCGACCAGGACAGCGTCGCGGAGATCCAGGGATTCTAGAACGGCGGCCAGATCGGCAGCATACGTGTCGTAATCGTGGCCGGTAGTCGGCTTGGAGGACCGACCGAAACCGCGTCGGTCGTAGGTAATGACCCGGTAGCCGGCATCCAGGAGGGCTGCGCTCTGCTTCTCCCAGGACGACCCATCAAGCGGGTACCCATGAATCAGCACCACTGGCTGACCGGTTCCGTGGTCCTCGAAATACGCCTGCACTGGCGCCGAATTCTCGTTTCCGACAGTGATGAACGGCATGTGAGTGTCCCTCCAATAGCGTGAGAACGAGCGTTCTCTACGTTCGGCCGACTCTACGGGAACGATGGTTCTCCCGCAAGTACACTTGAACAATGGATCAGGAGAAAGTGCGCGACAGGGTGATCGAGGCCGCTGACGCGCTGTACTACGCGCGCGGAATCCAGGCTGTAGGAATGGACGCTTTGCGAGAAGCCTCCGGGGTGTCGCTGAAGCGGTTATACCGGTTGTTCTCATCGAAAGAGGCAATAGTCCTGGCGGTACTGCAGTACCGGCATCATCTATGGACCGACGGTGTCACAACAGCCGTCGACCGTGCCGACTCCCCCCGGAACCGCCTCTTGGCTGTCTACGATTACCTCGCCGACTGGTTCGCCACCGACTCATTTCGGGGTTGTGGTTTCATCAACGCCTTCGGGGAGCTCGGCGCCGTTTCACCCGCAGTCGCCGAGGTAGCCCGACTCCACAAGCATTCCTTCCAGGAGTACTTATCCCGTCTTGTCGCCGACGCCGGCGGTACCGCCGAACTCGCTGCCCAGCTGGCAATCCTCGCCGAAGGCGCACAAACCACAGCCGCAATAAGCGGCACCACCGAACCGGCACGGCAAGCCCGCCGAGCGGCCGAAACACTTATCGCCGCGATCGACTCACCGATGCCGTACGCAGGTGAACAGCCTCCTCAATGAGATCCGGTCAATTCAATGGACCGGGACCGCACGGTCGCTCTCACGGCTGACACCCATCATGAAACCTGCCACCGCGAATAACGCACCGGCAAACTGGCCGTACACCGATAAGACGACGACAGCGAATGCTGACAGTGCGACTACCGCTGCTATCAGGTTGGAAGTCTGCTCCCAAAAAGCAGTACCTAAGGGGCGACGAGGATCGTTCGCCGCGGGTTGGATGCGGAACTGGTTACCTCCTCCGATTCCTACGGGAAAGGCCATCTGGTAACTGGCTGCCAGCTGGATGTGGACCGAAGCGTCGATAGCTACCACCACGGGAGCCAAACCCATCGCCACCGCGCTGCAGGCTCGAACAGGTGTCTAGGGGCTTATCCCTCGACGACTAAAGTACCGACCATTGCCGGGTGGTAGGTGCAGATGAAGGAGTATTCCCCGGGTTCGCTGGGGGCGGTAAAGGTGACAGTCTCGTTGGGGCCGAAGACGGAATCGAACATCCCCTCCTGGTCCGAAGTTACCGTATGGGCAGCTGAATCTTTGTTCACGACCGTCACCTCGGCGCCGGGGGTCACCGGGCCGGATATTTGATAAGAAAAATAGGTAACAGTGATGACGACTTCCTCGGCGACTGCCACCGGTTCTTCGGTGGCACTTTCCTCCTCGGTTGGTTCGGCTGGGACCGCGCTGGTCTCCTCGGTCTCCATCTCCATGCTCGTGGTGGAAGTGATCCCCGGCTCGGCGGGACTGCCGGCATCTGACGCGCCACAACCGGCGACTCCCGCTAAAGCTCCGACCAAAAGTAGCCCCATGACGCTCTGACGGATATCCATAATCAACCTTTCACCCAGAATCCCGACATCGAAACCAGTTTCCGCGGCTCCGGGCACTGATAGCACCATGATTCTCTTTCACTATAAAATTCGTCACAGGCTAGGCCACGGATGGGCCGCGAAAACAGCTCAGCAGGACTTTCGCCCCCTAGGCCAGATCGGGTTAATTGCTCCAAAATGAGTTTCATCGGCAGAACCCGCGATATGCATTAGGTAAACGCCTAGCTTGAATCTGGTGCAGTCTCCATTCGACTTCACCATCGGAGGATCACTATCGGGTCCTCGAAACTTCAAGGTCCGACGGGGAACACACGGTAAACCACGGACAGTCTGATCTACCTCGCATGCGGTCTGATGAAAATTTTCACGTTCGAGCTACCAGTGGGTGCATTTTCTTCGAACAGCAGCGGAGTAAATCGCTCCTCAACCTACCCACAAGCACAAAGCCTCCCGTACCGACCCCATTGTCGACCCTTCGCCTCGAATCCATTGTTGGCACCCATCGTTCACCTGAGGAAGGCCTGTACTGGGAGCAGTGCGTCAAACCGTCAGCCCAAGCAGTAGCAACAACAACCCAAAAATTACGACCATATCTGGACTCTTCGAACGGTGTTGAACGAACGAAAAGGTCGCGGACCTGTCGGACGGGTACATCACATGCACCCGGTACCGGCCTACATGCGGTGAATCGAGGAACCACATCCAGAATTACTATGGAATCAGAAGCCGGATCCACCGGTACGGCTGGTATGCACTGGTGCGTGAGTTGGGATCGCTGACGAAACAGTGTCCTCGATGACGTCAACACGTCCGCTAGCAGTGTGCTGGACCCGGTGACTGGGTGGCTGAGTTTCAGGACGGCCCCTTCTGCGCCTAAAACTGTTGTGATTGACGCCTCGCAGATCCAGGATAGACAGCTGTTGATCAACTAATAGGGACCGGGTTTTGGAACGTTTAGCCCGGATTTTTCATGATGGCCGGGTTCGCGGCCAGGTCATGGGCTAGTTCGCGTCCGGTGGGATTTTCTTGTTTTGGGCGTGTTGGCGGGGCCTGTGGTCGCTGGCTG